>JAJSLI010000132.1 GCA_021272315.1 Methylacidiphilales bacterium | reverse complement strand
TCGGCACGCTCGACGGCGCCAACGTCGAAATCCTCGAGGAAGTCGGCGCTGACAACATCTTCATCTTCGGCCTCACCGTCGATGAGGTCGAGGCGCTCTGGCGCCGCGGCTACAATCCGCACGACTACTACCTCGCCGACGAGGAACTGCGAGCCATCGTCGACTGGGTCGGTTCCAACTTCTTCACGCCCGACGAACCCGGCGTCCTCGGGCCGCTCAAGCACAGTCTCCTCGACGGCGGCGATCCCTACCTCTGCCTCGCCGACTTTCACTCCGACAGCGACGCCCAGGCCCGGGTCGATGCCGCCTACCGCGACAAAGCCCGCTGGGCGAAAATGGCCATCCTCAACACCGCGCGCGTCGACAAATTCTCCAGCGACCGCACCATCCACGAGTACGCCCGCGACATCTGGCACCTGCCGCAGGTTCCCGTTATATAATGTAGCGGCCGGCGGTTAGGCCACCGTTTCCCGTTGTCCGGCCAGCGCCTTCAATTCAATCACGATATCGGTGTTGAGGACCGACTCGAGTTCGTCGAGCGTCCGCACCACCACGCCGCCGTCCATCACGCGGTGATCGAAGGTAAGACAGACATCGGTGTTGCCCTCCGCGTCGAACAGCCCGAAGTAGATCGTCGTGCCGATCGCCCCCGTCGTCGTCACCGGGCGGATGGGAAAACGCGTGCCGCCGTTGATCGCGAACGTCCCGGTATACGCGGCCCGGCGTGGTCCTGACAACGAGTAGAGATACCGCCAGATCAGCCACCGCGCCGGAAAGGGCAGCGCGCCTCCCCGGGTCAACCGGCGGAAACAGCGGAAACTCTCGACCGGTTCGGATTTCAGCCGGCGCAGGTAGTGGTGCAGTTCCATCACCCCCATCGTTTCCGGCGTCGGCAGCATCTCGAAAAAAGTCGCGTGCTCGCCTTGCCATTCGCGCTCCACCGTAATCGCCGCCACGTTCACCGGGTGCTCGTAAATCCGCGGCCACGGAAAACCGAAATAGCTCCGGCGCAAGTGGGGCCGCCGCCGCGCCAGCAACGCAAAAGCCTTGAGGAAAAGCGTGCTCCAGGTCGGATGCGGTTTCGGCGCCTCATGCAACGCGTCCATCACCGGTTGCAGGTGAAGCCGGTGCTCCAGCGCGGCGATGGGAACCTTCCGGCTCAGCGCAACCAAGTCGCACATCCAGCGCCGCGAGGCGGAAACCGGGTGATAGGAACCCTTCTCCAGAGTCATTATTTATAACTTAATCATTTACTGATAATTGGCGAGAGTGGAAATAGCCCTGAACACAGCATCATTCTTTTCGGGCAAAGCGATACCGCCGTCCGCAGGACCCCTAGCGGGCAAGTTCGCGCTTCATCGCCGCGAGCGACAACGTATTCACCACATCCTCGCGCCGCAGCCAGCCCTTGCGCGCGATCGTCACGCCGTGCCGCAACATGGCGAACTGCGCAATCCGGTGCGCGTCGGGATTGATCGCGCATTTCACGCCCTTGTCCCGCGCGCGATGCCACCAGCGCCAGTCCATGTCCATCCGCCAGGTGCTGCAATTGAGCTCAATCCAAGTCCCGGTCCGCGCCGCGCAATCGATGATCTTTTCCATGTTGATCTTGTACGGTTCGCGCTCCAGCAACAACCGGCCCGTGGCGTGGCCCAGCATCGTGACGTATTCGTTTTCCATCGCGCGGATCACCCGCGCCGTCATTTCCTCCTCGTCCTGGCTCATCGCGTTGTGGACCGACGCCACCACGTAATCAAGCTTTTTGAGCACGTCGTCGGAAAAATCGAGCCGGCCATCCTTCAGGATGTCCACCTCGCTTCCGGCAAAGACATGGAAATCCTTCACCTGGGAATTGAGCGTCGCGATCATCCCGATCTGCTCCGCCAGCCGCTCCTCGTTGAGACCGTTGGCCTGGAACGACGATTTCGAGTGGTCGGCGATGCCGAGATAATCGAGCCCGAGTTCGCGCGCCTCGCCCGCCATCTCCGCCAGCGTGTTCCGGCCGTCGCTCCAGTTCGTGTGACAGTGGAACGTGCCGCGCAACTGGGGCCACTCGACCAGCCGCGGAATCTCCCCCTTCTCCGCCGCCTCGATCTCGCCCAGGTTCTCGCGCAGTTCCGGCGGAATGTACTGGAGCCCCAGCGCCGAGAAAATCTCCTCCTCCGTGCGGCAGGGCACCAGCCTGCCCTCCTTCTCCTCCGCGTCCTTTTTGCCCGGCGCGATCTCAAACAGCCCCCACTCGCTCAGCTTCTTTCCCCGGGCGATGGCCCGCTGCCGCATGGCCACGTTGTGCTCCTTGCTCCCGGTGAAATGATGCAGCGCGTAGGGATATTCCTTGTCGCTCACCACCCGCAGGTCGGCGGACATGCCCGACTCGAACAACGCGCTCGACTTGGTCGTCCCGTGGTTCGTCACCTGTTTCACCCCGGGCAGCTTCACGAAATAATCCATGACCTCCTTCGGCTCACGCGACGAGGCGACCAGGTCGAGGTCCCGGATCACCTCCCGGCCCCGGCGCAGGCTGCCCGCCACGCTGAGCTGGATCACCGCCTCGTGCCCGCGCAGCGCCTCGCGGATTTCTTCCGCCTGCGCCCACGCCTCGGCATAACGGTGCATCGACGCGTACTCGCGCCCCTGGGCGATCCCCGCCAGCAATTTCTCCTCCGTCTTCGCGCCGAAGCCGGCCAGCTCCCGCACGCGATGCTCCCGGCACGCCTTCTCCAGGTCGGCCACGCTCGTCACCCCCAGCTTCTCGTGCAGCGCCTTGATCTTCTTCGGCCCGAGCGACGGAACGTCGAGCAGCCCGAGCAGACCCTCCGGCACCGAGGCGCGCAGTTCCTCGTAATACTTGAGGTGGCCCGTCTTCACCAACTCGACGATCTTCTGGTGCAGCGCCTCGCCGATGCCGGGCAGCTCCTCCAGCCGGTCCTCGGCCACCAACTTGCCCAGGTCGCCCTCGTAATTGCCCAGCACCCGCGCGCCGTTGACGTAGGCGCGGGCCTTGAACGGATTCTCGCCCTTCAACTCCAGCAAAACGGCGATCTCCTCGAAAATATCGGCAATCTCGGATTTATCCATGGCACACCCATTCTAAAGCGTGTTTTCAAACAGGACAAGGTTGGCGCCTCTGCCCTGGCAACGGGTGAATGTTTTATTGCACGGGGCCGGCTCAATTCAGCATGGCATGTGGCGCCAGTTGCACCGGGGCGCCGCCCAATGTGGGGGTGAGCGTCAGCGGCTGGTCGCCAACGTTCTCGAGTTGGAGTTTCTCCTCTTTTTTTGCCCGCGTGGCCACGATGTTTCCAGCCGGCGAAATGGTCCAGAGGCCGCCCGCGGTACCGAATTGCGTTACGCCGTATCCAGCCACGGAAACGCCGGAACCATCCGCCGGCTGGCGGACGACAAACGCCTGACCCGTGGCGCTCAGGTCAGGCTGCAGCTTGGATTGGCCGGCTTTCAGCTCTCCCATACCCGACACGCGCGAAAAAATCTCATCCGTCTCACCCATGAGCTTCACGGTACGGGCCCAAAAATTCCCTCCGCCGTCGAGAGATGTCGCAACAACTTCGGGTACGGTTGTACCGAACGGGACCAGAAGCGTGGCGAAGGTGGCGGGCGCCGCCTGGGTCTTGGTGTAGATCACCACGGGGATGGGCCGGTGCTCCATGGGAATCCAGCCCAGCGGTGGATCTTGCTGGCCCTTGACCACGCGGGCGGTGAGGCCGGCCCGGTCGAGCGGTACCAGCGCAAGATTGTTCCTGTCGGTATTCTGCGAAGCGGCGATCAAAGTGTCCTTCGCCAGGGAGGCATTTGGCGCATCGAGATGGAAATAGGCGTCATAGCGATGCGTGCCGGCGCCGGTCAGGAAATCGAGCACAAGGAAAGCGCGCGGTTTAAGGAAGAAAATCTGCCTCGTGTGGGTGATCGAGAAATCGCTCGGCTCTTTCCAGCCGATCGGAAATCCCTGCGTGGTGGTGAGGAACTCCTGCGCGTAACCCTTGTCGTAGGTCGAAGCCGCAAAATCGATCACGTCCGAGGTCATCCACGAGACGCCCGCCTTCACGCGCGGCATCGCCGGCTTGGAGTAACGCAGGCCGCGATGCTGACCTTTGCCGTCGACCATGATGGTGCTGTGTCCCTCGGTCGAAATCGCATAGTAGCGCCATTTCGAGTGGTCATAGGTGTAGTGGCCGGCCTCGGTCAGGATGTCCTTGCCGTTCACCGAAAGATCAATCGAGAGCCCATCCTCGTGCCAGTGTCCGGAGCCGATGGGTCCGCCCTGGAACGTCAGCGTCATGCCGTCCGGCGCCCACGTGTCGCGCATCAGCGCGTAGCCGGCATAGGGCAGCAGGCTCGAGAGCGGGGGGGCGGTGCCTTCCTTGCCCAGGGTGGCGGCGAACTTCATTTGCGCGTCGTCCGGCCAGAGCGCTGTCCCTTCGGTCAAGGGCTTCACCCAGTTTTCCGGCAGACCGTCGTTGAGCATGGGCACGCCGCCGTGCTGGTCGATCATCGCCGCTTCAAAGTCGTACATCGTCTTGAGCCGCGCCATAAAATCGGGATCGACCGGCTGGTTGTTCAGCTTCGCGAGACGCAGGGCAAGGGCAAAGCTCCGGCGTGTGCCTTCGTGATAATGGTTGGTCAGCTCGATTTCCGCACCGTCGGGATAAACCGAATGCTGCAGTTCCGTGTCGAGGCGCCCGAAAGCGACCTGGCGCAGGTGATCCGACTCGGTGAACTCGGGAAAGAGCGTCGCCATGGTAAAGAGCCCGGAAGCCTCCGCCACCACCCAGTTGCCATCGCGCTCCGGATGATTTTCCAGACCCGCGGAGAGCCAGCGGCCCTGTTGCAGGAAGGAGCGCGCATAGTCGAAGTTCACGTCGGGCGTCATCACGGGCGAAAATTCGAAATGGGCGTACGCGCCCGGCCAGCTCTCGCCCAGGCGGATGGCCGTATCGAGCGTCCGCCACGGGATGATCTGCGGCACCTTTTTCGCGAACTCGTCCAGCGCCATCGGCTGTGGGCATTGCTCGATCCAGCTCATGAACTGCCGCGCCCAAGCCTGCGCGTATTTCTCGTTGCCGGTCTTCCAATAGGCGCTGCCGAGCGCGCCCCAGATGCCGTGACGGTTCACCGAGATCTGGAACTCGGCGTTGTAGGCCGGATCGCTCTTCGGCACGGGATTGGATATCCAGTTGATCGGATCGGGATAACGGACTCGGCCGTTCGGCGCGTATTGCTTCGAGATCATGTCGAAAACGCTGAACTCGTTATCGGCCGCGATGTCACCGGCGGAATCGTCCGACTCCGTGGGCGCCGCCGGCTTGTCCGCCGCCGAGATAAAATAACGCGGTGCGTCGGACCGGCGCCGGAAGGCGAGGTAGGCTTGTTTCGCCTTCTCGTAATCGCCCGCCTTGGCCGCGGCGATCACCTCACCCAAACCGGGATAATTGGGGTTCAGCGCGGAAAAGAAGTCGGCTTCCCCGAGGGCGGGAACGCCCGGGTAAAGTGGCTTGAGCGGCACCGTGGCGGCGGCCTGTCCCTTTCCGATTGAAATACCGGCCAAGATGAATCCACCCGCCAGCAAAGGCAGAACGCGGCAACGAGCCGGAAGCGTAAAGTGCATGGGAAGACACGACGATAAGGAAACCCTGGCAAAATGAGAAGCCAAGAGCCTTGGCCTCCTTTGGCAACGGTGCCGGCACCCGGTCCTGCGGGTCTTGCATAAATATCCGCAATCTCGGATTTATCCATGGAACACCCATCTCACGGCGTGGTTACAAGCAGGACAAGGGTTCTGCAGACGACGCCAAGTAGCCGTCGCACTCCATGCGACGGTTATTTTTTCCCTCGCTCCCAAGTTGTACTTGGGAGCGCCGCCTGCTCCCGCGAAATTTCATTTCGCGCCAATCAATCCTGCCTCATGGCGTCGGTGAATAAACGGTGCCTGACCCCTTTTTTCGCAAAGGCGTGTTTTCAAGCAGGACAATGTTCTGCGCAAGACATTAGCGCATCACTTGCGGTATTAGCTAACGACTTTCGTCTCTGGGTTTTATCGTTGGCCAAAGAGTACGGATTTCAGCGAGAGCCTTATGAAGTTGATGATCGCGATGTCTACCAATAGTGTGGCCTGCGATGATCGTTTTTGAAAAGCAATCGATAAGCTTAGTTTTCTCTAGGCTAAACACTAACTCATCGTGGCTTTGCTGTTGTCCGTAATGTAGGAGAACTAAAAGAACTATCTCTTGCGCATCGGCAGAGGCTCTACTCTTCGAAATCCGAAGTTTTGTAAATGCTGCAAGTCCTTCTTGCTTTACTTCTGTAATAATCTCCGGTCGAGCGCTCACGGCTACTCCATCTATGACCACGCGGGCATTACGACTAATAATTTTATGATCGCCTAATGGAGGATTGGCATCATCACCTATTTCTAGAAAACTTTTAAGAGCCTGTACGTTGTTCTTTTTCTTAGCAATGTGGTAGGGTTTATGGGGTTTTTGTGATTCAATAGTATGTATCGTGTCAGTTAAAATGTCCCGTGAAAATCTTCCGTTTTGAAAAGAACGGATGATACCCTCAAGCGCAGGCGTGTAATAGGGAGCACAAAATTTACTGCCGAACTTATGATTTTGAAGAATCTGAATCTTTCGACTAGGAGTAGCAAATATGTATTCCCCAAGTTGGTTTGAAGAAATCTTTGGCTGGTTATCATGAGTGCTTCCGACATGTAATATCATAATAAATACCCCTGCTATGCCGCCTTAAGGTTTCTTCCTTCTGCGACTTACAGTATTTCTTTTTCTTAAGGCTGCATTTGAAACCCGTTTGTTATTGAGATTCATTCCATCCCATAACTTACCCTGATCGAGTGCTTGAAGCATTTCTACATTATGCTTTGCGAATTGATCAACATTAATGTATGTATATGTCTTTACGGAGAAGACCTGATCTACAACACTTAGGCTTTCAGCCAAGATATTGGCCTGTACTAGACTCTTACGGGCTCTTTCAAGATCACCGACGCAAGCATAAGCAATATGCATAGCTTGATATTGGTTAGCCCGAGTTTCCTGAGAATGCTGTGAGCCTGTCGTAAAATATTTATTGAAAATATCAACAACTTTAGTCCATGCCGCCACATTATTGGACTTGGTCGATCTGCGCTCTGCTTCTGCCATGTTGAAGGAGTTGATTAATTGATTAAAGTGCAAATCATCATTTGCCGTAATAGATACGCCCGCCTTATATGATTGAAATGCTAATTCATAGTCGTTTAATTGCATCGCCAGATTACCTCTTTCATGATAATGATCACGAAGTTCGCTGTCTTCTATATGATCGGCATCAAGAAGTAAATCGTTTAAAACCGTAAGCATGCTACGCGGTGAGGACTTGTGAAGTTCCCGTAGTAACTCAAGCGCTTCTGTATATATCGGATCGAGCTTTAGAGCCCTCTGCGCGTTAATTTTTGCTTCTTTGGAATTCCCAAATGTTCGCTGTATTCGTGCTATCCAAAATAAAGCCTCAGCGCGTTCAATGTGTTCTTCTTGAAGAATGTCTGCTATTTGAAAGGCCTTGGACTTGTCTAGACTGGTGCAAAATTCTTTGGCCTTTTGCACAAGAAAATCTAAACCATTTCGGTTAAAAGCAATGCATTGATCCAATAGGTGCTTGTATTCAAACTCAATGGACGACGATGGCAAGAGGTCATCTTGCAAGACAAATAATTTTTCAGCTAACGCTGCTTGTGGAAAATAGCTGATTTGGTTTGTGATTTCCATTTTTAAGAGCTTTTTTGCGTTTTCCAATCTATCGCGCAAAAGCCCGCTATCGTCTTTTGATAGTTGCGGCACTGGTGTGGCGACGGGCAGTATTTGTGGCGTTCTAATACCAGGGCTTTCCCTTATCAGCTGCGCAACCGAAGAGATGCCCCTAATATTCTGTTCGTTTAGCCCGAAGAGTAATATGACTAAATCTGGTATTTGCAGGGTGCAAATTCCTCCAATGTCCGAAAGTCCTGTCCGGGAATCAACGAGGACATAATCAGGCCTAAAGGCTTCTTGAATAGAAGCCTTTAGATTTTCAATAAACGGTACACCTAACCCGGTCTGGTACAGATTTACCCAATCAATGGCTACCCGTTGCTGACTATATGATTCATCTTTTCGACCGGCTGGCATAACCCAGACTTGCCCTCTCAGCTGCTCTAGATGCTTGCAGGTATGCACATAAGGCTCAATCCCCGGGGCCTTTTGGGTAGCAATGAATTTGGTAACATATTCAACAACTCCGGGCTGTGAGCTGCAGGATTGAAATTCGGCAAAGCTATCCAAACCTGGGGCCTCAAGATCAAAATCGATCAATACCACTCGACGCCCACGTTCGGCCAACAAAGCGGCCATATTTGCCAACGCCAGAGAACGGCCCACGCCTCCTTTGTACGAATAGAAGGTTATCCAAAATGATTTCATTTAAAAACGTATTCTTGAAAAAGCTTTAGGATAGTTGACGTTATCGCCGGATTGCAGTCGACCGGACTCAACGCCTTTTTGAGACTCCAATCGCGCTAGCGCTGGGAACGCATGTGTTCGATTTTGCGTAGCGTCGATGGCATGCAGACGGTTTTTTTGCTTCCAACCTCTTTGACGCAGCCACGCATAGGCTTCGGGAAATTCTGCCACTACACGAATGTAGTAGCACATAGATCGACTCGGGAACTGCGTTCCCTTCTCCCACCTGTGGTAACTCTTGCTTCCCAAACCAAGAACTTCTCCAATTTCAGTTTGGTCGAGCCCTAGCTCCTCTCGTAATCTCTCCAACTCATGTGGCGAGAGCAAGTCGGATTGTTCACTTACTAATTGCTCGATAAACCGGGTTGTTTCGCCGGGATATACTACTTCATTACAGTGATTGCATTGATCCACCCAAACGCCAGAAACCACCACAGCAGGCGAATCAGGACATTCCTCCCGGTGATCAATTTGTATGAGCTCAAACTGCCCCTTTTTGCATAGAGGGCATTTTTGTCCTGCAAGGGTATCTTTGGGTTTGGGTTGGTTCATTGTGGTAATTTGTTGAAGGTGGTGTGTTCGTGTGCGAAAAGGATGATCATTTGCCGTTCCATTATAACCATTTCAACGTAAATAGTTTTTCCTTCAAAAAGTGTAACATTTGCATGAAGATGATTGAAGAGATGCTGGTTTCCATTTTGGGGATCGGGCTTGCAAAAAATTTTCCGTTTATTGTCGATGTGGGCGATAATGGCTCCCCGTAGAATAGATTCATGAGCACGCCAACAACGAAGGTTGGCGACGGCGCTTGCGCCCATGCTGGCGCGGTTTTTAAGACAGGCGGTGCGGACATAGTCTAACTGCGTTTGGGAAGCGAGAGTTTGCAAGATGTCATTCCAGTGCTTATAAAAACTATATTTCTAAAAATTAACTGCGTCAAGTGCTTATTAGCACTTTTTGCATTGCGGCACTAGACCCAGGCATCATCAGAGGGAAACGTACTCCATGGTCGCAATAATGGCCTAAGAAGGGGAAAAACGGAGACCGGCCCCGTTTCTGCGGCAAGAATCGAGGTCAACTAAGATTCGCTGACGATTCCGCGAACGATCAACTCGGCAAGCGGGGAAAAAGTGACAGGCATCTTTTCAAGCCTCTGCTTTTGATTGTCCGCTATCGCGTTTTTCGCGCAGGACGCCAAGACAGCAGGCGTCGGGCAAAGGTAATGTGCGGCCATGGACGCCCCATCTCCAGACAGGTCCGCCAAGCCCGCCACCACGCCGTTTCCCGAAGACGGCTTTGCTCTCGATAACAACCCGACATCGACAGCGCACCATCGTCCGGCGGCCCCAAAAGTCACATTGGACGCAGCAAAGCTCCACAAGACGCGGCTAAATCGATTTTATTTTTCGCGCGGCGCGCAAAATTCCACCAAAATATTTAACACGACTCAACAAATGATCCCTGGCAAATCGCGCTTGATCGCGCCACGTCCCCGCCTCTTACAGATCAGCCTTCGCGCGCAACTGCCGCAGGTGCCGAGCATGACGATAGCGCGCCAGCACCCGCTCGTCCGTCACCAACTCGCCGATGATCTGCCCCGCCACCATCACCACGCCCAGCACCGGCATAACCAACAGCAGTCCGGAAATGCCCGCCACCGCGCCACCCAGCAAAATCATGAGCACCGTCACCAGCGGATGCATCCGCAGACTCCGGCCGATGGTCAGCGGCATGAAGACAAAATCGTCGAGCATCCGCACGGCGATGAACAGCCCCACCACCTCGTACGGCAGCCAGGGCTGGTTCGGCGCATCGTGCGCCGCCACCAGCACGACCAACAGCCCGCCCGCGATGGAACCGAGATAGGGCAGCCACGCCATCACGGCCGCCAGGGACGCGAGGAAAAACGGCGCCTCCAACCCGAGAAACCAAAGCCCGACACCGAGGCACACCGCGTCGAGCGCCGTCAGCGACAGCAGGCCCCGGAAATAGCGGCGCATCTGGTCCTCGACCCGGTAGAAAAGATAGAGCGTCTTCTCGAAAAAGGCATTCGGGATCGCCCGCACCAGGAACCGCTTGAACCGCGGGCCGTCCAGCAGGAAAAAGTAGGTCATGTAGGGCACCAACAACAGCGACGGAACCCAGCGGAGCGCCTCCATCGCGATTTCGCCCGAATACTTGGCCGGCAGGTTTTCCACCTGGTTTTCCAGTTCGTTGTTCGACGACGGCGTTGGCGTGGCCCCGCTCTCCACGAATCCGATCCTGCCGACGCCCATGCCGCCCGTCTGGGATTCCGGCGGATGCAAAAAGGGGAAATATTTGGAGACAGACTGCTTCGCTTTCATCACCAAGTCCTCGCCGGTGCGCCCGTAATCAGCCAGCTTGTCCTGCCAGTTGTGAGAGGCCGACGCAATCTTCGGCACAATGATAAACCCCTCCGCCGCCAGGAAAATAGTCAGCAGCACCGTGACGATGAACACCGCCCGCTCGCGGGTCAACCCCCGCGCCATCGCCATATTGACCAGCGGCGAAAGCAGGTAATAGGAGACCACCGCCAGCAGCAACGGCAGCACCAGCCACAACATCGTCTGGAAAAAAACCAGCAAAAGGCAGGTGGTCAGGATGATGCCCAGCCAGACGAGAGGGCCGGAAGCGAGCGAGCGGTCCATGAATCTTATACTCTAGATATGCTGGTCCCGCGAGGTGATCGCCTGGCGCAGCCGCGCCGCCAGCACCCGCGCCAATTGGAACGAGATCCGCGAGGCGATCGCCGAATGGGTCTCCAGCAAAGAATAAAATTCAGCGCGGAATAGCGCCACGATATGCGCATCCTCGACCGCGCGGGCCTGAGCCGTCCTCACGCACTGGTCGAGCAACGCCACCTCCCCGAAAAACGAGCCCGGCCCGAATTCTAACAGCGTCTCGGGCACTTGGCCGTGGCGCACAATCTTCACCCGCCCGCTAAGCACGACGAAAAGTCCCTGCCCTTCTTCGCCTTCGTCGAAAATCACCTCGTCGGCCAGGTAGCGACGCTCATGCATCAGGCTGTCGACCATCGCCACGTCGCGCATCGGGAGGTCCTTGAACAGAACCACGCTTTTGAGCAAATCAAGCCGGGTGTTGGGGGCGCGTTTCTGGCCGAAGAACATACCCGGAGACTAAAGGGAAGCCGTCGCACTGTCGAGAGGAGGTGTTGAAAGGAGGTGAAAGACACCAAAAATTCACCATCGGACACTTGCGTGCGCCATAAAGCTTATTTAAGGTTAAGGCATGAAATTCAACTTCGCCCACCTCCTCCTCGCCTTCGCCGTCGGAGCCCTCGCCGCTTCCGGCGCCCTCATCCCCAACGTTCAGGCCTCCTGGCAGCCCCACATGGACGCCGCCCTCGGAGACCTGCGTTCCGCCCGTCACCAGCTTGAAATTGCTGCCGATGACAAAGGTGGCCATCGCGTCGCCGCCATTGGCATCATCGACAACGCCATCGGCGAGGTAAAGGCCGGTATCCAAGCTGGAAATTAATCCGGCTTGCCGCCCCGCGGCAACCGCACCTTTGCGCCCCAGCCGGTCATCAGCCCGAAGTAAATCCCGATGGCGGAACCGACCAGCACGTCGGACGGATAATGGCGGTAATCCTCCATCCGGGCCCAGATCACCAACAGAGCGAAAAGGGTGGTCGCTATCCCTAGCGGTAGATCGGTCACGAGCAGCGCCGCCGCGGTGCCAAACACCGCCGCGGCGTGGCCGGATGGAAAACTCTGGAATTTGCCCTGGAATGCGTAGGTGATGCCGTAAAAGCCATCCGGCACACCGACGTCGGGCCGGGGCCGCCCCAACGTCAGGCGGAAACAATCGTCGAACAGCCCCGCCAGCGTGGCGCCGAGCAAACAAATCGCCGCCAGCCGCCGCCACGCCCGGCTTTTGCGCCAGACACCGTAAAGCCAGATCACCAGCGCCAGCGGCAGGTTGTAGGTTGGGTAATCACCCCATGTCCCCAGGTGCCATGAAATGTGCCGCGCGATTGTCTCCTGGTCTTCCGGCTGGAGATGGTGGAGCTGCCGCAGCCAGGCCTGGTCGTGGGGCCACACCGCCGCCCCGAGCGCCAGAGTCAAGGCAAAAAGCGCCAGCGAAAGAAATTTGCGCCGGCGGACGAGATGCCAAAACCCGCGCAGCACCGTACGCATCTGGGCCACCGTGGCCATGACGAGCCTCGGGCAATGAAATTTCTTAACCTTCACCGCTTCGGTTTATCATTCGCGCCGGGTGAATCAAAGCCACGATTCCGTTACACCCCGGCAAGACATTATTTCCCCTTGGCCAACAGGTCGCGGATTTCAATAAGAAGTTTTTCTTCCGCGGACGGCACGGGCGGATCGGCGGGCTTGGCGGCCTCATGCCGTTTGAGGAGGTTGACACCTTTGACGATCCAAAAAATAACGAAAGCCACGATCAGAAAATTGATCACCGTGTTGATAAAATCGCCGTAGGCGATGGCAATTTCCGGCTTCACAATCTTGCCATCCGGCCCCAACACCTGCTTCTGGATATCAAACTTGATCGACGTGAAATCAATCCCGCTGGTGAAATAGCCGATGGGCGGCATGACAACATCCGACACCAGCTTCGTCGTGATCTGCCCGAAAGCGCCGCCGACGATGACACCGACGGCCAGATCGACCACGTTGCCGCGAGAAATAAACTCCTTGAACTCATGTATCAGCCCCAGTGACGATTTCGCCACCTCTCCGCCCAAATCTTTCACGTTCAAATCCAGACTCATGCTTTTTCTCCTGTTTAAACCCCGAGCATTGCCCGGCAGCGGCGATATTCAAGCGCAAAGCGAAACCGGACTCAATTTGTCCCAGAGTCGGAGTTCCGGCGCAACGTGTTCGCTTTCTCGAAAGCCTCTTCCGCTTTCTGCTTGTCGCCCTTTTCCGAGTAGCAACGACCGAGGCGATCCCAGCTCGCCGCATCGGTCGGATTGAGCTTCACGACCGCAAGCTGGGCATTGATCGCGTCGTCATACCGGCCGAGATGGTCGTAGACTATCCCCAGGTTGGACCAGGAAAAGGCGTCCTTCGGCGAAAGCTTCACCGCCTGTTGCAACGCCTTGATGGCCGCGTCGTAATTCTTCTGCTCGAAGCGCACCACGCCGAGATTGCTCCACGCGTAGAGCGACTCGGGGTATTTCTGGATGATCGTCTCGTATTTGTCCGCCGCCTCATCATAGCGCCCCATCTTGAAAAGGTCCGCCGCCGCCTGCGCCACGCCGCTCATGTCATCGGGTATGCGCGGTTTATCCGTGAGCGGTGAATCCGCCGCCATCGCCCGTCCCGACGCAAACAACAGCATCGCCACAGGCACGATCAACCCCAGCATTCTCGTACTTGACGGTTCCAGCGCCATGCGCGTCATCATCGCCTCATCCATGACGAAAAACAAGGCCGTCTCTCCACCCGCTCATTAAGTCTTGCCAATCACCCCCAAACCCTGCTCTAGTGGAAGGCTGCGCTTGATAGCCCGGCTTTGGCCGTGCGGCGCGGAGGGCAACCTTTAACCCTGTTCCGCCCAGGCTAAGGCGGTTTTGTTGTCTTTAGAGTAGTAAGAAGAACAGTCCGGTCCGTCTCGATCCGGACTCCAGACAAGTATCCGGCGCACCCGCGCCTCTTATAAATCCCATGAGTGCAACCATGCAAGAATTGTTAGGCAAATCGATGCGTTCATTTGCCGAAGGCAGTATCGTCAAGGGACGCGTCCTACAGAAACGTCCCAACGAAGTCCTCATCGACATCGGCTACAAGTCGGAGGGCGTGATCAGCCTGAGCGAATTTGAAGAAAGCGAGCAACTCGAAGTCGGCAGCGAGGTTGAAGTCCTCCTCGAGCGCCTGGAAAACGACGAAGGCATGGTCGTTCTCTCCAAGGAAAAAGCGGCCCAGAAACAGAACTGGGAAAAGATCGTCAAGATTTTCAACGAAGGCGGCCTCATCAGCGGCAAGGTCAAGGCTGTGGTCAAGGGCGGCCTCATGCTCAACGTTGGCGTCGAGGCCTTCCTGCCCGGTTCGCAGGTCGACATCATCGCGCCCAAGGACCTCCGCGTCTACGAAGGCAAGACCCTCGAGTGCAAGATCGTCAAACTGAACGAGGAACGCAAGAACGTCGTCTTGTCTCGTCGTGAACTCATCGAAGCGGAACGGGCCGAAAAGCGATCCAAGCTGCTCGGCGGCATCGAAAAGGGCGGCACGGTCAAGGGCACGGTGAAGAATATCACCGATTTCGGCGCCTTCATCGACCTCGACGGCCTCGACGGCCTGCTCCACATCACCGACATGAGTTGGAGCCGCCTCAACCATCCGGGCGAAATGCTCAAGGTCGGCCAGGAAATCGAAGTCCTCGTCCTCGACATCGACCGCGAGAAAGAGCGCGTCTCCCTCGGTCTCAAGCAAAAGACCGCCAACCCGTGGGACCAGATCGCCGAGAAATATCCCGTCAACCTCAAGGTCAAAGGCAAGGTCACCAATCTCGTCCCCTACGGCGCGTTCGTGGAACTGGAGCCGGGCATCGAAGGCCTCGTTCACGTCTCGGAACTCTCCTGGACCAAACGCATCGCGCGTCCCGCCGACGTGCTCACCCAAGGCCAGGAAATCGAGGCAATCGTCCTCGGCGTCAGCAAGGAAGACCAGAAAGTCTCCCTGAGCGTCCGCCAGCTCGATACCAACCCGTGGGAAATCGTCACCGGCAAGTACCCGACCGGCACCCGCGTCAAGGGCAAGGTCCGCAACCTCACCGCCTACGGCGCATTCGTGGAACTCGAGGAAGGCATCGACGGCATGATCCATGTCTCCGACCTCTCTTGGACCCGCAAGATCAATCACCCCTCCGAAATGCTCAAGAAGGGTGACGAGATCGAGGCCGAAGTGATCGAGATCGACAAGGCCAACCAGCGCATTTCGCTCAGTCTGAAGCATCTTGGCGACGATCCGTGGAAGTCGATCGAGCAACGCTACAAGATCGGCGATCTCGTCACCGGCAAGGTTAGCAAGGTGGCCAGCTTCGGCGCCTTTATCCAGCTCGCCGACGAAATCGATGGCCTCGTCCACATCTCGCAAATCAGCAACGACCGCATTGAGAAGGTCAAGGAAGTCCTCAAAATCGGCCAGGAAGTCTCCGCCCGCGTCATCAAGGTCGACAAGACCGAGCGCCGGATCGGCCTCTCCATCAAAGCCGCCGATTATACGCCCGAACAGATCGAGCGCGAAAAGGAAAGCTACGAGGCCCTCAAGCCCGGCGAAGAACTCGGCTCCATGGGAGCCGCCTTCGACCGCGCCGAGGAAGACTACCGCCCCGGCGAAAGCAAAAAGACGAAGTGAGCCCGGCAGCCGTCGCAGGCCCTTGCGACGGTCTCTTTAGAAAAGCGCGGCGCGGAGAAATCCCGCCGCGCTTTTTTCGGAAAGGACATCACTCCTTCTATGCAGACAGACGCTGATTTAGTGAATCCTGAAAGGCATCCACATCAGTAGCAGGGTCATGACGACCGTGATTAAACCGACCCGTACAAAAGTGCCTTCACTTCTGACAAATAGGACGCTCCAAACCAGAATGCCGAAAAGCGAATACTGGCGCACATGCCTCAAATACGGCCATCTTTCGATATAAGTGACGATGTGACCATGGGTACTTTGGGTAGTCCCCCAATATGTTCCCCAAGACGAGGCAATCAGAGCCACGCAAAGAATAAGCAAAAAAGTTCTATTAAGCGTTCTCATTTTCAAGCTGGAAATTACTAGATTTTTTTCTCGAGGCAAAATGTTTAAATAAGACCTTTTTAGCCCAACGCATCCTTTTCAATAACACAACGCGTCGATTTTTGCCATTGCCGCCGTGCTCTTTACATCGCTTGCCAAAACAGGCATGCTCACGGGCTTTCGCAGGACGGCAGAAAGCTGTCCGCAAGCTTATGACTTACCCCACCTATCTTTCGCTGAAGCTCGTGACCATCGCCATTGGTCTGCTCATCTTCATCAGTCATCTTCCGCCCGCTCTCGCGCCAGAGCGCTTCGCCGCGTTCATGAAAACCCTACCGCGCAACTATCCTCTCGGCGTCGTCCTCATGCTCGCCGCCACGCTTTGGTTCACCTCACTCACCGGCCTGATGGACCTCGGAGAACTCTCCGGCATGCGCACCGGCTTGATGATCGTCTGGTCCGTTTCGGGCGTGCTCATGGTGATTTTTGTTCCCGGCTTTCTGGCAGCACGCGGCTTGGGCTGTCTCCTGTTGCTCGCCGCTGCGGTCATCCTCGACGCCGCCTTTCTCGTGCAGACTCCCGCCCGTTTCGTCATGACCATCCTGGCCTATGTATGGGTCGTCTGGGGCATGATCCTCGTTTACAGTCCGCACTATTGGCGCAGCGTCATCGATTTTGCCACGCGCACCCCGGAACGGCTCCGCCTTCTCTCTTGGCCCGGGGTCGCCTTCGGCCTTTTCCTCATCGGCCTCGCCCTCTACGCCTACCCTTCCTAAAACGACCGTATTTCCTTTCTGGCGAAGCGTTACTGCCGTTCGCCAGGATTTAATCCGGCACCAGCACCACACGGAAGCCGGTAAAGCGGTCCGTGTATTTCGGCGGGGCCGTGTTCCGCGTATCGGGACTTGGAAAATTATCCGGCGAACTGAGCCAGCTCCCGCCGCGCAGGCTGTGGTTGCCCTGGGCATCGGTGTCCAAACACCACTCCCACAAATTACCCAGCGTGTCGAAGATCCCGTACTTGTTCGGCTCCGAGTAACCGACCTCCTGGGTCGAAGAGAGGGTCGTCCCGTTGCGAGACATCGCCGCCAGATCGATGTTTGCGTCCGCGCAAAGTTCCGACCACTGCGTTTCAGTCGGCAACGAGTAGTGGAAACCCGCGGGCAGCTTTCCGGCTTGGCGTTCGTACTCCGTCAGTTTCTTGCAAAACGCCGTGGCGTCCTCCCACGTGATCGAGTCGATAGGAAGATTTGAACGTCGGTACGTGCTCGGATTATATCCCGCCACGACTTCAAACTCGCTCTGAGGCATCAGATATTTCCCCGCCCAGAAACCATCCGGAACCCAGATCATGGGCAGCCCGCAGGCCGCGATAAAATTCCTGTCCTGGTGCAGCGTTAAGCTTTTTGTCACGTTACCGAACTCGGGCAGCTCCAGTGCGAACCGCTGCGTCGTGTAAGGAGGAAGATCGACCGAAAGATTCAGCGTGCCGGGACGCTGCTGTGTCAGCGAGAACGGCGTCTGCCCCAGCACCGTGCGCCCGTTACGCACCGTCGCGCCCGGCGGCACCGACGTGATCATGGCGTTGGCATAGGGAAACTTGATGACCTTCTGTACGTTCTCCTTGTCGTGAATCGTCAACGCAATCGGCGGCAGTTTCCAGCCCTCCTGCACGGCGAGCAATTGATAATCCCCCGGCTTCAGGTTCGACAGGTTGGCCGGAATCTGGTCGCTATAGTTGTAACCACCCGGTCCGGTCAGCGTAAAAGTCACATTGTCCTGCGGGCTGGTCAACGAAAGACTGCCCGCCTTCGGCACCAATTCGATTGTCCCCATATCGAGCGGCTTGCCCGCGTTCACGGTCACTTCCTGCTGATAATCCTCGTAACCATCGGCCTGGATCAAAACCGTTACCGTCCCTGGTGTCAGGTCCGTGACCTTCGCCGGCGTCTGCGGGTGCTCGTTCCCAATCGTCACATTTGCGCCCGATGGCTTGCTGTCGACCAACAGCGTTGCCTGTACCGGCGTTTGTTGTTTTAAAGCAGCCTGTTGTTTATCCAGTTCGGCCTGCTTTTGCAGGACGGCTAGCTTTTGTTGGGCATCCATTGCCTGCTGTTCATAATCCCGCACCTTGGTAACCTCCGGTAGATAGGCGAAGTAATAGGCCGCGATAAAGAGCATGCAACTGACTATCGCGCTCATGATGACGATGGGCAGTCGCTGCGCTTTTGAGACCGGCCTGATCAGGCCGATCCCCTTGCCCGACGTCTTTTTCTCCGTCGGTGGTCCCCCTTGCGGCGCTTCGCCCGGTTCCGGAGCGCGAATTGGTCCGGTCCTCCGTGCCCCACCTGGGATAAATTTACCTGCTCGGCTCATACGAGTGCGTGGTTAAAAGGTGGGGTATCTGCTTCGAGTCTGGTCACTTAAGCGCGAGAATTGATCCGCTACGAGCTAAAAATATGCCTAAACGAAAGATCGGCAAATATTTAGTGCGTCCATTCTCCCAACCACCCACAACCCGGCTTTCTGCAAACCCCTTAATGATCAACAGGCTGGGTTGGCAGCGGCATACTCGCTTCCGGAACCGCCTGTTGACCCGCCGGGCCCAGCACGGTCGGTGACGCCGAAGGCCCCGACACATGGTCACCGTAACCGGGTTTCAACAATTGCGAATCGGCCCAGCCGCCGCCCAAAGCTTTGATCAATTGGATCGTCGTCGCGATCTGGTTGCCCTTGATCTGCACCGTCAACTGTTCCGCGCCCAGCTCGAGCCCCTGCGCCTGGATCACGTCAAAATAGGAAACCAACCCCGTCGTGTACCGCGAGTTCGTCAGGTCGAGCGCATTCTTGTAGGCAACAAAGGCCCGGTTCTCCGCCTCTTCCTGTTGCGCCAGGTAACGGAGCGAACTCAGGCTGTCCTCAACATTTTGGAACGCCACCAGCACCGACTGCCGGTAATCGGCCACGTTCTCCTCATAGGTGGCTCGCTGCTGCTTGATGTTCGCCGCAATACGGCCCCCCTCGAAAATCGGGAACTGGATACTCGGCCCGTACGACCAGATCCGGCTTTCCCAATTGAAGAGCAAGCCCAGGTCGCCGCTGTCAAAACCCGTCTGCCCCGTCAATTGGATCACGGGAAAATAAGCGGCAATGGCGACACCAATCTGCGCGTTCTGGGCGGCCACGCGCCGTTCCGCGGCGGCCACGTCGGGCCGACGCTCAAGCAGATCCGAGGGCAATCCCGCCGGGATCGAGGGAGGTCCGCTTCTGAGCGGACTAAACTTGATCACAAAACCTTCCGGCGGCACACCCACCAGCACCGCGATTGCGTGCTCCAACTGCGCGCGGCTGGCGTCCAGCTCCGCCAGTTGTGCCTGCGCCGAGGCCAGCGTCGCCTTGGCCTGCTCGACGTCGAGCTGCGTGCTGATGCCGCCCTGGAACCGGCTGTTCGTCAGATCGAGGTTTTGCTTGTACGATTCAATCGTCCGGCGCTGAACGTCGATCTGCCCGTCCGCCGTGCGCAACGCGAAATACTCGGTCGCCAGTTCCGCCTTGAGCGAGAGCAGCGCGGTCTCGTAATCGGCCAGGCTGGCCTGGGCACTTGCCCCGGCCGATTCGAATGCGCGCCGCAGCTTGCCCCAAACATCGACCTCGTAGCTCAGATCGAACGGCACCACCGTCGCCGAGGTGAAGGTGTACGGGTGGGTGGCTGTACCCACGGGCGTTTGCGCCACGAGCTGTCCATTATTCGGCGATGTCCGTTGGCGGGAACCGGTCCCACTGAAATCAACCGACGGGAAAAAATCGGCCTGAGACTGCCGCGCCAGCGCCCGCGCTTCGCTCACCCGCGCCGCCGCCGCCCGCAGCGACTGGTTCGCCAGTTGCGCCTGCTCCTCGAGCGCGGTCAACTCCGCATCATGGAAGACCTTGTACCAGTCTCCCTTGGAAATATCGTCCCGGGGATTCGCCTCTTTCCACGGCCCGCTCTCCTGGTACTTCGCCGGCTGCGGCACCGTCGGCGGCACGTAATTGGGCCCCACGGAACACCCCGTCAGCCACAAGGCGCCGGCAGCAAAAATGAAAGCAAATCTCCCCAGGAAAACTTTGGACATGGAATTCCCACTTTAGAACCACCGGGGAAATAGTCAACTGGCTGTGAACCATCACCCGGACTTGCCCTCGCGCCTGTTCGATTCTAAGCTAGAAACTCGCATGTCGCCCATTCCCTATTGCCATAATCCCTACCACTACCAGCGCCGCCACACCCGCGAGGTCAAGGTCGGCAAGGTCGGCATTGGCGGCGCCAATCCAATCCGGGTCCAGTCGATGCTCACCTGCGACACGATGGACACCCGGGAATGCGTGAAGCAGACGCTCGACCTGGTCAAGGTCGGCTGCGAGATCGTCCGCATCACCGCGCCCACGGTCAAGGACGCGGCCAATCTAAAGAACATCAAAGCCGAGCTGGCCGCCGCCGGTTGCGACGTGCCCATCGTCGCCGACATCCATTTCAAGCCCGACGCCGCGATGGAGGCCGCGCAGTGGGTCGAGAAAGTCCGCGTCAACCCCGGCAACTTCGCCGACAAAAAGAAATTCGCCGTGCGCGAATACTCCGACGACCAGTACGAGGAGGAGCTCGCCCGGATCGACGAGACCTTCAAGCCCCTCGTCGACCTTTGCCGGCAGCGCGGCATTGCCATGCGCATCGGCACCAACCACGGCTCGCTTTCCGACCGCATCATGAACCGCTTCGGCGACACGCCCGCGGGCATGGTCGAGAGCGCGGTCGAGTTCGCCCGCATCGCGCGCAAGTACGGCTATCACGATTTTATTTTC
>JAJSLI010000127.1 GCA_021272315.1 Methylacidiphilales bacterium | reverse complement strand
TGCAGGGGACGATGATCGACGGCAAATCGGTGTGGAAACATCTCGAGTCGGCGGGCGTGCAGATGACGGAAAACGCCTCATGCGCGGCCTGCCTGGGCGGACCGGTCGATACCTTTGGCCGGATCAACAAGCCGATGGCCTGCATCTCCGCGACCAACCGGAATTTCCCGGGCCGCATGGGCCACAAGGAATCGAAAGTTTACCTGGCCTCGCCCTACACGGTGGCGGCGTCGGCGATCACCGGGCACATCACCGATCCGCGCGAGTTTTTGTAAGCCGATTTGCTAGCAGTTGACATGTTCTGCTGCGATGTAGCTTATCAACGTGACCAATGAGTTTTGCATTGCTGTAGTCTTGGCGGCACCAGCCCTGACGCTACTAGGTCTGAGTGGCTTCAAACGGTTATACGGAACGGAAGCATGGGCAAAAAGTCGCGCCGACAAGCGCAGGCGGGGTTTGATGGCTGTGTTTTGGGGCTTGTACATTTTGATTTTAAGCCCGGTAGCATTGCTTGATACCCTCAGCTTGGTACCGATATATCCTTTTTTGTATTTTGGATTAGGCAGTGGAGTGATTGGCGCAGGACTCCTTGTTTGCAATTGGTTTGAAAAACCTAACGCATTTCGTGGGACCGCTGCGATCATTACCATTGGCTTAGTGGCATGCTTGATTTGGCTGACGATCGACTTGAAGTGAGTCCAGTGATTTATTGTCCCTAACTTTTCCCCCTCGGCTCCGTAGCAACAAGAACGGTGGCAATGATGATGAGAACGCCACCCACAAAGAGAGTCCAGTGGAGCGTTTCGTCGGCGTAGCCGATGGCGGCCAGGCGCGAAATCCAGCCGGGAAGAAACCCGCACAGGACGCTGGCGATGACCGGTTCGATGCAGTAAATGAGGCCGGCTTCCGTGGCGCTGACGCAGCGCTGCCAGGTGTTCATGATGAAAAAGTTGAAGACGGTGCAGAGGAAGACGAGCGCGAGCGTGAGTTGCCAGAGAGCGGGGGCGCCGAAAAGCTCGCTGGCGGCGTGAATCCCACCGCCGGTAAAACCGTACACGAGGAGAAACTGGGCCGCGATGAGGGTGAACATGAGGAAGGTGACAAGTCCGGTGCGATTCTCGGCATAGAGCGGGCGCTCAACCCAGACAATCTGGCAGGCAAAGAAAAGGGTGCTGAGAAGAATGACGATTTCGCCGGGGCCAAGAAGGAAATGGGTGAAAAAGCCGGGGCTCAAAAATGAAATGCCGACCAGGACGAGGAAGCAGGCAAAGATGACGCGCGGGCTGGGAAAACGGCGGTCCCGCAGGGCGACAACGAGAGGGACCAGAAGGGTGTACATCTGGGTGAGGAAGGCGGAGACGGACGCGTCGGTCCAGGCGAGGCCGAGGGTCTGGAGATAGAGGCCGGGACCGGCAAGAAAGGCGAGACCGAGGGCCTGGCTCCACTCGCGAAAGGTGATGCCTCCCAATTGGCGGATAAGAAAGGGAAGAAAGCAGAGGGCGGCGAGTCCAAAGCGGACGGCCATGTCGGCGCAGGCGAGCGTGGAATCGGAAACGGCGGGGGCGTTGGCGCGTTGGGCCAGTTCAAGGCCGCGCATGAGGGGGAAACTCAATCCCCAGAGGACGGTGGCCCCGATGAGAAGGAAGCGGGCCCGGCGGACAAGGGGCACGACGGGAGGCGGGTTGTTGCGGCGCACAGTTTGAAGAGGGTGGAACCGTGATTGAACAGGAAGACAAATTTTGGACAGGATTAACATGATTAACAAGATTGGGGAAGGCAGGCCGTACTATCTCGAAAACGGCATCAACTCAGGTAGCCCGGACAACACACGCGTGCGTGTCGTTGCCGGGCCAGTCATTCCATTCCTTCCTGTTTTCGTGCATTCATATCTTTCCGTTAAAAAATTCAGTTAATTCTGTTAATTCCGTAATTCCGTCAAAATTCCTTTGACCCGCCGCCGGTCGAAGGAAGGCTTTTTAAATTGCTTTCGGGGGCGGTGTTTGCGAACCCATGGGGATGAATCTTTCACGTTCCGCACGGCCCAACCTCAAGACCTATGTTTCCAAGGGGAAACGAGTCATCGCGCTGGAGGCGGCCGCCCTGAACGCGGTGGTAAGGCGGCTCGACGTGAATTTCAGCCGCGCGGTCGTGGCCATGCGCGACGCGGTCGAGTCGGGGCGAAAGATTATCGTGACCGGAATCGGGAAGTCGGGGCACATCGGGGCGAAGATTTCGGCTACGTTGTCGAGCACGGGCGCGCCGAGCGTGGTGCTGGACGCGGTCAACGCGACGCACGGGGACCTGGGGATGATCGCTCAGGGCGATTTGGTGGTGATTTTAAGTTACAGCGGCGAGACGGAAGAGGTCGCCCGGCTGGTGCCTAGTCTGCGCCGGATCGGGGCACGGATCGTGGCGCTTACGGGAAACACGAAATCAACCTTGGCGCGCGAGGCGGACATTCATGTCCATGTGCGGGTGCCGCGCGAGGCCTGCCCGCTGAACCTGGCCCCGACGTCAAGTTCGACGGCAACGCTGGCGGTGGGCGATGCCCTGGCGATGGTCTTGCTGGAAGCGCGCGGCTTCAAGAAGGACGATTTTGCGGCGTTTCACCCGGGTGGGACCCTGGGCCGGACGCTGCTCCTGAAGGTGGAGGAAGTGATGCGTCCGCTGGAGCAAATGGTGGTCCTGCCGGGAACGGCTTCGGTGAACGAGGCGCTGGCCCTGTTGGCCAAAAAAAGGGCGGGCGCGGCGGCCGTGGTGGACGGGCGGGGACGCTTGCAGGGAAT
>JAJSLI010000024.1 GCA_021272315.1 Methylacidiphilales bacterium | reverse complement strand
ACTTATAAAACGCAGGCCGTCTCCAACGACTCGGCCCGGCCGCTCAAGGGTCTCAAGATCGCCCTCGCCCCGGGTCACATCGGCGGCGACTGGGCGCAGCTCGAGGCGCGCTACTTCAAGCTCGGCGACGATCCGCCCGTCGAAGAGGCCACGCTCACCATGATCACCTGCCAACGGCTGGCCGAACGGCTCGAGGCCGACGGCGCAAAAATCATCTGGGCCAAGCGGGGCTACGAGCCGACCACTGACCTGCGGCCCGAAGACCTTCACCGCGAGGCCATCGCGGCGCTCTCGCTCCGCCCCGGCACGACCAAGCGCATCAGCGGAGAAGACGTCATCCAGCGCATGATCTCGGAGGAAGCGGCGCTCCTCTTCTACCGTGTCGCCGAAATCCGCGCCCGGGGTGAACTGGTCAACAAACAGCACCCCGACCTCACCATCTGTGTTCACTACAATGCCGACGACTGGGGCGATGATCCCAACCACCACCCGGTGCTCGTCGCCCAAAGCCGCCTCGTCATCTTCGTCAACGGCGCTTACGATCGGGGCTCGGAACTTGTCTACGATGATTACAAATACGATCTGCTGCGCAAGCTGCTCGACCGTACCGCCGTGCAGGAGGAGCGCGGCTGCGCGCTCGTCGGACAGGAGATGCTCGACACCTTCAAGTACCCCCCCGAGAGTTACGCCGGCCATTTCTGGCATCGTGTCACCGATGTTCCCAGCGTCTACGCCCGCGACCTGCTGGCCAACCGTATCTACCACGGCCCGGTCATCTATTGCGAAGGCCCCTACATGAACGCCCGCGACGCCTACTACCGGATCATCGCCGGCGATTACCTCGGCATGCGCACCATCCAAGGCCAAAGCTATTTAAGCATCTATCGCGACTATGCCGCTTCGGTCGAGCGCGGCGTGCTAAAATATTTCGGGGTAAAATAGGCGTGCGGCAGCCGCGACGATTCGTCGCTCAGAGAGCGACGGCTACCGCGTTCCCATGCCGACGCCTTGGACGGTCTGGAAGAGCTTGCCTTCCGACTTGATCGAGGGGGCAATAATGATTTCGGTCTCCTGGAATTCCCTGATCGTGGCCGCGCCGACATTACCCATGCAGGTCATGATGGCGCCAACCAGGTTTTGAGAACCGTCGTCGACCGTGGCCGGGCCGAACAGGATCTGTTTGAGCGAACCGGTGACACCGACATGGATGCGGGTGCCGCGCGGAAGATTGGCATGGGGCGTGGCCATTCCCCAATGGTGACCATGGCCGGGAGCTTCCTCGGCGCGGGCGAAGGCGGAACCGACCATGACGGCATCGGAACCGCAGGCAAGCGCCTTGCAGACGTCGCCGCCCTTGGACATGCCACCATCGGTGATGATCGGGATGTAACGCCCGGTTTTCTTGAAGTAGGCATCGCGGGCGGCGGCGCAATCGACCGTGGCCGTGACCTGCGGCACACCGAGGCCGAGAACGCCGCGTGAAGTGCAAGCTGCGCCGGGACCTACACCGATTAGGACGCCGGAAACGCCGTTTTCCATCAACTCGAGCACCACTTTATAGGTAACCGCATTGCCGATGATGATTGGAATCTTGCTGGCCTTGGTGAAGGCCGCAAGGTCGAGCAACTTGTACTCGCTCGATATGTGTCGAACGGTGGAAACCGTCGACTGGACGACGAAGACGTCCGCGCCGGCTTCCTGGGCAATGGCGGCATACCGCTCCGCCTTTTGAGGGATCGAGGAGACGGCAACAATGCCACCGCCCTTGCGCAATTCCTGCACCCTCAAGGCGATGAGTTCCTCCTTGATCGGCTGGGTGTAAAGTTTCTGTATCTGCTCGGTGACGGTACTTTTGTCGGCCTTGGCAATCTGGGCAAGCGCCACTTCGGGATCGTCGTAGCGGGTCTGGACACCCTCGAGATTGACGACACCGAGGCCGCCGAGCTTGGCCATCTCAATGCAAAAGCGGACATTGGTGACGCCGTCCATCGCGCTGGCGATAATCGGAATCTTGAGCTTGAGCGATTCCCGTCCACCGGGGCGGGGAATTTCGAACGAGGTGTCGACTTCGTTCGGGTTGATCGTCACTTCGCCGGGCACCAAGGCAATTTCATCGAAACCGTAGGTCACCCGGGCCTTGCGATTGCGTCCGATCCACATTCCCATGTCAGCTCGTCTCCTTCACGATCTTGTTTTCGTAGAGCGCTCCGCACCGCGGACAGCGGGGCCGCTGGTACGGCACGCGCTCGGTGAAAGAGCTCTGACAAGACCCACAAATGAAAATTCGCCGCGCGTCCAAATCCGAACGGCGACGAGTCCGTAGAAGAAACAACCACGCCACAAGCACGACGGCAAGAAAAACCGCCACGTAAAGGATAAAAAAATGAGCCAAGGAAAGTTTCATGGAGGGGAACATCGGAAATAATCCTAGGTCGAAGAGGGCGGCGTGGGCACGACTTCCTCGCGCGGCTTGGGTGCATAGTGCCAGAAAATTGTCACCCGGCCCCAAAGCAGACCCGGTTGATCGCTTGATTTAAAACGTATCTTGCGCGCCGCCAGGACGGCCTGCTGGTCGAGATCAAGCCGCTCGCTGCCACAGCTCTGCTCGACAAGGACATGCTCAACCGTCCCGTCGGCGTCGACCGCGATGCGCAATTGCGTGGGCACCAGGTCGGTATCGGAAATGGGTGAGGGCAGGCTGGGCACGCTCAGCGGTTTGCGCTGGGCCAGCGCATCGTCCCATTGCCAGAATGTCTCCTCAGCAATAGGGGGAGGTGTTTCCTCATATGCAAAGGGCTGGCGCGGCGGAACCATCGTCGCCTGTACTGATTGTTCGAGCGAAGGAAGAGACTCCTGGACAAAGCGATAACCCTCCGCCGCCACCGGCTGCGGCAACTCCTGGGAACCGATGTTCTCGTTGATCGTTGAAAAATCGACCTGAGGGCCGATGGAAGAATGATCCGTCAGCAACGCCAAAGGCAGGATGAAGAGGCGGGGATCGGTCAACCGATCCAAAAAATGATCAACCGACGCACCCCCTTGGGCAACTGCACCGGGAGTGTCAATCATGACATGGCTGCGAGCTTGGTGCCGCAATTCGGCGCGAATGGTGTCGATGCGGATAAAATGGATGACGGCAAGGTGGACCATCAAGGCAGCGAAGATGAATAGTCCGAGCCGGCGCTGTCTCTTCGGCACGTAATCGATCCACGGCTGGAGCAAGGCCATGGTCTGGGTGACCGGATCGGACGCAACCGCACCCGGTGGCGGGGCGGAAAGTTCCGGGGTCTTGGTCGCCATGACGATTCAAGGGGAGCTATCGCCCGAAATTGGCTGCGTGGCCAGCACAACCGGCAACCGATGGGCCGAGGCGATGTCCTCGATGCTGATGATGGTGTCCAGCGTCACTCCCTTGTCAGCCTTGATAACCAGCGAGGGCGGCAGGCGGCCCAGCGGCAGCTTGTCGAGCAGATCGCGCAACCCGTCGAGCGTAACGATCTGATCTTCGAAGTAGATTGTCGGCACGCGCGGGATCGGCGCACCATTGGCGTCGGTCAGTTGCGGACCGAGCGCCACGGCGACGATGAGCCGGCTCGCTGGCATTCCCACTCCAAAGGTGCTGCGCGGTGGTTCGACCTTGATGCCCGATTGCAGCACGAAGGAGGAACTGAGCAGAAAGAACGACAGCAGCAGCAGGACGACCATGACGACCGGCACGAGGTCGATCAGGCCGCGCAGGGGCTGGAGCCGGCGGGTCAGGACAAAGGCCATCCCGTATTATGCCGCGTGAAGGGGGCGGAGACAAGTGTGGATAGGGCCGTATGCCGCCCATTCTTGAACTCCTCCCTCGACAATTCCGCAGGGGCCGCTTTGTTACGTTATGCAACTCACCCTTTCCGAACTCACTCCCGGCCAGCGTTACCGCGTGCTTTCCAGTCTTGTCGTGCCGAGGCCGATCGCCTGGGTGACGACGCTCAACGAGGACGGCAGCGTGAACGCCGCGCCCTTCAGCTACTTCAACCTCATGGGTGAGAACCCGCCACTGGTGGTGCTGGGCATCGGCAGGCGCGGCGACGGCTCGGCCAAGGACAGCTTCCGCAATCTGCGCCGGACGCGGGAGTTTGTCATCAACACGGTGACGGAGGCCAATGCCGAGTGGATGAACCTGTGCGCGACCGAGTTCCCGGCGGGCGAGAGCGAGGTGTCGGCGCTCGGCCTGGCGACGGAGCCGTCGCTGCTGGTGAAGCCGCCACGGCTGGCCATCGCGCCGGCGAACTTCGAGGCGCGCGAGGTGCAGACTCTGCTCATCGGCGGCAACCAGGTGGTGATGGGCGAGCTGCTGGTGGCGCACATCCGGGATGAGTTCATCGATGCGAAGACGCTGCAGGTCCACACGGAGAAAATCGGGATCATCGGTCGGCTCAAGGGTGGAGAGGAAGGTGGTTACTGCCGCACGCGCGATCCGTTCCACTTGAAGAGGTTGAAGTACGAGGAGTGGAAGGCGCGGAAGGGTTAAATTCTATTTGCAAGTTGCTTGTTTGAATTGAGTTGCGTTGATTTGACTGAATTTTGGCCTGTTTTTTTGTTGTGATGCGGGTTTTTGCCGCGTCCTGTGGGCCCTTTGCTGCGCTTTGTGGCGCTTCGCTGCGCTTTGCCGGGCCTTGCCCGGCTTCTGACCTACTTGGGGCGGTCAGATTATGGTGGATGGGGGTGTGCAGGCCGGAGGCGTGAGGGATACATTTTTTGGCAGGATTAACAGGATTAACGGGATTGGTGTTGTCGGGGCGCGCTCCGGTTGCGGGAAGCGCATGCGAAATACTCGTTCGTTCGGGCGCGGCGATGGGGTGGAGGACGGCTTCTTTCATTGGGATGGAAGGTGGGACACGGGTCATGGGCGGGCTTTCTCGCGTGGGGAGCTTGCCTTGATCGGCACGCTCTGTCTTGGCGTCCTGCGCGAAAAGCGCGATAGGCGCTTGCTGAAAAAGGCCGTCATCCTTGCTGAGCTTGTCGAAGGATCTCACATTATTTCCTCGAAAGACGTCCTCTGAAAAAAAAGTTAGAGGTCCCTCGACAAGCTCGGGATGACCGATTTTTTTAAAAAAGAGCTTTTTTCGCGCAAGAACGCGGCGGGGCGCCTGGGGCGCTGAATTTCAGTGACAAATTTTTCGCACGGTTTATCCTGCCCCTCCCTGCACTCGTGGCGAAATGGCAGACGCGCACGCTTGAGGTGCGTGTGGGGTAACCCATGGGAGTTCGAGTCTCCCCGAGTGCACTTTTTGTTTTTTGGTGAGTGCCTGTCACCTTTTCTCATGTCACCTTTTCTCAGCCGCGTCAGGCCGACCCTTTTTCGACAGATTGCCCGGGCACTCTTTTTCGCAAGGCCAATTTGAAATGTTTCGCAAAGCGGTATAAGTTGCGGTTGTAGCAGCAGCCAAGACCACACCAAAGATAGCGAAGGAGATCCCGATGATGGCGGAGATTGTACTTCTGATTGGTTTATTCGGTTTCATCCTGGGCATGATTACCATGCTCGGGAGCTTCTTTTCGAAGCAATGGCCGCTTTTTGCAGCCATGTTGGCCGGTGTCATGTTGAGTGCCGCTTGTGTCATTGTCGTACTTTTTGGATGGCTTTGTCCCACAACATCCCACGAGTTGCCGCCCGTCGTGATTGTCCAGCCGGTCGTGCCAACATAAGCTGGAAGCCGGACGTCAAATTTTTCGCACGGTTTATCCCGCCCCTCCCCGCACTCGTGGCGAAATGGCCGACGCGCACACTTGAGGTGCGTGTGGGGTATTTTACGTCCTGCCACGGACAATCTCAGTCGCGCATCGGGTTATGCACAGCTATCCGATGCCATTAAAAAGAAACTCGAGCTAAACCGTCGACGTCAGGACGGCTGGAGAGCGACGCTTGGACAACTAAGCAAACAATATATTCCCAGCTTCTCCGCTCCTATTGAACGCCGTATCCATCGACTGCGCGCCACTGCCTAAACTTACTTATGACTAATGTTATCGCTGCACGACTTGAAGAAATCCAAAATTACGCTGATATCAACGGAAGAGAGATCGCTCAATTACTCGGTACTACACCAGAGACTATTTCGCGTTGGCGTGGTGGAAAGGTTGAGCCACAGCCTAGGATGCGGGATAGTCTGCTACAGCTTGAGTGGCTTGTTAGCGAGCTGGCTGAACTTTATAATCCGAAAGAGGCCCATCTATGGCTGTTTTCTCGTCACAAGCAATTGTCGGGCAAACGCCCGGTTGACTTGATTGAAGGAGGAGAAACGGAGAAGGTGCTGGCCATTACCCGGCAGGCTTGAGTTCTGCCGGGGGTCTGTCACTCTGGCTTCGTGTTTGACCTCGTTTTCACGGCCTCTCTTTTGGCTTCTCACTGCGTATGAAACGCCTGCGGCGGCCTCCCCGTTCCTTCACTTGCCTGCTGGGCGCGGGCTTGCTTTTCTCCGTCATGCTCCCCGCGTTGGCCGACGACGCCCGGGACGCTGCCATCGATCAAGACATGGCGCGCATGAAAACGGCCATGCAGTCGAAAGATGAAGCGACCCTGGTCGACATGATGTATGAACCCATCGTCCAGGCCGGCGGGGGGCGGGATCAGGTGCTGGCCCAAGCCAAGTCCCTCGCGGACAAGGTCGACTTCACCTCATTCGAAATCAACAAGCCTTATCGATATTTCAGCGGGCAGCAAAACGACTATGTCACGGTTCCGACCCACCTTCTCATGACCATCAACGGTCATCACTTTGACTCCGTCAGCTTCGAGCTCGGCATCAAAGCGCATCAGACCGAAAAATGGGAGTACGTCGATGGCGCCGGCATCAGCCCGCAGTTGCGCACCCAGCTTTTTCCCGACCTTCCCCAGGACGCCGTTCTGCCGGAACACAGCGTCAAGCAGATAGACTGAATCTCGCGCCCAACCCGGCCCCCCGAATCGAGCGCCGTAAAGGGTCGCTCCTCGCCCCAGGAGGAAAATTACTTTCGGCGCGACTTGCGTCTGCCTTCCAGACACCCTCTCAAGCAGCGGAGCCGTAAATATCCATGATGTCGTGGAGGAACTTGAGGGCCTCGGGCTTCTTTCGCTGGAAGGAATTCCGCCCGACGATGGAGCCGAAGCCGCCACCCTGGTGGATCGCTTTGACTTCTTCCAGGAACTTGGATGTTTCGTCGGTCGGCCCGCCGGAGAAGATCAGGATGCGGCGGCCATCGAAAGTCGACTGCACCACATGGCGCACACGCTCGGCCAGTGTCCCGATGGCAATCTTCTCCTGCTCATAAACCTTGCGTGCCGCCGCCTGTTCGAGATGGACGCTGGGCAGCTTCACTTTGACGATGTGCGCGCCCAATTCGGCGGCAATGTGGGCGGCGTAAGCGGTCACGTCCAGGGCGGTTTCGGCCTCCTTGCTCAAGCCCGAGCCGCGGGGATAGGACCAGATAATGACAACCAAGCCGTTCTTTTTCGCCTCGGCAGCGTAAGCGTGAATTTGACTGTACATTTCGAGCCGGTGGGAAGATCCGGGATAAATGGTGAAGCCAATGCCCACCGCTCCCAGGCGAAGGGCGTCCTCCACGCTGCCGGTCATGGCCTGATAGGGATCTTTCTCGTCGAGAAGGACATCGTGATCGTTGATCTTGAGAATCAACGGAACTTGTCCGGCAAAGTCACGCGCGCCCGCCTCAAGAAAACCCAACGGGGCGGCATAAGCGTTCACGCCCGCATCGATGGCCAGCTGAAAATGGTAGTGGGGATTGTAGGCGGGCGGGTTCGGTCCAAAGCTGCGGGCCGGCCCATGCTCGAAACCCTGGTCGACCGGCAGGATCACCAGTTTGCCGGTTCCGGCGAGGCGCCCGTGGTTGAGCAGGCGGGCAAGATTTGTCAGCGTGCCGGGGTTGTCGCTGCCGTACCAACTGAGGATTTCTTTAACGCGGGGAGTTGTCATGGTTGTTGGGGGTTGAGGGTTGGAGATGGGCAGGCGGCGTCAGGCGTGGAGTTCTCCTCCCGCCTTGGTCATGGGTTGCTCGATGTGCCCGCCAAATTTCTGGCGCATGGCCGAGAGCATCTTTTCCGCAAAGGTGTGGTCTTTGCGCGAGCGGAAACGTGTGTAAAGAGCCGCGCTAAGCACCTCGGCCGGCACGGCCTCCTGCAAGGCCGCCTCAATCGTCCATCGACCCTCGCCGGAATCGTGCACGAAACCGGTGTAGTTGTTCAGGTCGGGATTTTCGATCAGCGCCATGGCGGTGAGGTCAAGCAGCCAGGAACCGACCACGCTGCCCCGCCGCCAGAGCTCCGCCACCTCGGGCAAAGGGATGTCGTATTGAATTTCGGGCGGCAGCTCCTTCGACGCCGCGCCGCGCAGAATGTCGAAGCCCTCCGCATAGGCCTGCATCAGGCCGTACTCGATGCCATTGTGGATCATCTTCACGAAGTGCCCCGCTCCCGAGGGACCGCAGTGCAGGTAACCCTGCTCAGCCGTCCCTTGGTTGGCGGGGCGACCCGGCGTGCGACCCACGTCGCCCATTCCGGGCGCCAGGGTGGCGAAGATCGGTTCGAGCCGCTTAAAGGCCGCGGCATCGCCGCCGATCATCAGGCAGTACCCGCGCTCCACGCCCCAGACGCCGCCGCTGGTGCCAACATCAAGATAGGCAATCTGTTTTTCGGCGAGCGCGCGGCTGCGGCGAACGTCGTCCTTGAAGAACGAATTGCCGCCATCAATAATCGTGCTGCCGGCGGACAACAGCTTGCCCAGTTGCAGCACGGTCTCTTCGGTTGGCATGCCGGCGGGAACCATGATCCAAACCGCGCGGGGCGCCTGGAGCTTGCCGACGAAATCCTCGAGAGTCGTTGATCCGGTGGCGCCTTCCTTTTCCATCGCCTTGATCGCCTCGGCGCTCCGGTCATAGACCACCACCTGATGTTTGGCGTGCAACAAACGGCGCACCATGTTCGCGCCCATCTTTCCGAGACCGATCATTCCAATTTGCATAGGTTTTCCAGGTTGAAGGTTGAGGATTGGCGATTCTCCCAGGCAGGCGCACGGCCAAGCCGGCGCCGCACCAGAAAGGTCAACGGCACTTCGTAATTTGTCAAATACCGGGGGACTTGGCCATATCACCAGCTACTCATTCAGCACCTGCAGCGCAAGCTGGTAAATTTCCCCCACCTTGACCAACTCAAGGACATCATTCTGCCGAATCCAGTTCTTGGTCAGCGACGTCTCCACAACGACCACCTTATGGTTCAGCAGCAGGTACGACTCCAGGCTCACCATCTTAAACCGCCGGGTCTTCCCCTGGTACGTCTCATTCAGGTATCGCGCGCTCAGGAACGACACGCACGCCTCGCTCCGCGAGATCAGCCCCAGCGAATAGATGTCGCTTGTCTGCTCCACCCCGATCCCCGTGTCCTTCTGGAACTGGTCCAGCCGGCTCTGCATGTCCGCGTTGTCGACAATCGACTCCTTCGACAAAAGAATGCCGGGGTTGACCCGCCCCGCCAAATAATCCACAAAGTCGATGAAGCGGTCGGGGTCAATGTCCATCTGCGCGTCTTTGAACATGTACGTGCTCGACATCATGATGTTCTCCCGCGTCTTCGGGTTCGTCTCGGCGTCCTCACTTTTCACGGGATCGTACGCGTCCGCGGAAACACAGTCGCGCAACAACACGCAGTTATCGGGAACCAGGTCCTTCACCGTCTGGGCCATCGGGTCGTCCGTTTTTATTTCGATCATGCCGGCCGGATTGCAAAACTTCAGGTCGGTATTGCCAATCCGAATGGTGAAGACCTCGCTTGCCTTGACCTGCGCTTCGAACGCCTTCACCTTTTGCGCGTCCGTGTCGGGTGCCGGAGTCAATCGCTTCTGCACATCCGGCGGCAAATCGGCCATGGCCAGCGTCGTGATCCCATCGTCAAAGGTGATGTGCACGTCCTGGCAGTCGACCCGGTCCACCGTCACGTTGTGGTACGTTTTACCGTTGACCACCCAATCCTCCGCGCGGGCTGCGAGGATTCCCAGCCCCGCCAGGATGACCACGCGCAAAATCCTCAAGGCCGGACGATAGACCGCCTCAGGGCGAAAAAAGAGTGCAGGCATCTTTTCATTCCTTGGAATCGAGCTTGCGCGGTCTGCCCCTTGAACGCACGGTCGATTCCATCCCATCTGCGGGGGCCATCCCCGCGATTCACTGAGACTGCGCCTGGGAAATCCCGGGTGCAACACTTTGCCGCAAGGAATCGGGAAACGGGGCTAGGCATGAATGGCGCTAAGTTAAGGTCATGCGCGGTCTTGGCAATTCCATGGGGCACAAATATCAGCTAGGATGGTCGCATGACCCCGCTTTCCCAGAAATCTACCACAGAAGAAATTCGTGCCCGTTTTGATCAAGAGGTCGAGCGGTTCAGCCGCCTGGAGACAGGCCAGCAGGCCACCATCGATGCGCCGCTGGTGTTGGAACTGGTTTCGCAGGCAACCAGGCGTCATCTTCAGCCGGGAAATGTCGTCCTCGATCTGGGGTGCGGCGCAGGAAATTTTACGCTTAGCGTCCTGCGGGGAACCCCGGGCTTGCATTGCCATTTGGTCGATTTGAGCCAACAAATGCTTCAACGCGCCGAGGCTCGAGTAAGCGCGGCCGGGGCCGCATCCGTCCAGCCTCATCAACACGATCTGCGGGAGCTGCCTTTCCATGCTGATTCGTTCGATTGCATTCTCGCGGGCGCCGTGCTTCATCACCTGAGAGATGATGCGGAATGGCAAAACGCATTTGTTCGATTCCACCGCTGGCTCAAGCCGGGAGGGCGTCTCTATGTTTCCGATCTGGCGTACTTCGATGTCCCGGATGTCCAGGTCGTCATGTGGGAGCGTTATGGCCAGTATTTGGATGCTTTGGGCGGCACTGAGACTCGGGAAAAGGTCTTTGCTTACATCGACAAGGAAGACTCCCCCCGTTCATTGCCCTATCAACTTGAATTACTCAGGGCGAGTGGCTTTTCGCGCTATGATGTCCTGCACCGAAACAGCGTCTTCGCCTGTTACTTCGGGTTGAAGTAACGGACGCGGCAGAGACCGGTGCTACCCAGGGGTCTTCACTCCTGCCGGCTTGGCTATTGGTCGACCGTGCGCTCGCCGGTAAAGAATTCCTGAAGGTCGCCGCCGATTCCGAGGAAGGTATTCTTCACATCATTGGCGGCGCGGCGCGCATCGCCTGCGACTCCGCCCGTGCCCGTTCCGCCCTTGGTCGAAATTGATGAGGGAGGCGCATACATCGCAAACGTGCCGTCCGACGCGTTGACGAACACAAAGCCCTTGCTGGTCGATCCATTGAGCAACTGCACCCGCCAACGAAAAGCTTGGTTTATCGACGTAACCCGCAGCAGGGCGCGGACATTGTCATAGGCCAGGGCATGCTCGGCGGCGTAGTTCTGCGCCGCTGCCAGCGCCGGTCCCGTTCCGGTCACCTGTGAGTTTGCAAAAATGAGGAAATTGGAATAGACCACGCCGCCTTTCGCCTCATACGTACGGGCAATTTGTCCGTTATTCACAGTTACCGCGCGTCCATGGGACAGCACGGAGGGATCGTAGAAAATGACCCACCACGTCTGGATTGCCGCAGGCGTCCCAATGCCATAAACGGAAACGAGGTGGTCGCGAAGGCTCGGATCGACCCCTGCCCTGGCAATGTTGACCGCATCGTTGGCGGAACTGAGCACCGGGGCTGTTGGTGTGGTGGTCTGGGCTTCAGCCGGCGCAATCGTCAGCGCGGCAAGAGTTAAAACAACAAGGAGATTCATCATGGAACAGTAGTTCTCGCAGGCATGACTGCCAGTGGGGTCTTCACCCCATGAACGACTTCGGTCAAATCTTGTGGGAGTGAGCTGCTTCAATGAGGAAAGCCGGGTTTGTGACGTTAGGCGTGGCAACCAGAATGTTCCCGCTGCGAATGCCCTCGATCTCGAATTCCCTCAGGGCTTTGCCGGATCAGGAGCGGAAGATGGGGCCGAATTTAAAAGATTTTGATTTGTGATCCGCTTGTCGTTCGCGATCACTTCATTCTTTCCGGTAAAGACTCCACCCATGTAGGCGAGTCCCAGTGCGCCGGCAAGGAAGATCAAGAATACCAGGGCTAAGACCAGCAGGGCCGTGAGGGGGGAATCCTTTTCGATGAGGGTTGCCATGGTTTTAATTCGGGTGTTGGTTTGCGCTATCCGTCGAACGGCGTCAGGCTGTTGTGCTACTCGCTTAGACTTTTTGGGACAATCCACTTATCTTTGGAGATCCAGCCGCTTCGATACATGTAGTCTGAGAGTTCGGCCGTAATTTCCCGGGTGGTGCGCGCCGTGTCCTCGGTAAGCCCATGAGCAATGCCGCCGGCTCCACTCGCCGCTATACCAATGACAGCGACAAGAGGATCGGTCGCGCCCCCGGTCACGGCTCCCGGCTCTGCGTTACTGCCGCCTGTTGTTGAAAAAGTAAGAAAAGGTGTGTTGGAATTTTGATTCAAGTCATACACATAGACGGTGGTTTCCATCTTGGTTCCACCGGCCCCAAAACCGACGACACCCCGCAGCAGCCGGCTGCCCTGGTTGACCTTCGTAAACTCGCCCCGGATCAGCCAGGCGTTTTCGGGTTGAAATCCCTGCGCCAAGTTTGTGGGAGCGGCGGAAATAAGGCGATGCGTCAGGTCTGTGACCAAACCCGTTTGCATCATGCCTTGAAGATTTTGTTTGAATTCGACGAGTTCGGTGCCCTCCCGATCGACTTTAAATTTGCCGTGCGCCGTGCCAAAATCTGCCACGTAAATTTTTTGCGGCATCTGCGGCGTGGCCTGCTCCGCGTCTTTCTGGACGCTGACGGAAGCGCAGGACGCTAAAGCCAGAATCACAGCCAACCCGGTTGCTGATTTTGCGAAAAGTGTCATGGTGGCGGAATCTTTTTCAATGAGAGTTGTCATCGTTGTTGTTTTGTTTGTTGATTCAATGCTGCCGCTCGAAATCATTTTTCCAGATGGCTGGTAAACTCGAAGCGTGGCGCCGGGCTTTTGGGATGGCGTGACCCTACGCCGGGAACAGGGTCCCTCCTATGGGGTGTGTACCCCATGCCTGATTGAGCCGACCTAACTTGGGGTCTTCACTCCTGACGTCTTGGTTATCAGTCCAATTCGCCTTCGTCTTCCTTGACGCGCCCCAGCGTCTCTTGGAGCGCGGTGCGAGAGTGGCAGGGTTCTCCTCGGAGTTACCTGGGATCCTTGTTGGCAAATCGGACGCTCGACAACGTACTGATGACCGCGATGCCCGCAAAAAAGACGATCAGGGCCGGGACGTCCTCGCTTGAAACCTTGCCGGCCCAAAACAGGACGTACCCGACCGCGAGGTTAAAGAGCGCCCAGACGACGTTCACCAATGGCGAGGACAATCCCTTGCCGGGAGGCTTCGCGAACGGGGTGGGGAAACGGTCGCCCGAGATGCCGTGTACAAAATGGGGCACGACGTTGGCAAGAAACGCTCCGGCGAAGAAACAGGCGATATAGTTGGGCCAATGCATGGTATTTTCCTTTCGGGTGGGTCGGGGTCAGGCTGCCGCGCCAGGAATTGAACCTGGGAGCGCTCAGGGATAAAAATCACATTTGAAAAAAATAAGGGCCGTTTAAAGGACAACCCCCGCCGCTGGCGTACTACGGATTGGGTGTTGCCGCCGGCGGATTTGCAGTTCCCTGTAACTCCGTAACAACCTTGGGCGGCAACTTGTCGGAATTCGCCAGGAGCAGGCTCACCTGCCACATCTGATCGGTGGAGAGTGAATTTGCAAAGCCGGGCATACCGGTCAATCGAATCCCGTTGGCCACCTTCCAGTAGGTCTCGCCCGCGGGATCATCCGACACGCCTTTCCCCTCCAGAAGCTTGGGCGGCTTCGGAAACTCCCCTTTGGCAATCGCCGTCTGTTCCTGGCCGGGCAATCCATGGCAGACCGCGCAATTGTTCTCATAGACCTTGGCTCCCGCCAAATAGACATCATCGGAAGGCTGGATCGGGGATGAGGACGGGGCCTCCTTGCTCACGCGCGCGTCCAACGCCATGCCCGTGATCAACCGTTCAAAGGGCAGCGGCGGGGAGGAGGTTGCCACGGGCGCAAGTCCCAATTCGATGTACGCGTAGCCGCCGGCAAGAATCAGGACAAAGGCCGAAACGAATCCGAAAATGAATAGTCGCATAAATGGGGCAAGGTTGCGGAAGAAGCTACCTCCATTCCGGCGCCGGATCAAAGATATTGGGTGCGGATGAACAAGGACACGCTGGGGCGGAAGCGGCTCACCGGCCATCCCGAAGGAGACCTCTGTAAAAGTTACACTTTTAGGATCCCGTCATCCTGAGGTTGTCGAAGCAACGGTCTTGGTTAGCAAGGGGAAAGTTGGGGATTTTTCAGGAGGCTGTTGAGATGGATGAGGAGTTTACGGGCGCAGGCGGTGAGGGCGACTTTGGCGGGTTTGCCGTTGGTGCGCAGGCGTTGATAGAA
>JAJSLI010000106.1 GCA_021272315.1 Methylacidiphilales bacterium | reverse complement strand
AACGCCTGCGCACCAACGGCAAACCCGCCAAAGTCGCCCTCACCGCCTGCGCCCGTAAACTCCTCATCCATCTCAACAGCCTCCTGAAAAATCCCCAACTTTCCCCTTGCTAACCAAGACCGTTGCTTCGACAAGCTCAGGGTGACGGAAGGGGAGAGACCTTACTTTCCCGCTTTTTTTGCCAGCGGTTTCGTCTCAAACTCCAGTTCGCCCTTTTTGGCCACGACCTCGACCCGTGAGTTGTCCGTGATCTCGCCCTTGAGCAGGGCGCGGGAGAGCTTCGTCTCCAGTTCGCGCTGGATCAGCCGCTTGAGCGGGCGCGCGCCGTAGACCGGATCGTAGCCGCGCCGGGCCAGCAATTCCTTCGCCGTCGCGCTGAGTTCGAGCTCGATGTGCCGCTCGGCCAGGCGCGACCGCAGCAGGTTGAGCTGCAGGTCGACGATCCGCTCGATTTCGGCCAGCGTCAGCGGCTTGAAAAGCACGATCTCATCCACCCGGTTCAAAAATTCGGGACGGAAATGGGCGCGCATTTCGGCCAGGACGGCCTCGCGCGTCTTCTCGGCGATCTCGCCGCTCTTTTCCGACGCGTTCTCGATCAGATGACGCGACCCGATGTTCGACGTCATGATGATGATCGTGTTCTTGAAATCGACCGTCCGGCCCTGGCTGTCGGTCAGCCGGCCGTCGTCGAGGATTTGCAGGAGTGTGTTGAAGACGTCGACGTGCGCCTTCTCGATCTCGTCGAAAAGGACCACGCAATAGGGCTTGCGCCGCACCGCCTCGGTGAGCTGGCCGCCCTCGTCGTAACCGATGTAGCCGGGGGGCGCGCCGATCAGCCGCGCCACCGCGTGCTTCTCCATGTACTCGCTCATGTCGAGCCGGACCATGTTCTCCTCGCTGTCGAACATCGACCCGGCCAGCGCCCGCGCCAGCTCCGTCTTGCCCACGCCGGTCGGACCCAGGAAAATGAACGAACCGATGGGCCGCTTCGGGTCCTTGAGACCGGCCCGGGCGCGGATCACCGCGTCGGCCACGGCCTGGACCGCCTCGTCCTGGCCGATCACCCGCTCATGCAGGATGGAATCGAGCCGCAGCAGTTTCTCCTGCTCGCCCTCGATCAGCCGCGCCACGGGGACGCCCGTCCAGCGCGCGACCACCTCGGCGATTTCGTCGGCGGTGACCTCCTCCTGCATCAGCCGCGGCCCGCCCTTGCCGTCTTTCGTCGCCCGGGTGATTTTTTCCTCCGCGTCCTTCAGCGCCTTCTCTTTTTGCGGCAGCACGCCGTAGCGGAGTTCGGCGGCGCGGTTGAGATCGTTCCCCCGCTGGGCCTGGTCGATCTCGTTGCGGACCCGCTCGAGTTCCTCGCGCAGCTTGCCCGTGGCCTCGATGGCCGCCTTTTCGTTCTGCCACTGGGCCTTGAGCCGGTCCCGCTCCGATTGGACGTTGGCGATCTCCTTCTCGAGGCCGGCCAGCCGTTCCTTTGAGGCCGGGTCCTTCTCCTTGCGCAGCGCCTCGCGCTCGATGGCGAGTTGCGTCACGCGCCGTTCGAGCGTTTCCAGCTCCTCGGGCATGCTCTCGTTCTCGGTGCGCAGCTTGGCCGCGGCCTCGTCCATCAGGTCGATGGCCTTGTCGGGCAGAAAACGGTCGGTGATGTAGCGGTGCGAGAGCACGGCGGCGGCGACCAGCGCGGCGTCCTGGATGCGCACGCCGTGGTGCACCTGGTACTTTTCGCTCAGGCCGCGCAAAATGGATATGGTGTCCTCGACGCTCGGCTCGTCGACCATCACGGGCTGGAAGCGGCGCTCCAGCGCGGCGTCCTTCTCGATGTACTTGCGGTACTCGTCGAGCGTGGTCGCGCCGATGCAATGCAGTTCGCCGCGGGCCAGCATCGGTTTGAGCATGTTGCCCGCGTCCATCGCCCCCTCGGCCTTGCCCGCGCCGACCATGGTGTGGATTTCATCGATGAAAAGGATGATCTGTCCGGCCGACTTGGTGACCTCCTGCAGCACGGCCTTGAGCCTTTCCTCGAACTCGCCGCGGAATTTCGCCCCGGCGATGAGCGCGCCCAGGTCGAGCGCGACAATCTTCTTGTCCCGCAGGCTCTCGGGCACGTCCCGCGCCACGATCCGCTGGGCCAGCCCCTCGACGATCGCCGTCTTGCCCACGCCCGGCTCGCCGATGAGCACCGGATTGTTCTTCGTCCGGCGGGAAAGCACCTGGATGGCGCGGCGGATTTCGTTGTCGCGCCCGATTACCGGGTCGAGTTTGTTCTGGCGGGCCAGCGCGGTCAGGTCGCGCCCGTATTTTTGGAGCGATTCGTAGGTCGCCTCCGGGTTCTGGCTCGTCACCCGCTGGTTGCCCCGCACGTCCTGCAGCGCGGTCAGAAAGGCGGCGCGCGTCACGGTCAGGCTGCGGAAGAGGCGCGCGATTTCGGTATCCTTCTCCTCGCCGAACATTGCCAGGACGAGATGCTCCACCGAGACGTAATCGTCCTTAAGCTTCTTCGCTTCGTCCTGGGCGCGGAGGAGGAGTTGGTTGAGACGCTGGGTGATGCCCACCTGCCCGCTCGCGCCCGAGCCGCTGATTTTCGGAATGTGGTCGAGCGCCGCCTGGGTCTTGCTTTGCAGTAGATCGAGCGAAACTTTCAGCCGCTCGAAGAGGCGCGGGATCAGCCCGCCCTCCTGCGTGATCAGCGCATAAAAGAGATGCTCCACGTCAACGGCTTGGTTGCCGAGACGAGTCGCTTCCTCCTGCGCCGCACCAAGGGCGGCAGTCGCTCTTTCGGTAAATTTGTTTAAATCCATGGCGATATTGTAGACGTATTGTTGTCTAAATCAAGATAAAAATATCACTTTTGAGTCTTTTATTCGGTGATATTATGATAACATTCTATAATCTGATTCCTCGTGGAACAAGAGGGCCTTCTCGCGAGATTTAAGGAAGAAGTGAAGTTTAAGACACTTCGTGCCGGTTGCAACCGGCACGAGTGGAAAGAAGACGGTCATTTACCCTGCAACCGCCGGACTTGATCGTGATTGAGGACATCAAAGAGAATAATCTCCGTATCTTCGATCCGCAGGATCAGCCGCCAGCGCAGGTCGAGACGAGCCTCATAGAACCGGCTTCCATGCAGTCGCCGAAATCCGAAGCCGCTATGCCGGTGCGGATTTTTGAGCAATTCCGGCAGAGCAAGGATAATGTTGATGACGTGTTCCTTCTGCTCCCGGGTTAACGTCTTCCAGGTTCGGGGGAACCGGCTCGCGGCGTAAATTCCCCGGGCCATTTATTTTTGTTTGCGAAAATTGCCACGAAGAGACGCCGCCGCTTCGGTCGAATCTTTCCCCAGTTTGCGCAACAGCCCTTTTTTTCGATCTTGTTCCAACTCCGCTTCAAACTCAGCCAAAGCGGACGCCGGCAATTCCGGGGCCAGGCTGAGGTCGTTCTCGGAAATCGGCCGGAGAGCGACGGCCGGTTTCGAGCCGCGCATGATGATCACTTGCTCTCCCTGTTCCGCTGCTTTGATGTAGGCGCTAAGCTGGCTTTTTGCCTCGGAGACCGTGACTAGTTTCATGGACCAACTTTAAGACCTTAATCCTGGTCCGTCAAGAAAGGTCCCCCGGTAATGGACCTTCAATAACGACCATTGCCACCCGCAATAAAATTCATCGCAGATGACCACCTTGGCCCGTGAGATGCTTCACTTCCCTTGCGTCGCTTTTGCGCCGCCGGGCTGCTCGCGAGAGTGAGTGGCCCGCCGCCACGCCCTTTATGAAAAAACCAGCCCGTCGCACCCACCCGAGCGAAACTTCTCGCCGGAGTCCCAGGGATTGTCGCCGCGACGGCGCGAAGGAGGGCCGTTGGTCGTTCAACCTCGCCAGCGAGATTCTTTTCGCGCTCGGCTCGACGGAGAGCGCCCGCCGCGTGGCTTATCGCACCCCGACCGGCGAACTCCGCTTCCTGCCGCGCTAGAGTTCATTGCAAAAAGCAGGCATGGGTTGCGCCGTGAGAGGCGTCTGGTGAACCGGGGCTTTCCCAAATGTAACGGAAGCCGGTAAACCCGCGTAACTTTCCCCGTCCGTCCGGGGTCTAAAAGGTTATGAAGCTCATTCTCTCCGTCGCCGCCTGCGTGCTTATTGTCGCTGGCGGCATCGCCTTTGCCCTGATCACCCATCATGCGAGGGTTTCCCAGGCCGCCCCCGCGCCTGATTCCGTCGCAAGCGACTCGCCGTCCGCGAACACGCCGGCCCCATCGGATACCGGCGGCGGCGCAGCGCCCGATTCCAGTCAACCAGCCGCGGCGGACAACTCACAGCCGTCCGGTCCCGGCGGCTGGGGGCCCGGTTCCAACGGCGGAGGCGACGGCCAGCACCGCCAGTGGGGCCAGGGCGGCCAGCGAGGCCAGGGGATGCAGCGGATTTTTGCCCAGCTTGACCTGACCGACGCGCAAAAGCAGCAGATCGCGCAGATTCGCCAGACCGTGACCGACCGCACCCAGCGCCGCCAGGCGATCATGGCCATATTGACGCCCGACCAGCAAGCCAAGTTCGAGCAACTGCGCGCCCAGTTCCGAGGCCAGCATGGCCAGGGTGGCCAAGGCGGTCAGGGAGGCCAAGGCTGGCAAGGGCAGCAACCCGGCGCGCCCGCTTCTACCCCGGCGACCACTTCCGCACCGGCGCCCTCCTCGACTTAGCATCTTGGCGAGTTGTGAGGCACGCTTTTAGGCGTACATTAATAATGGGTAGAAAAGAGGTGGTGATAGATGAAGACGAGAGGTTTTATTGAGGTATCGACCCTGATTTTCGTGCTGATGTTGGTGGGGCATCTGATGCGGTTGATGGCAGGCTGGCCTGTGGTGGTCGGCTCGGTCATCCTGCCGGTGTGGGCCTCGATCATCGCGATCATGGTGCTTGCGGGTGTGACCGTGTGGGGATTGTCGCTCCTGTTCAAGCATGCCTGACCGCCGATGATCGACAGCGCGGGGGTGTGTTGTCCTATCCGATAACACACCCTAGGCCGGGACGAGCACCCGCAGTTTGCGGCGCCGCACGGAAAACTCGACCGGCGAATGGCCCGCGAGTTCTCCGTCGGCTTCCAGCGGCACGACCCGGTCGGCCTTGACCATGAGCCGCCGCGCCTTGAAGTAGTGCACGTCGGAAAATTTTGAGAGCGAGCCGAAGAGCGCGCCGCGAAAATAGCGGATGAGCGCGAGATAATTCATCGACTTGAACACGCAGACGTCAAGCAGCCCGTCCTGCATCTCCGCCTCGTTGAAAAGCGAGAAAGGCCCGCCGTAGAAACGCCCGTTGCCGACCAGCACGAACGAGCCCTCCACCGCCGGGCGCCCCTCGGCGCTCACGCGCAGTCGCGGCGGCTTCTCGGCGGCGACCTGCGTCGCGGTAAGAAGGTAGCTGAGCGGGCCGAGCACCTGTTTGATCTGCCGGCTGTTGCGTTGGACGATCTGCGCGTCAAGGCCGACGCCCGCCATCTGCACGAAGAGATGGCCGTTGGCGCTGGCCAGGTCGATGGCGCGGACGTGGTGGCCGCGCACCACCCGCCACGCCCGCTCGAGGTTGAACGGAATGCCCATCTCCAGCGCGAAGACGTTCACCGTGCCCATGGGCAGGATGCCGAGCGCGACCGGCGCGGCGCCGATGCCGTTGACCACCTCGTTGATCGTCCCGTCGCCGCCCGCCGCCACGATGGTCTCGTAACCCTGCGCCACGGCGCGCTCCGCCTGCGCCTCCGCGTCGCCGGGCGCGATGGTCGTCTTGATCACCGCCTCGCGGGCGATTTTTTCCAGCCGCCGCAGCCGGGCCGTCGCGCCCCGCGCCGCGGGATTGATGATGATGCAAACGCGATTCAAGATTGGCTCCGGGTCAGTTAGTGCGGTAGTTTCGCGGGCATGAGCTCATTTCGCTGGATCATAATCACGGTGGCGGTGGTGGTCGTTTTGCTTATTGCAGCTATAGCCGTCGGGGGAGTCTGGCTCAATAGCTTCATTCACTCTCCCGCCTTTCTTGCCGAAGTCGAGGCGCGCGCCGGACAAAGCCTCGGCGGCACGGTGCAGATCAAAAGCATCGACTTCGACATCGTTCACGGCGTCAAGCTCAACGGCCTCGTCACGCAGATCGGCCTTTCGGGCGGCGCAGGCAACTTGCAGGCCAATGTCGCCACGGTCAGTTGCGCCATCGACTGGTCCGAACTCTTCAGCCGCCGGCTCAAGTTCACCGGTGTTACGCTCGACCAGCCGCAGATTGTCCTCTCAAAGCAGCCCGCCGCGCCGCTCTCCACCCCGGACACGACCACCAGTCCGGAAAACCCCGCTGCCTCGGGCGGCGGTTCGGGCGCGGGCGGCGGAATTTCCGCGGCGGCGTTCCAGTTTGTCCTCGACCACGCGCAGATTTCCAACGGGAGCGTCGCGCTGCAGGACGCCGGCGGCGCGTCCCTCGTCAACCTCCAGGGCGTCAACGTCTCCGCCGACACCGCCGGTCTCCTCACGGGCCAGGACGTCACCGGCACGGTCAAGGTCGCCAACGCCGCGCTGCCGCCCGGCTTCACGGTCACCAATTTTTCCACCCCGTTCACCTATCATCCCGGCAGCGTGACGGCCAAGCCGCTCGCCGCCTCCGCCTTCGACGGCAACCTGGCCGGCGATTACAATCTCGTCCTCTACAGCGGGCCCTCCATCCTCAATCTCAACGGCAAGGGCCTCGACGTCGCCAAGCTGCTCACCGCGCTTTCGCCGACCTCATCGACGGCGACCCTCACCGGCTCGCTCGACATCCAAAGCAAATGGCGCGCGATCGAACAGGGCGCCGTCGACGGCGAGGGCGACCTGCAACTCGCCAACGGCCAGCTCCACGGCGTCCAAATCCTCAACGACATCGCCGGCCTCCTCAAAATCAACGAACTCAACGACCCCGTCATCAGCCAGGGCCAGACCCACTTTCAGATCGCCAACCGGCAGACCCGGCTCACCAGCCTCCAACTCGTCTCCAAGGGCTTCACCATCACCGGCGGCGGCGTTGTCGGGTTCGACGGCGGGCTCAACCTCAACCTCGTCCTCACCCTGTCGAAGGACGCCATGGGCCGGTTGCCGCAACAGGTCGCCGGGTCGTTCGTCGCCCAGCCCGACGGCACCGGCACCATCGGGTTCAACGTCACCGGCACCACTTCCAATCCGCAGACCGACCTGCCTCAGCGCCTCCTGATGCAAAACACCCAGATCAAGAACGTCCTCAACAAAGCCCTCAACAAGTTTTTCCATTGATCTGCTCTCCGCAGAAGCGCCATGCGCGAATCGTCAGGGTCACAGCAAGCCGGAGGCTTGCCAGTAAATTAGCCGGTGGTTGAGCGCACGAAGTGAGCGACACCACCGGAAAAGATCCTCAGGCGACCGCACCCCGGCAGGGGTGCCAGAACCCTGCGGCTGCGCACGGGATCATTTCTTTGGCGAAGTGTTACCGCCCCCTCCGCCGAATCAGTGCTCTTCCCCAATCCCGTTAATCTTGTTAATCCTGTCAAAAATTCCGCCAGTCTGCGCAGAAGTGTAGCCCAAATGTCACCTGGCGCGGATTGACATTGCGAGTCGCGTCTGCTAACAACGCGCAATTGTGAATAACTCACACGCCAGTTGCCGGGAGCCCCAGTCGGCTCTCCAAGGCTGAGAGGGACCTATGGAAGCGGTCCTGAGCCAAAACGTCCTCGTGCTCAACCGTCTCTGGCAGGCGGTCAACATCTGCAGCGTCAAGCGCGCCTTCATGCTCCTTTACCAGGGCCACGCCCAGGTCGTCGAATCGGGCGACGGCACCTTCCAGACCATGACCTTCGGCCAGTGGTTCAACTTCTCGCGCGGCTACGAGGGCGAAGACGTCGTCAGCACCGTCTCCTTCAAGATCCGCGTCCCCAAGGTCATCCTCCTCCTCTTCTTCGACCGCATGCCCAAGAAGGAAGTCAAATTCACCCGGCACAACATCTTCGAGCGCGACCACAACACCTGCCAGTACTGTGGCCATAAGTACGACCGCAAGGACCTCAACCTCGACCACGTCATCCCCCGCGACCGGGGCGGCGAAACCTCGTGGGAAAACATCGTCTGCTCCTGCGTCCCCTGCAACAGCCAGAAGGGCAACCGCACCCCCGCCGAGGCCGGCATGAAACTCCTTCATAAGCCCAAGCGGCCGAAGTGGCGTCCGATGCTCCATCTCCAGTTCAGCAAAGCCCGCGACGACTCGTGGAAACACTTCGTCGACCTCGCCTACTGGAATGTCGAGCTCACGGATTAGGCCTCACGGGTGGCTCAGTTGGTAGCCGTCGACCGCCGGGCGACGGAGCCTTCCTCAGTTGGTAGCCGCCGCAGGCCTGTTTGTAGCCGAGGCTGCAAGCCGAGCCCTGAGCCTGCCGAAGGGGTGCGGAATCCCTCGCTCCCAAGCCTTTTCCGACGGCCT
>JAJSLI010000029.1 GCA_021272315.1 Methylacidiphilales bacterium | reverse complement strand
TCGTCCATCTGGGCGGTCTTACTCGGGAGCAAAGCATCTGGCGCTTCCTGGCACCCAACAGGCTCGTGCCACGCCTGGTCATATTGTAAACGTGGCGACCTGGTGCTATCTTGGCCGTGAACGGGGTGCCAACAATGGGCTCGGGTGAAAATTGAAGGCTGACATATGTTCGTGCTCGCTTGCGTTATCGTAATCTTCTTCTCCTGCGGCCAGGACGCACTGAACTGGAGCGTTGCCCGGCAACTTGCGCGCAAATATCATCGGCCCTTCGCCGTGGCCTTGGCGGCGGTCAAGGGCATTTCGGTCGAAGAACTCCACCGGCGCTGGCGGGAGATGGTGATTGGCGTTTTTATCGGCCTGGTCGTGACACTGCTGCTCGTGCTTTCGCAATAATATGATTACCCAAGAACAGTTTAGGACGTTGCTACCACTGGCTTGTTCGTGGGCGGAGGAGCAGGAGCGCGTTATCCTGCTGCGCCGATGGAGCAGGAGGCCATCAATACGACTGTTAGACTGTGCGTCTAACGACGGTCGGGCCTCCCGCCGCCCCGCTTCTCCGCTCGACGCCGGGCGGGCAGTTCGGCGCTGATCTGACAGTGCCCGTTCGACCAGGAGGAGGCCGTGGTGGCGGACTCGCTGGCTTCTGTTGGCCGAAAATGAAACCCAGATTAACGATTGATTTCATGCCGCCGCTATGACAAATCCTCCTTTGACCACATGATTGATGGACCCCAGAGATTCCGTTGCGCCCAACTCGCGGGGGTGCCTTCACGCCCCTGTGTAGTCCCAATGGAATTTCAAGAGTTGCTGCAACCGCTGCACGTACGCTTTTTTCGTGCGCAAGCTGCAATCCTTTACCCGCGAAACCAGCCATGTCGGCTCCAGCAATTTCGACTTCGGATTGGTAGTCACGAACGCAGCCTTTGTAGGAGACGGTTTTCCGCTCCTAATTTCAAAACACGCAATAATCGCCGCAGGAAAGCGCAACTTAGACCCGACCATGGCCGGTCGGGAATATGTGGCATTTTCGCTGCCTTACATCCACCACGCCCTGTCGTTCATTCACAAGAGAGCACGAAAGGAGATCACGATGCCCCCTTCGATAAATGATTACGAAACGGATTTGGATCGCGCACGCAGAGACGCGGCGGCCAATCCTCTATTTAGAGATTTCTTGGAATCCGGTGATTTCGAGATGATGGTTGTGGACGGAGGCGACGGCACTCAAATGCAAGTTCAGGCTCTCGCAGGTCGGTCGGTTCAGCGAGTACTCGAAAAAGTTTCTGCTTGGGCACGCGAGAAAGGCGTCGATATGAAGGAAGCTATCTGCTCCCCTAACGGGTTTAATCTGTGCTCGAAACTGAATATGCCGGTCGGCCAGCGGATGCGCGAGTTGGACGCCTTTCTCAAGAGCATGTGGACTGAAGGCGCACTTGCCATCGCAGGCGTTGCTGCCATTGCTGCTAATCCTGCTTTTGGTTGGTTTCTTGCGATATTCGGTGCTCTTGGGTTTATCAACAAAGCGTTCGTTGGGTTGTGCAACTGCCCAAAACGCACCTAATAAAACCACTCTAGCCAGCGCCGCTTCGCCGCTTCCGTCCTGTCTTCGCGGTTGACATCGCTGGTCCAGGGTGGCTCAGCGGTCGCGGTTAGCAAAGGATTCCCTTCAGACTTTGACGTTCCACAACCACTCGTCAGCGCCTTCCCAGGGCGCAGACGACGCTTCTTGCGAGTCAAAGTCAAGCGTGAGGCCAGCGTCATCTTCCGCGACCAGTTTCCACTTGGCTTCCGGCAGAATCCGAAGTTTTGATTCGAGCAGTTGGAACCCCAGCGGAGTCAGCGTTTCCTCGCGCCACGCAGTCAGGGCCTCGGTCGAAAGCCGCAGTTTTGTCGGCCAGTGGCCATGTTTGTCTCTGAAGCCACGAATCGTTTTTAACATCCGCGCCATGCTTCCAATGCCACCACGGGTTCGCCTGATGACCTGCTCTCTCGTTCTCGATTCGGCTGCTCCGTTTTTTGTACCGGGAGATTTGGGCATATCCTGCACTTCGGCCATCCCTCTCCAGAAAGCATGGTACGCCGGGAGCTTGTCGCGCTGGTCAGACAAAGCGCCGATGCAGCCCTTGAAATTCGGATAATCTATGGAATCTCCGAGCGCCGCAAAAGCGCGCTCCAGTTCCTGGTGATTCACCAAGATGCGAAATGCGTAATCGGCTTGTGGGGTCGAAAGGACCTCCTTGTCGAGCGACAGGGCAGCCAACAATCCTTCGAGATCATGTTTGCAATGGGCACGTATCTGCCACGTATGCGGCTCACCTTTTTTGACGATGCTAAAGAACCCAAGTTTCGAGCAAATCCACATGATCGTCCCCCTCCGCTTGTCGTTGCCAAAGGGTTGCCCCGTGCTGGTCGCTGTCAAGTCCAGCAAAGTGGCCGACAGTTCGACCATCAGCCCTCTCCAGACAGACTCTAACCCGGCAACGCTATCGAGGACAACGAGGAACTCGAACGGAACTGGGGCGTAATACGGACGGCTGTTGAACCTAGTGAAATACCCCATTGAGGATGGTTGCTGAATTCGGCAAATAGTTGCGGTGTTAACGCCATGAGTCCGGCATGAAAAAGCAGGGCGATTTAATGTCAGATGTGATCTCTGAGCTACCGGTAATCTTGCTCGTGGACGACAGCGCGAAGGACTGTTTGCTGATGCAGCAAGCGTTTATCAGGGCGAAGGTGCTCAATCCGCTCGTAGCCGTCCAGGGTGGCGAAGAGGCACTGATGTACCTCAGTGGCACCGGGAAGTACGCCAACCGCGCCGAGTATCCATTACCCGCGTTCATTCTGCTGGATATCAGGATGCCAAGGATGGACGGCTTCGAAGTCCTCCGATGGATTCGCACCCAGCCGAGGTTGGAAACCTTGCGCGTGGTGATGCTGACTGCCTCGGACGACACGCGGGACATGAACCTGGCTTATCAGTTGGGAGCAAACTCCTTCCTGGTCAAGCCGGTGGATTTCGAACGGTTCGCGGAGATTAGCCAGGCGTTGAGCGGCTGTTGGCTGTTGCTGGATCGAGCGCCCGAAGCCGTTCGTATTCCAGGTGCCAACCTCCAGAATGGAACCGAAAAGTTTCCCCGGCAGCCTGGCGAGAAGTTTTTGAGCCAGATGTCCCGTCCCGAAGTTCACCACTCCAACGCACCACCACAGTGATCCGGCACAAATCAAATCGATGGCGCTGGACGATCCAGACCTGGAGCCGTTGTGGAAACCGCGACCCCGCTTTCCGACCAATGCCAGGCGGCAGACCACCTCGCTGTAGCCCTTGCGTGAATGGCTCAAGACCACGCGGAACAGATGCGGGCGCTTGCGTTTGGCGAAGGAGGAAGCCTCCCAGCGTAGGCGGGCGGCGCTTCGGGTTTCGTCATTCCGCAGGTCACCCTCACGAAAAAAACATTTTTTGGTTACCGTACCCTACCGTACGCTACCGTACGCTACCGCAGGCTTCCGTGAGTTGCCACCCCGTGTGCCCTTGGCGCGCCCCGAATCGGCCTCAGGGTTGGACTTCGTGCCGCGCCCGCAGCATTTCCGCCCGTCACTATCAACCACCTGTCGCGCCGTAGCTTCCGAGCGAAGGCGGATCAACTCACCCTCTATCAACTTGCTTGTCAAAGAACCCCACCCCGACCGCACCGCCCGCGAAAGCTTTCGGAGCTGTCAGGGCCTTTCCAGTCACAGCCCGCACAGCGGGCAGCCCTTGTGTTGTTCTGACTCATCACGCACTTGTCGCGCCGTAGCATCCCAGCGAAGGCGGATCACGATTTACGTTTCATGTTTCACGTTTCAAGTTTCATTCATCACGTTTCATTCACCATGCCTTTATTGGCGCCGACGATTATAGCACAACTTCTGAAAATGTACGTCCGCTATGTCCTCTATGTCTGCTATGTCCGCTCTTTTTTTGGAATTCGCGTTTTTGCTCAGCAAATCGACGCGCTTTTTTTATTGAAAATGCACACTTTTTTTCGTTGGGTGCCGCGAAAGGCTGTTCGGCCTTTTTATTGGCCAAAAATGAGGATGCAAAACATCGCTTTCGACCAATGTTTGATAGGGTCTAATACAGGTCGGGCATTTCTTCGAAAAATCGCTTCCGCGCGTGGCGGTTTCGCGCATTTTTTTCGACTTTTCCGGCTTCGCTCGCGTAACCCGTTGATCTGCAAGGACTTACGGCGCTTATTTTAATGCGTTTTTAAGCAAAAACCCGCCAAAAAAACACGAACCGCGACGCGGAACCGGGCGAACACGGCCGCCCTGCCGCGCCGAAAAGTCCATTTTAGCCAATGTTTGCAAGGGTTTTGGACGCTGAGCACAAATCCAGGAATTTGGGCTGCCGAAAGCGCAAAAATAGCGTCAAGTAACACAAGCGTAAGTCATTGTCCGCCAACGGTTTACGCGAATTGGCGTTTTTTGACCACCGTCCCACATGTTTTTTGGGACCACTTCGAACCCACAAATGACGGCCTGCGCCCTGGCGACAGCGCCCGGTTTTTCTCCTCTGCGTCTCTCGCGCCTCAGCGGTTAATTCCGTTCCCCCGTTCCCAGCATTGAACCGCCCCGGCGTCCTGGCCTAATCTCCCCGCCATGGGCACGCTTTATTCTGGCGACAACCTGGCCACGCCGGGGCGTTCCCGTCAAAGAAGGCCTCGCTACCGCCTCGGATCGCGTGCGCCTCAACCGTTTTCCCGCGCCGCGAACTGCTCCCACAGTTATCGTTCAGCACAGACGATCGTAAGCGTCCGGTAGGCCCCATCTAGCGGAGCGGATTTTGATTGGGCAAACTGGGAGGGTGAAAGAGACAACAGGTTTGCCATCGGTACGTCGCCCACGGCGGCGTTTTAGTCCGGATCAAATCCGCAGCCATGTAA
>JAJSLI010000022.1 GCA_021272315.1 Methylacidiphilales bacterium | reverse complement strand
TATTGGCAGCTTCCAGGCAAGGGGCATGGTCCCGATGCCTTGTGGCACCCTCCGACAGTTACCACGGTAGGCAAGGGAGAACCGCCGCAGCGGTTTTATCGGATTCCCCGGGAATGGTTGTTGGAAGAAAACCGGCTCGTTGTCCTCAGTGAAACTGGGGAATGTCCTGCTCGGAACGCGCTGGTTTCGCGTCGATTCGAAAAATAAGGCATCCGGTTGGGGAGTACGCACCCGACGTGGCTCAGAAGTTGAAGCCGAAAAGGTGAACGGAATCATTCGCCGAACCATTCAAAAGGGGAGCGTTCACGCTCAATTCATTTAACTGGAAAAGTTAATCTTAATTATAAGGACATCCTGCAATCAGACCACGACGGCGATGTGGTATTTGATGAGAAAGGGATCGCACCGGTCGACCGGGCCGTTGAATGGGGAGAGAAAAATTTATGTGATGCTCGATCTCCATTACATGCCCGGCGGGTAGAATAACGTGGCGTAAAGGGACAATCCTTGCTCGGTACCATTTACCATTAGTGAGTTGCAAATAACTTCGCGTGGTAAAGTTTTCCAGCGGAGCCGTTGCGCAAGTCGCCGTCAACAGGCTCGCGCCTCCTTAGCCAACCGCAACGGTTCCAATTGTGCCGCTTACCCCATAAAGGGGCATCTTCCAGATGGCGGAGGTGGCTGTCCCACGGGAATTATTCCAGGCTATTTTGAAAACCATCGACTGCTTAAGAGTTCCAATCGCGACCTCGAGCTGAATGAAAACGGCCAGAAAACAATCAAAAGCAACGGCTGTCACAGAAGAGGTGCCTTTATACATAGCCGAAAACGCCAACGGCACACCAAAAAAATAAATACATCTTACCCTGTCGGCTGAAAAATAGCCCATGAAAACCGAAAAAGTCTCGTCAACGATGAGCCTTGAGTCAAAATCAAAGAAAGGAACCCATCCATGCCGAAAACAGTTACCTCAAATGGGAAATTTCCGTTAGATAACATTCCCGCCCATTCCTGATTTTTCTATGATTGATGAAACCGGTTTTGATTTTATCTCTCTCCTGCGCAAAGATCCGTTCCCCACGTGGGAATCGCCCGAACTGACCTCCCTCCACAAGCTGCCGCCCCGCGCTACGTTCACCCTTTTCCCCGACAAAAGGCGAGCGCTCAAAAGTGAGCCGTCCGCATCGCCCTGGCGGCTTTCGCTCGACGGCAAGTGGGCCTTTCATCTTGCCGCGAATCCGGAGGAAGCCTCACGGTTTTTGCAGGCCCGCTCCGAGTCGACAACAGATTGGACCCGGATCAATGTCCCCGGAAATCTCCAGACTCAGGGGTTTGACCGGCCCCACTATACCAACGTCCAGATGCCGTTTTCGCATCATGCACCCAACGTGCCCGCCGAAAATCCGACCGGTATTTACCGGCGGAGTTTTTCGGTTCCGCAGGCCTGGCAAGGACAGCGGGTTGTCATCCACTTTGGCGGGGCCAACAGCGTCCTCTACGTTTTTCTCAACGGACGTTTTATCGGGATGAGCAAGGATTCCCATCTTCCAGCCGAGTTTGACCTCACCGGCCAGGTAAAATGGGAGGGGGAAAACGACCTCGTTGCCGTTGTGGTGAAATGGTCCGACGCCACCTTTATTGAAGACCAGGACCAGTGGTGGATGTCGGGGCTGCACCGCGAAGTCTTTCTTCAATCGACTCCCGCGACCTTCATCCGGGATATTTATGCCCGACCGAACGTCGACGAGTCGTTGCGCATCGCCCGGCTCGGTCTCACGCTTGAGTTTGGCTTCGCCGAGGGTCTCGAGGAAGGATTTGGAATCGAGGTCCATCTCCTCGATCCGCAAGGCAAGCCTGTTTTTCGTCGACCCCTGACCGGAACATTTGCCTTCAAGCGCGGCTGGGAAAAAAAATTCTCGTCGGAATTTTCAGCGCAGATCGACTCCCCCAAGCTCTGGTCGGCGGAAAGTCCCTCGCTCTACACCCTGCTGATCGGCGTCAAAAGCAAAAAAGGCGGGCAGTGGACCCGCACTCGTATCGGTTTCCGCCGGATTGAATGTAAGAACCGCCAATTCCTGGTCAATGGCCATGCGATTCTCATCAAGGGCGTCAATCTTCACGACCATGACGACGTCACCGGCAAGGCGATCAGCCGGGAGAGGATGCTTCAAGACATTCGCCTCATGAAGCAGTTTAATATCAACGCGGTTCGCACCTCGCATTATCCAAAGGACTCAGCTTATCTCGATCTCTGCGACGAATACGGCCTTTACGTTGTCGGTGAAGCCGATATCGAGTCGCACGATTTCTACTACTCGATCTGCCGCGATGCCCGCTACGCGACGGCCTTCCTGGATCGCGTCATGCGCATGGTCGTGCGCGACAAGAACCACCCCAGCATCGTCTTCTGGTCGTTGGGCAACGAGAGCGGCTACGGTCCTAATCACGATGCTGCCGCAGGCTGGGTCCGTGCCTATGATCCGGACCGCCCGCTCCATTATGAAGGCGCATCCCCCACCCTTGATCGCAAGCTCTGGAATGACGGCCGGCACGCCACCGATGTGCTTTGCCCGATGTACGCCAGTCTCGATTCTCTGACCGAGTATGCGACCTCCAACAAGGACACCCGGCCCCTCATCCTGTGCGAATATTCGCATGCTATGGGCAACAGCAACGGCAGCCTGAGCGATTACTGGGCTCTCTTCGAGAAGTACCGCAATCGCGGGCTTCAGGGAGGCTATATTTGGGAGTGGGTCGACCACGGCATCCGTCAGGAAACCGCGGATGGCCGCGCCTATTGGGCTTATGGTGGCGACTTCGGCGACCTGCCCAACGACGCTAATTTTTGTTGCGACGGGCTGGTCTGGCCCGACCGCCGGCCGCATCCGGCGATGTTCGAGTTGAAGAAGCTTCAGCAGCCGGTCGCGGTTCGCTTCGCCAGGGGCGGACGCATCGAAATCCTCAACAAGCACGATTTCATCAGCCTGGAATGGCTTCGCGGCGAGTGGGATTTTCAGATCGACGGTCAAACCATGGCACAGGGGCATCTGCCCGCTCTGCGTCTCAAGCCGGGTGCCCGTGCCGTCGTGACGCTTGGCCGGGCTTTGCCCAAAATCCAAAAAAGCCAGGAGGCGTTTCTTAACGTCCGCTTCCGCACCAGGGCCAAAAGCGCCTGGGCACCAAAAGACCATCTCGTTGCTTGCGAACAGATTTCCCTGACGCCCATGCCGCGTCCGCCAGCGAAGACGATTCCGCTCCCGGCGGTGGTCAAGGAAACAACGCGCGAGGTGATCTTTGCGGCAGCGGACTGGAAGCTTAGCTTCGACCGGCAGACGGGTTTCCTGAATTCTCTTCTTGGCGGTGGACATTCATGGCTGCAAAGCGGTCCACGTCTGCAAATCTGGCGCGGGGCCACCGACAACGACGGTGTCAAGCTTTGGAGCGGTCAGGACGGAAGGGCGCTCGGTCGCTGGAAGGCCGCCGGTCTCGACAAGCTGCAATTTCGATTCGAAACCATTGAGGTGATCAAGGCCGGCAAGAGCGGCGCGCCCATCGCCGTTCGTGTCATCCATCGCGCTTCGGGACGAGACGAATGGGACGATTTCCAGCACGAGCAGATTTTTGAAATCGTGCCCGATGGCAGTCTGCAGGTGGCCAACCGATTGCGCCTGGGTAGAAAGGCCCCAACCGACTTGCCCCGTTTTGGAATAACCATGGCGCTGCCGGCCGGCTTCGAACAGGTGCGATGGTTTGGACGCGGACCATGGGAAAACTATTCCGACCGGAAGACTTCGGCCGAGGTTGGCCTCTATGAGAATACAGTCGACGGACTTTATGTCCCCTATGTCATGCCTCAGGAGCACGGCAATCACACCGATACGCGCTGGGTCGAGGTGCGTAATGCAGGCGCGGGCAAGACGGGGCGGGGACTTCGCTTTTCCGGTGAACCGCTGCTCAATTTTTCGGCGAGCCATTTCTCCGCCGAGGATCTCTATAAGGCCACCCATACTGTAGATTTGGTTCCACGTGCGGAAACGATCCTCAATCTTGACCTGGCCCAGAGGGGCCTCGGAACGGCCACCTGCGGTCCCGATACACTGCCGCAGTACTTGTTGTCGGGGAGGGAACACCGGTTCACTTTTCGGGTTTCGATTTTGCGTTGATTAGGTGTTGCTAATTCCGCTTCTTAGCAGTTAATGCTACCCACGCGTTAGGTGGCCTGGACAAGACACGCGCTCGTGGCGTTGCCGTGCCGCCCGACTGATACCTATAGCGTTGAGGAATGGTCGATGTTGAGTATCCGGCTGGGGGAGTACGCTGCGAAATACGTGACGACTCAGCCGGATACTTGATTTGATCGGCTAGGTGCGGGCAATGTTGCCGAAGCCGACAATGATGGCTCTGAGTTTTTTATCATAGATCCGTTGATTGGCTCTTTAGGATGAATTGTCGGCGAAGGAAAACGTATCTGCCGGATTGATGATCATGATCTGGCGCCAAGACTCTTCGCTAAGTCCGGCGCGCAAAAGCTGTTCGCGAAAGTCGGTGAGCAGATAACTCAGGCCGGGTTTGCCGCCGTAACTTTTCCAATAAGAGTTCCGCGCCGCGTCCATGCCAAGAAGGATTTGGGATGGAAACTCGAGCGAGAGTGCAAGCACGAGATCGAGCGTCGGATTGCCCTCTTTCCACCGAAAAGCGCTGTCATATTCAACCCTTACGCCGCTGCGCAGAATTTCCCGATGATACTCCATGTCGGGCTTTCGGTCAGTGTGGGAGAGCGTGACGTGGCGCAGGTCAACTCCGAATTCTGAAAGCAATTGGGTCTGCTCAAGCGCGGCTGTTCCCTGCTCGGTGTGGGTGAGAATCGGGCAACCGGTTTGCCGGTGAGCGAGGGCGGCGGCTGCGAAAATGCGTCGTTCATGTTCGTCGATTCCGTCGAGGCCACTCGCAATTTTAATTAGTCCGGCGCGCTGGGACAGGCGCTTCAGGACCGGTCCGCTCAGGTCGTTGGCATCGATTCCTTCTTTAATTTCACGGATGAAAATCTCCGCCAATTCCTCGACGGAGAGTTGTCCTCCCCAATGCCCTTCCGGGTAGTATTTTTTCAGGTGCAGTCCGGTCGGGCAAACAATGTGCACACCGGTTTGCCGTGAAACCTCGGCGAGTTTTGCGGCGTTGCGTCCGCCGGTCGGCATCGAGTCGATCATAGCGCCGCCGCCGTTCGCCTTGTACTGTGCCAGTTCAGTGGCCGCAAGCTCGGTCGAATCGAGACGAAAGTCGGGGAATTTTTCCGTCATGTAACTTGGATCGATGATGATGTGCTCATGCGCATAGCAAACGCCGAGTTGATCAGGAGCAATGTCACTGAGAACAGTGCGGACGAAGCTCATCGATTCTTGCTCCAGGAATCAGCGGCTGTTTCCGCCACCTGTTCGGGCATTTCGAGCACCGCCCCGAGATCGCGCAAGCGACCTTGCAGTTTGGAAATGGGCACTCCGCGCGCGCCCGTGTTTTCATCAAGGGAAAGCGCGGCGGCCAATCCGGCGGCCTGACCCATGGCCATCGTTTGCGCCATCGACCGGCACGACGCGTGGGCTTCATGCGTGGCGCTGAAGCAGCGTCCGATCGCCCAGATTTCATCCCTGCCTCGCGGCACGAGCGTGCGATAGGGCACGTCGTAGGCGTTGCCGTTCGGAATGTAACCCCAGATGGTTTCCTCGCTCTTGCCGTCCGGAGCAGATCGATGGTCTTCAATCGGGGCACCACAGAGCAGCACGCTGTCATCAAAGCGCGCAACGCCAAGGCAATCGTTCCGGGTCAATCTGTATTCGCCATAGACGCGCCGCGTCTCGCGCACCCCGATTTGGTGCGAAAAACCGATGATGTTTGAGTCCGCGAAGCCGGGCACGCATTCGCGAAAAAAGCGTTCATAAATAAACGCCTGCCGCCGCCCTTCGATCTCCGCGGCGGTGAGTTGCTCGAAGTTGGTGGCGTCCACATCGGTGACGCGCACGGCGACGGTCGAGACGCAACCTTGGGCGTTCATCTTATGAAGGCTTCCAGCTTTGCGCGGCAGCGGATGCGTCCCTTTGTCGACAGCTTCGCCCATGCGCTCCATGAGCATTTTTTTGCCACCGGCTTTTTCATAGGCGGCAAGGTCGACGTTGCTCATGCGGAAAGTTGTGGTGAGCGTCTGGGCCGGGTCGATCTCCCCGGCTTTTTCATAAGGGAGGCCTGCGAGGTGGCACAAGTCCGCGTCGCCACTTGCGTCGATGAAGCATTTCGCCGCTATCCGGAAAACGCCGCGCTTGGTCCAGATGACCGCGCCATGAATGGCACCGCCGAACATTTCCACATCAATCAGCGTCGTGTGGAGCAGCACCCTCACCCCGGCCTCGGCAAGCATTTCGTCCCAAACAAGCTTGAGGCGTTCCGGGTTGTAATTGACTCCCGTGCCTGCGCCGTAGGTGTTTGGGCGTAAAAAAATCGCGTCTGCGGCGTCCAGCCGATCTACCACGCGATCGGGAATGCCGCCGACCACCTTTCGCGGCTGGTCACCCGGCGTGAAAAAGCCGTAAAATGTGTCGAGCATTTGTGTCGAAGTTCCGCCCGCGAAGGCGTAACGCTCCATAAGCAGAACACGGTGCCGCGTGCCTTCCGCCGCGGCGAGCGCCGCGCAGCAGCCCGCCGAGCCCGCGCCCACGACGAGCACGTCCACCTCTGCGAAGAGCGGAATCTTTTCGTGAACGAGAAAATTAAACATTACGCACCGAGGTTTTCGTAGAGTTTCGCCAGCCGACGTGCATGTTCGTCGTAAGCCGATTCGAACAACTCAACCGCCCGTTGCGCCCCGACCACGTTGGCACCGCTGAGGACTTTGGGAGGCTGTCCCGCGCGAGTCAGTCGCAGGGCCACTTCGGCCTTGACCGAGTTGACCAGCAAACAGCCGCCCACGGTTGAACCGGGCGCCACGGGGGTGTTGAGACCGTCGATTTTCACCATCGCATCGCCGATGGGCGCACCCGTGTCGAGCACGAGATCAGAGAAATCCTGAAGTTTCTTTCCATCGGGGCGCCGACTGACACTGGCTTCGGAATGCGCACGGCTGATGATTGAGACGACGCGCATGCCCCATTTTTGAAACTGCTCTGCCATCTCGATGGGCACGACGTTGCACCCGCTCGACGAGATGACCAGCGCGGAATCCTCTGGAGCGAGCGCGAAGTTGCGCAGGATGCGCTCGGCAAGGCCGCTGACATTTTCGAGGAACATGGCCTGTCGTTGGCCGTTTGCCCCCACCACCAGATTGTGAAAGCTAAGCGACAACTCAACAATAGGGTTAAACCCGGGGAACGAACCATAACGCGGCCACATTTCCTCAACCATGATGCGAGAATGGCCCGAGCCAAAGACATGCACCATGCGTCCGGCAAGAATCGTCTCCGCAAACCAATCGGCGGTATTTTGAATGGCGGCGCTTTGTATTTCGACCATGTCGATAAGCGCGCGGCATTTCTGAAGGTATTCGGTCGTAGGTGTATTCATAAATTAAGTGCATTCCAAGCCGCGCCATAAGCGCCCGCCCATTCGCCAAGTTGCGCGGGAACGATCCGTACGCGATGTCCCGCCGGACGCCATTCCACTTCATCGAGCATCGCTGAGAGCGGCTGAAACAAAGCTTTGCCTGCTTGGGCGACACCCCCGCCAATAATGATCATTTCGGGATCGAACAGATTGATTAACGAAGTGATCGCCCGCGCCAACGCACGCACCGACTTTAGCCAGACGCTGCTGGCCTCGGCATCGCCAGCCACATGCGCTTCCACCAACTCGCGCGTGGAGGAGAAGCGTCCGTTGCTTCGCCGGGCAACCGTATAGTTGCCGATAGCGGGCTCCAGCGCGCCGGGAGTTCCCGTCATGCTCTGCTCGCCGTCGTCGCTGATGGAAACGTGGCCGAAATGACCAGCACGACCGATGACGCCTTTCAGCAACCGGCCATCACTCAGGATGGCTCCGCCCACGCCCGTGCCCAGGGTGATTAGCACCGCGTCGCGACATCCTGTACCCGCGCCCCGCCAAACCTCGCCGAGAAGCGCGGCATGGGCATCGTTGAGCACCGGAACAAGGGCTTCGTGATCGAGCCAAATTGTCCAATCGAAGTTTGCGATGCCGTGCATTCTCGCGGGCATGAAGGCAATGGAACGCCCATCCTTTGCCGCTAGTCCTGGCGCAGCTATGCCGATGCGGTAGGGCGCCGGGACATTTTCTTCCAACAGGTCGCGGACAATATGCGCAAACTTCGGTGGGTGCTCTTGGCCGGGGTCGTCAGCATGGGTATCCCGGGTCCATTTCCCCAGCATGACGCCTTCCGGCGAAAAGACGGCCAGCTTGATTTGCGTGCCGCCGATGTCGACGCCAACGGTGTTCATTTAGGAATCTGTCCTTCGCTTACCGTCCAGCCTCCATCCACGGCCAGTAGCTGGCCAGTTGTAAGTTTGGAGGCATCGCTCATGAAATAAATCGCTGCCGCGTCGAGGTCGTCAGGACGGCTGATCCGTCCTCCATCCAAAGGCTGCTTGGTTTTGATGAATGCAAGAATTTCCTCGTCTTCGACGGCCCGCCTAGCCATCGGCGTTTCAACAAGACCCGGTGCCAGGACGTTGAAGCGGATACCAAGTGGGGCATAGTAAGAGGCGGATGACTTGGTAAACCCGGTCACTGCGGACTTGGTCGCCGCATAAGCATGCGTGGTGAAGTATTTCGGCGAAGGGGACCAGCCGAGGACGCTGCCCATATTGAGGATGCTACCGCCCGATTTTTGTGCGAGAAACTGCCTGACGGCGGCGCGATTCGAATAAAATAATGAAGTCAGATTCAGATCGAGCGTGGCGCGCCAGCCCTCGTCGGTGATTTCGTGGAGCGGTCCATCTCCCATTTTTCGCCCGCTCCCGCCAGCCACATGATAAAGACCGTGAAAACCACCAAAAGCGCTCAGAGCCTCCGCGATGGCGCATTGGGCCGTTTCCGGCGCGGAAGCGTCGCCCGTGATTGCGCGCGCCTTTTTGCCAAGCTGATCGAGCGCGACCCGAGCGCTTTCCGGATTGCGTCCGACGACAACGACCGAAGCGCCCGCCGCGATGAATGCGCTTGATGCAGCCAGCCCAAGACCGGTCGTTCCGCCGATGACGGCAATGACCTTGTTTTCGAGCGCGGGCTGGACATTCACGATGCCGCCAAGCATGCGCCCCAATCATATTCCAGGCGATATTAAAGTACTTGTTATTCGATAAACTGATATGATTATATCTGTATCGCCATGCCTCGTCCCCGCAGCCAGAAAGTCGTCGAATTGAAGGTAAAATTAATCTCGCGGATCGGTGACGGTTTCCTCCGCCCGGGCGACCGATTTATGTCTAATCGCGCCCTGGCGGAGCGTTTCGGTGTCAGTTATCAGACGGCGCACCGGCTCATCGGCGAACTCTGCGCGGAAGGCTGGCTCGAACGGAGACGTGCTTCTGGCACGTACATTGCGGGGAAGAAGGCGAGCATCGCCGGTATCCAGCTTTTGTTCCACGCGCGGGCGCGGCGACCAGGCAGCTTCGGCACCCACCTGCTCGATCAACTGCGTACGCGTCTGGATCGTGAGAGAATCGGGTTCACGATCTCCTTCGTCCACAACCGCGCCTCAATCCGTCGTGATCTTTTTCCGGTGATCTGGGAGTGCAAGGAGGCTGTGCTGCCTCGACTCGGTCCCCGCGGCTACGCGCTGCTGCTCAATGACCTTGCACCGCCGGGTCTCGCGGGAACCTTCATTGACACGATTGCAACGGACGATTTCTCCGGCGGAGTTTGCGCGGCGGAAATTATTCGCAGCCGGGGCCACGCTCGGGTATCTGTGCTTGGCGGACCGAAAACGGATGCCCGCAGCGTTCATCGCGTCGAGGGATTTTGCTCCCTGCTGCCTGATGCACAAGTCATTTGGGCAGGCGGTTGGTTCCATGAAGATGGAGCAAAGGCGGCTCCCCGTTTGTTAAAGAATGATGCGGCGGCGGTATTCTGCTGCAACGACCGGCTGGCGGAGGGAGTTGTCCGATTTTGTCAAACGAGGCATTGCGTTACTCCAAAGTTAATCGGGTTTGATGACGCCCCGATCGCCGAGGTGCTCAATCTCACGACAATCGCCATTCCATGGGATGAACTGATCGAAGCGGCGCTCGCCATTATCCGTAAGCGACTTCGCGGCGATACCTCGACCGCCGCTCGACAAATCCTCGCTCCGCGTCCGGTCATTCGATAAGGCCCAGTGGATTTATGCAGTAGAGGAAGCACGCATGCTGGTCTGGCCCAGAAAGTTGAAAACGAGAGATTAAGTCTGACTGTCTGACTGACTGCCAACTTGCTCAAGCGGCTTGCGCGACCACATGCTCCTTCGCTTTGGCCCATGCCTCTGGCGTGAACTCCCTGATCAGGGTGATCTTCGCTGCTGGCAGGCGGGTGAACAAATCTTTCAGATAATCAAATGGGTTGAGGCCATGTCGCCGACAACTGCCCAACAACGTGTAAATCACTGCGCTGCGTTCGCCAGTTTCAGGATGCCCAATGAACAGAAAATTCTTTTTTCCCAAGCGCACTGGGCCGAATTGCGTTCTCGATCAGGTTGTTGTCGATCTCCAGCGTTCCGTCTTCCACGAACTGCATTAAAGCCGTCCGACGTTTTAGCGTGTAATCAATCGCCTGTCCGAGTAGCCCTTGCGGCAAAGTCCGTCGCCTGATCAACTCCATGGTACGATGCAAGCGAGCCAATACGGGTTGTGCTTGCCATGCTCGCATTGTTGCCCTTAATCGCGGTCCAGACTTTTGCTGGCGTAATTCACATAGTCCGCCCAGTCCCTGCTTGTGACCAGAACTTACGGGAGAATGGCGGCGATCATATCCTTCGGCTCGTTCTCGTCAAAAATCACGACGGCATCGATCGCTCTGAGATCCTTCCCCTCTTTGGTTGCCTGCTTGAATTATTGTTGCACCAGTTCCTAGTTTTGATGCCCAACCAGCCATGATGTGTTCCTTTGGTTTCCGTGAAATGCACGGATTAATGGTGTTCAGGCAGTTATCCAAACCCATCCGTTGATGCCTGCACCACTGTAAACATATTGCAGTACAACATCGACGGTAACTTTCTGGCCTGCCAATTTTTCGGGAAGATCAATAGAGAACGATTCCGTGCCTTCCTTGATTTTATGCACGGGTTTTCTGTTTAGATAAAGTGTTCCCCTGCCCCAAACCCGCGTGAAAGCGAGCTTGGTCCTCTTCAGGGTCGGAATGCTGATTTCGGCATGGTAACCAATGGCTTGGTTTTCAGCAGGAAAATTGGGGAAGGCAGAATGGACCGTGACCGGTTCCCAGGTTGATGGGTCATACTTGTCGGATTCAGGATCAACCACGAGACTGATCGCGACCTTGGCGGCGTCTGGTTTCTTAAATTCAGTCGAGTTGGCGGCGCCCATTCCCAACCCCGGCGCCAGATCGACAGGGGGCGATTTGCGCCAATTATCGACCAGTTGCAGATGGTTGAGTGCGGGAACATAAGGACGCCGCTCCGCTTTCCGCGAAACAATTTTGAGCTCGCCACGGCCAAGGCCATCGGCGCTTGCGCTCAGAACGATCTCGCCCGCGGTGTCAGATGCCTGGACAAGGACCTGGCAGAGGCCGTTGAAGGTGGTCCTCTGTTTGGCCGTGTCCGATTCATAACTTACCGGATTGCCATTGCCGACACCGATGATCCGGGCCGGGCCGCGAATGGCAAACTTCACGAGGATATCGGCGGTCGGAACGAATTGCCCCTTCTCATCAATAATTTCAACGGTGACGACGGACACATCTTCAGCATTGGCGCGTAGTTCGCACGGTTCTAGCTTGAGGCGAATGCCGGCAGGAGCGTCCGCCGTCACTCGCTTCGTCCTGGCGGCGACCTCTCGCTCTTTGCGCGCTTCGGCGCTTAGTGTGCCAGGCTGATAGGGAATCGACCATTCCACGGCATGGTCTTTGGGGACTTCCTTTTCGCCGAGACTTTTGCCGTTGAGGAACAGTTCCACCTTTTCACAATTGCTATAGGCAACGACACGGATATTTTCTCCCTCGCGGCCGGCCCAGTTCCAGTGCGGCAGAAGATGCACCATCGGGGCCTGGGTCCAAAAAGCTTGGTAGAGGTAAAAGGCGTCCTTTGGGAAACCACAGGTATCGAAAAAGCCGAGTTGCGCGCCGATCGTCGGCCAGGCATAAGGCGCCTGTTCGCCCCGGTATTCTAATCCCACCCAGACGAAACCGCCGGCCATGTAGGGACGTGCCAATATGTCGAGCCAGGTCTCCCGAATTGTTGTTCCGCCCGGACAGAACTGCTCGTCGTAAGAGGTGCAGTAGCCAGCAAACTCGTTGGTTTCATAGATGCCGCGCGTCGAGACGGCAGCGGTGGTCTCAGTAGCGACGATCCCCTTGTTTGGATGAGCTTTATGCAGGACCGACCATTTAGAAGCACTGTAATTGACGCCGATAACGTCGACCTGATCCTCCATGCCGGGCCCGAAGGCGGTGCTGAGCAGCGCCCCCGTGGTCGGGCGGGAGGGGTCGAGTTGCCGGACGCGGGCAACCAACGACGCGGCAATCCGTCCGCCGATTTTGGACCCCTGGAGATATTCCTCATTGCAGATGGACCAAAGAATGACGCAAGGGTGATTGCGGTCGCGACGAACCATGCTTTCCAGGTCGGCCATCGCTTCGGGAGAACTGCGCAGATGGCGGTTTTCATCGAGGACAAGCATTCCTTCGCGATCACAAATATCGAGAAGTTCAGGCGTGGGGGGATGGTGGGCGCAGCGGTAGGCGTTGCATCCCGCTTCCTTAAGCTTGCGGATTCTCCAAACTTGCAGGCCGTCGGGAATGCCTATGCCGACGCCGGCATGATCCTGATGGTTGCAGGTTCCCTGGATGAGAATATGCTTCCCGTTGAGGAAAAAGCCTTCGTTCGGAGAAAAACGGATCTCCCGAAAACCGAAGGTGGTGTCGTTCTGATCGAGGAAGGTCTTCCCATCCCGAAGTGTCGTTCGCAGCGTATAAAGGGTTGTTTTTTCAAGAGACCAGAGCATCGGATTTTCGACGACCGTTTCCTGCTTGGCTGTGACCCTCGTTTTTTGTGCCAGTTGAATCGTCTGACCTGGCGCCTCGGCTATCTTTTTTCCGTCCGGTGCGATGATTTCAGAATGGATCTCGCAACCCGCCGCGATCAAGCCGTCGTTTTCCAGTTCTGTTTCGATTTCAACGCGCCATTGTTGGGTTGAAACACGGGAAGGCCGGACGCAAACTCCCCATTTGGCGACATGGAGCGGAGTTGCCTTGACCAGCCAAACATGGCGGTAAATTCCGCCGCCTTCGTACCACCAGCCTTCGTAAGCGCGCGAATCGGTGCGGACGACAAGAACATTGGGTATGTCCCCGTAATAGGCAATATCGCTGATTGAAAAATCGAAGCTCGTATAGCCGCTGGGATGATTGCCCAGGTAATGGCCGTTAAGCCAGACTCTTGCATCGCGAAAAACGCCGTCAAATTCGATGGAAAGATGGCTCTCGGCGTCGGCGGGATCGAGCAGAAAGGCGCGGCGATACCAAGCCACCCCCCGGGGCAAATAGCCATTAGCTACGGTTGCGTCGGGATCAAATGCCTGGTCGATCACCCAGTCGTGGGGTAAATCGACCCGTTTCCATTGGCTGTCATCGAAAGCCGGCGCGGCTGCGCCCAGCACCTGGCCAGCCTTGGTCGAACCATACGTTTGGATCTGACCCAAGGCGCCTTTGGGCTCAGGAAAGGGGATGTCTCCACGGAAAAACTTCCATCCGAAATCAAGCAAGTGTCTGGTTGGCATTTGAGCAGGCCAAGCTAAACTAGGCGGTAAGAGGGAGTCTAGCTTACACACTGGTTAGGTGTGTTCGCAAAATGATAATCAACCGCCAGCAATTGAATAAAGCATTGGACCGAGTATGCGCTATTGATGAGAAGGCCTCTGGGGCGTACCAACGGGAACGGATGAGGGTCGATCCAGTGGCATCTCCTGCAAGTCCACCACTCTCCACTTCTCGAAAATATTCAAGCTTCACCTGGGCCTCAGCCCGCGCCACTTCCGGTGTCGTAGACGCTGTGCCCCAGCTTAGGCCCGCATCTGCTGTACGATTTTAATACTTTGTCTTGCGCATTCGTTGATCGAAATCGGATGATAATTGAAAATCTGGGAGTAAAGCGTGTCGTGCAACGGGGCTTTCCACTTAGCCGGAATGTTTTCCGCGCCGAACATCGCCCCGAAAATCGACCCCGCCGTCGCGCCATTGCAATCGGTATCCCATCCGCCCATTACCGCTAGTGTGATCACCCTTTCGAAATCGTCGCGCCCAATCAGCAACGCCGCCACCACCAGTGCCGCGTTGTTGTTCGTGTGCACCGGATGATAATGCCCCAGCAACGCATAAATATCATCAAGCACCGCCTCAAACGCCGCAAAGGAAAATTTATGCTTCCGGCAAATTTCGATCACCTGTTCTATCTCGGCGTGCAATCGCGAGCGCTTCGGGATCTCCGCCAGCCCTGCCTGTACCACGGCGAAGGGATCGGCCAGCGCAAAACCCGCCGCGATCATCGCCGCCACAAACATCTCGCCATAGATGCCATTCTTGATGTGACTCATCCGTGCGTCACGCCATGCAAAGTCCGCCGCCAATTCCGGATCCCCCGGCACCGCATAACCCCACGCATCCGCTCTAATCTGGGCACCAATCCACTCTCGGTACGGATTCTGGTGCGTCGCCACCCATAACCAGTCGATCTCCTGTGCCTTTCCATGATGAATTTGAAACCGCAGCACATAATTGCGATACGCCTGCTTCTCAGCCGTGCAGACCAGATTATATGGGAGGTGATACAGCCATGCATCCATTACGTCCTTCGTGTTGAAGTTGGCGCCCTTATGTTTCAGTAGATCGTGCGCGATCACGGTGTAGCGAATGTCGTCATCCGTCTCCATGAACCGGATGTTTTCACGTTGCGACGCCGGACAGCCCAGCTTCCCCGTCTGGTCTTGCGCCGCCGATATGTCCGAAAAATAATTCTGCAACGGATATTGGTCCGCCGCAACGCCCAGCAGATAGACCTTCTGCCGCTCCTTGCTCGAGAGATTCTCGTGAGGCGACATGAAACACTCTACCGGTTTCCCCAAGGCGCATCCGCAACACCGCCCCAGCCACGCGCCCAGCATCCGCTGATAAAGTTCTGTATCGTCGTAGGAAATTGTAAGCCGCCTCTTCGCTGGGCTCCGTTCCGCGCGAATGCCTTCCAGGTCGCTCGGCTCCTCAAACGCAAAGTCGGACCGCACTGGCGCCACCTGCAATTCCTCCCATAACCGAGCCAGCGTTGGGTCGTCCGTCTTCTTTAGATCGGTCCCGCCTAGGATGTTGTTGATCCACTTCGGATCGCGCCCCTCCTCGATCAACTGCCGCTTTTCAAGTTCAATAATGCCAGCGCCAGGGTCCCACCCGGCAAGATAGGGAGTCACGTTCATGTTTCCACTGTAGGGTTGTGAGTGAGTATGTCTTCGCATTAAAATGCAAAAACTATGCAAAAACGACTATCCCATCCTCACCGGATCGTCCATGCACCTATTTCCCTGTCTGCAGATTTCCCCATCGTGGGAGGAGATCTCTTCCAGCAGGGAGATCGCCCTATCACCTGGCTGCACGGCCACAATTGCCTTGAACTCGGCTATTGCTACGACGGTGCAGGCACTTTCGTCATCGGCAGCAAGGTGCTTTCATTCCGTACCGGCGACGTCTCTGTAATCACGCCCGCGGAAGTTCATCTCGCCCAGAGCGTCCCTGGCACCAGCAGTCGCTGGACCTGGATTTACCTCGATCCCTCCCGCCTTGTCCGCCTCGTCGGCTCCGAAAGCAGTCTGCTAGCCACGGGCGGCTTGACCGGCGCCCGTTTTCGCAATCTGGTCTCTGCTCAGCGTGATCCTTTTCTCGGCCCACTCGTCCGCGAACTCGCCGCCGAATTAAACAAAAAAAATCGCGGCTACCAGGTTGTGGTGAGGGGACTTGTTGCCAGCCTGATGGTCCGCCTCCAGCGCCTTGCCCGTTTTCGCTCCGGCCCTCGCGAGTCCGGTATCGAGCCCGCCATACGCCGTGTAGCTCCTGCACTCGACCTAATAGCCCAGCACTACGCCCACAAGGCCGACATCCGTCTCTGGGCTCGGCAATGCCATCTCAGCGTCACCCATTTCCGCCGCGTCTTTGATCGCGCACTCGGCAAATCCCCTCTCCGCTATCTTATCGAACTACGCGTTCTCATGGCCGCCAGCCGCCTCCAGACCACCAATGAAAAAATCATCGATATCGCTCATGACACTGGCTTCACCACGCTCTCCAGTTTTAACCGCTCCTTCCGCCGCACCATGAAGGTCACCCCCCGCCAATGGCGCGTCCGCCGCTAGCCGTGCATCTCCCAGTTGCTGGGATGCAGACGGAATTCATGCTTGTCTGTTTTGGCAGGATTCTAATGGACGCTGGCTTCGCGGGCGACGATCTTTTCAGGAGCCATTTCAGCAAGAATATTCGGCGCTTCATCAATCCAGATCGAGCCTTCCGGTCTAGCCCAGCGCACGCCTTGCTTAAGGACCTGCTTGACCTTGGCATGGTAGTAAGTCGGATAGGTTTCATGGCCCGGACGGAAAAAAAATTTGCTGTTGCCGCGCTTCCAGGTGCACCCGGAACGCATCACTTCCCCACCCTGGAACCATGAAATGAAAACTTGCTCGTCAGGAACCGGAATGCCAAACGGTTCGCCGTACATTTCCTCCTCAGGAATTTCAAAGTTGGGTCCGAGCCCCTGGGCGATAGGATGGCCGGGATTGCACACCCAAATTCGTTCCAATTCGCCCGCTTCGTGCCAGCGTCAAGTTGAGCTCCGGTTGTTTGACCGCCTGGTTGCGCGCGACGAGCTGACGCCGGGATTCGGAAGCGGACCTGGTTCTCAGGGCTCGGGGAAGGTCCTGTATAAGCAACTGGGAAGGAATCGCAGATAGTAGCTCCAAAGAAAAAAATAAATATTTTTTAGCGTGCCTGAAGAGTTGAATTTTGGGAATACCGGCGCCATAAGTTTTAGTCGCATGCGCAGTCCGGTTACGACGAGATCAAATATGTTTTAAAAGTCAATCTCAGAGCCGCAAGCGACTCCTGCTTAAGAGGATGTGATTGACACGACCAGCACATTATCTTAGCGTATCACTGCCGATGGGCAACTCGTGACATCGGCTGAAAATTACCAATTTTGGAAGTCGGCAGTGGCAGTATGCTGTCAAGGTTAAGAGCCACCTTCCCTTATATGGCGCGAGTATACGACTACCCCAATGAGGTTAGTCCTCGGCATTAAGCACTGCCGGGCTGGATGCAGCATATTCATTATCGCTGTACCAAAGGTGCGAAAGACATCGCGCCCATGCATCTACAAAACTTAGTCAGACTCAACAAGACTCCACTGACCGGTGCGAGGAAACGGCCCTTGGCCACCGATGCGAAGGTTGTGGATATATTGACTTCGGCGAGGAGGATTCCATCCTCCACATGCCGGGTCAGATCGACAAAGCAATCGAACTGAAAACATTCTTGCTGGCGATCCGCATACACGCCCGTGTGCGAATTCTCCCGACAGACTACCGGTCGGGAGATCTGCTTGAAACGCACTGGCAGCGCGTAGCTAAGTCCGCCGTACCGTCATCCCCTTGTACCAAGAACGTTTCAAACGAGGTGCAACCGTGAAAGACAAAATCTTCTACGAGTGCCCCGAGTCAATCGTAACGGTCGTGCGCAAAACCGAGGGGCTCCGGCGCAATCCTCCGAGTAAATATCCCGTTGTCATGTTCATTTTGCGACCAAAGCAATGGACGCGCGTCCAGCGCATCTCAGAAAATGAAATCGAGTTCGCCGCGAATTTCGACGAGATTCGCGCGTTTCTCGAAGCCATCGATCCAGCGTTGGCGGCGCTCCTCCCCGAATCCGCAAAAAATAAGCCTGAGTGGATTAGGAAACGCTGGCAGAGGATCAACCAGCGTCGAGCCCGGCGATGGTGGGGTACCAGAAATCCCGGCCGGCACAACTTACGAAAGGGTGTATGAGCCCCGGCGTGCTGTCCGACTTCCACGAGCGTATCATCTCCGTTCTCGGGCAGGTTGAAGAGCGTGACTTCGACCTGCTCAACGACCAACTCTTGAGACTCGACACCCACAACGGGAAACCCATCACCATTTATCTCTCGGCTAAAGGTGGAAACCTTGTCGATGTCTTGAAGGTCGTCGACGTCGTCGCGACTTTGCGCTCCACCACGGTCGGCATCGGCATGGGACTCCTCGAAGGAGCCTCAGCCGCCATTTTGATTGCCATGCAAAAACGAATCATGATGCCAAGCGCCCTTCTTTTCCTTTCGGGGCTGTGGAATCTTCCAAGCCACCAGGAAAACGTGGGGTTGCATCCCGTTTCGACCACCTCCTTGCAAACACACCTGCATCAGCGACTGAATGAACTCGAGACACACTCACCCCAATTGGCGCAATTAGTACGCGAAGCAGAAAAGCAACCACGCTTTATCACCGCCTCTGAAGCACTGCAACTTGGTCTGTGCGATCAGATCCATGGCCTCGAAGATATCCAAAATAAAACACGTCGACACCATGTCCGATAAACCTCAATATCGCATCCACGGTCTCTCCGAACTGTCCGGACGGAATGAACCGAGAGTTAAGCTCCAGCCAATCAATCGAATTACGGCTGATCCACCGCCAGAGCAGGGCAGAATTCCCTGGAACAAGGCCATCCAAGCTATCGAGCAACCCCATCTCAATAACTACCTTTATAGTTTTGACCAAAAAACTCTCGGTAAACTGTGGCCAACATTCTCCTTCCTCGATCCATGGATGCGGCGCCCCATCAAGACTATGCCCTTGGCTTTGGCCGAATATTTTGATCATGGGGATAATGATCCCTTCGTGACTGATATTCGCGTTGAACACGAATCCCAGAGTCAGGAAATAAAAAACCTAAAGCAAATCGTTGCTAAAAGCCGCAACGACCAGGAACCAACCACAGGCAACCTTAGCCCAATCGCAAGCGCCTTCGCCGCAGAACTCTACCGTGGATCGCGCTGGTTAAAGAAGCATCGCGAACTCATCTTCCTTAAAATATGCCAGCATCCAGCAGCTGCTTACGTCGCGTTAAAAAGCGGTGTCTGGCCCACGGACAAGGAAAGACTCATTCAAGCCCTTGCCGTCGATCCCCTGCTATTGTTGAGGCTGTGGAAATCTTCCGGGTGGGGAGAAACTGTAGATCATTCGCTCGTCCTCGCAGCGCTCAAAGCTGCTCCCCACTTGCATTGTCTGGCCATCCATCCACAGGTCCAAATGAGCGAGGACGAAGCATGGAATAATCTCATCACCGCCGCGAAAGAAAACACCATGGCCGCCGCTTTCGCTTTGGCTTTACAACCCTGCCACGAACTCGCAACGGTGTGGCAGCGCCAGATCAAATCCGACCCTTGCGCCATGTACTGGGCAGTCCGAGCAGGCGGCAGCGGTGAGGACCGGAAGCAACTCCCCTATTGGGAAACTTTCCGTCAAATTGTCAGGGTTCACCCACGCTGGGGTTACCATTGGCACAGAGACTTTGAGCCGGGCTCAGCCTATGATTTCGCTCAGTGGCACTGGCCGGATCCGTGGGCGGTTGAAATAGCCGCCGATCTGGCGTTGTCGAAAGACTGGTGTGTCAAAAATCACCAAGAACTGAAAATCGAGCTGCCGACAAAAGACCCCTTGCTCGTAGCAATCATTCTTTGGACAGCCGATTACACGCTCACCTCCGATGAAAACGACTGACCCGTATTTAATCTCTCCCGAATTGGTAATCAATCTTCACGGGATCCAGTTTCCGCTCGAATACCTCTACCGGCACGGGATCGTCGTAGGGCAGCCCGGCAGCGGTAAAACGAGGTGCCTCCTGATGCCCCTAATCCGCGCTATTTTGGAAACCACGGGAACAAGCTCCGAAAAAAAAGCGGCGATAATTCTGATCGATCCAAAAAATGAACTCACTCCATTTTTGCAAAGCCTGACCAAAGAACTCGGACGCGAGGAAGATCTTATCGTCTTCAAGCCAGGTACCCATGGCTTCAATCGGTGTGACATCAGATAGATAAAATGTTCGAGGCGCATGCGGATGACGCCTTCCATAGGGCTGCTTAGGGTGCAAATGATGAGGGGGGTGTCCAGGGTGTCACCACGACTAAGAATCGGACGAGGTGCAGCATGAATAACCAATTCGTCATTTTCAGCATTGATCAACCGGGTACTTGGCTGATCTTCGCCGCAGGTATCGAGTTGTTCCAGGAAGTGGACGCCGACAGCTCCAAGTGTCCCGATCATTAGCACGTGAAGACCGTCGTTTGGAGAACCCCTTCCACTTTCTCAAGGAAAATTCTAAAACCCGATCTTGAACCCGGCCTGGACCGATTGTCCAAAGTAGTTGCTTTGACCGGCCTGGACGGTGTAATCGGTGAAGACGGTTAGCGCGTTATTGATCTGCGCGTCGAGGCCGACGTCGATCAGGGCCGAGTCGCGGCTCGGGTTGGGCGTTTGCACCACGAACGATCCGGCCCCGATGCCGTCAAACTGGCTGGTAATCCCGCGGCTTTGGTCCATGAATTCGTGCTGCCAACTCGCGCCCAAGTGCGGGTTGAAGACAAGTCCGCCGTCCCGGATGGCGTAGTTGATCCGTCCGCCCAGGCTGCTGCGCAGTGAGTCGGCTTCGTCCCGGTTGACGGTGAGGTTGTCGCCGGGCAGGCCGGATTCAGTGTAGCCATCGACGTCGAGATGGACGTATTGGACGCCGAGGGTCGGGCCGAAGGTCCACGGGCCGCGATGGAAGTCGTAGCCGCCGTCGAGATCGCCCACGATCTGGTCGCCGCCGGGATGGCTGGTGGCCGTGCCGCCGAACGTGCCGATGGAAACGTTGCGGCTTTGGTTGTAGTTGTCAAAGCCGTAGCTGCCAAGCGCGTTGGCATACCAGCCGTTGTTCGTGTAGCTGGCATAAATGCCGGGCGAGTAGGTGTCGACGGAAGCGGTGCTGCCGATGTCATCGAGCGTGGCGGAGGTGTGGCCGTAGGCGAACGTCGCGCCGACAAGGAGATGGGGGGTGATCTTGTAATCGGCCCCGGCCTGGACTGCGCCGGTGGTGGCGTCGGCGTGGCTGGTTCCCACGGTCGGGTCGGAGTAGTCCTGCGCCAGCACGACGTTGCCGGAGACGAAGACGTTCCAGAGGTTGGAGGGTTCCTCGCTCGGCTTGATCACTTCTTTGCGGTCCTCCATATCGACGCCGCCGAAGATCGAATCGCCCACGTCCGTGACCTGTCCCGTGCTTGGCGGGGGATTCCAGGCGAGGAGTCGGCTGTGGACCGCTTGCAGGCCGGGATCGTAATTGGGATCGTTGACGCTGAGGCCCGAGTCGTCGATGCCGCCCGCGCTGGAAACGAACGTGCCGTCGGCGCCGCGATGGTTGGCGAGGTAGCTGTCGAACGCTTGGGTC
>JAJSLI010000160.1 GCA_021272315.1 Methylacidiphilales bacterium | reverse complement strand
GGTAATAAACGGCGTGGCAAACAGTGGCGGCGCGGGGCTGGTGTAAGTGGTTCCATAGGGCGCGTTGGCGCTCATCACACCAATCGTCAGAGCTTCGATCGCCGTATAGAACATGCCGTAGCTGGCCCTAATGCTCGTCTTACCGGGACTTCCCACAAGTTTGGAGAAAAGGCCGTCTCCGGCAGCGCTCGGTGCATAGGCCAAGCCGACGCGCGGAGCAAAGTCATGATCGCCAGGTGGCGCCAGAGTGCGCGGCACGCCGGGATCAGTGGGGTAGAGGATGCCCGCCGGGGCGCCGGGGAAAACCACGGACGCTCGGTCGGGAATGAAGGTGGCAATCTGGTTATACTTTTCGTACCACGGCTCGATGCGGTCCCATCGCAAACCATAATTCAGCGTCAGGCTGCGCTTTATCCGCCAGCTATCCTGACCATAAAGGCCCAGGTATTTGTTGCGTCCGTAAAAGGCTTGCAACTGGCTCTGGTTGTATTGACTGGGAACCCCCAGCAGGAAATCGGCAAAGTCGGAGCCCGTTTCACTTCCGAAGAATAGAAAACTGCCATTAAATTGAGCGATGGCGTTCACATTCACCTGATCGTAGTGGAACTCACCGCCCGCTTTGATCGTGTGGGTGCCAACGACCTTGGAGAAATTGTCGAGCCACTGAAACGTGTTGCCGGTCTGATTGAGCTCATTGGTGTTGGTCCCCATGGTGAAGCTATTGAAACCAATGCTTTCCACTCCCTCGGTTTTGGGCGAGAGCGCGACGATACCTGGCGTTCCCGGGCCGACCTCAAAACCCTGAGAAGCCAGACTGATGCCCAATCCACCCAATGGCTTGCCCAGGTCGTTCGAGTCCCGCATGTAGCTGAAATGAAAATCATTGACGGCAGTAGGGCTCAGCGTTTTTGTAACGCCAAGATCGAGCAATTGTGCCCGACCGGTATAGAGAGCGTTGAAGCCCGGAACGTTCGCTCCTCCCTGCGCGACCGGGTAGGGATTGTCTTGTGACCAGTTATCGAGGAAGTAGTATGCGGATATCAGGCCGTATCGAGTGTTGGCGTCCGCGCGATACCCGCCTTTGTCATCCTGGAGTGTCTGGTTGTAGGCAGAGGTAGAAAACGTGTTGTTCGCATTGCTGGGGGACGGAATGTATTTCAACAGATTGCTCGCGGGTGCGGACCAGACCCTTTGGGGAATGGTGGCGCCGGGAAAGACGCAGGTGGCGGAAGTGCATCCCTGTGTGTAGTAGGGCATACCGGCGAAGACGGCGTAACCAAGCTTCTGTGAGAGAAGGCCGGCCCAATAGGGTCCGCTGACGGTAGTGGGCACGGTGCTTCCGTTGGCATCAGTGGTGACGAAGGAACTTGCCAGATCGGAGAGGTCGCCGGTCCGGTCCTGCAGGGAGGGAACGGGAATCTGGCCCGAATCCACGCCCTGGGTCGAGCGCGTTCCCTGATAATCAGTGAAGAAAAATAGTTTGTTCTTTCGGATCGGACCGCCGAACGTTCCACCGAATTGATTCTGGTTAAATGCACCGCGCGTGGGAGAAAAATAGTTGCGCGCATCGAGGTCGGTGTTGCGGAGAAATTCAAACGCGTTACCGTGAAATGCATTGCCGCCGGACTTGGTGACGACGTTAATCTGTCCGCCGCTGAACTCGCCGTACTCTGCGTCGAAATTGTTGGTGAGAATTCGAAACTCGGAAATGGAATCGAGATTGGGAACAATGGCCGCCCCCATGTTGACGTCCTCTTCCACGTCGCTTCCGTTCACGAGAAAACTGTTGGCAAATTCTCGCTGGCCGTTGATCGAGATCGTGCCGGGATTCAAATCCCCGGAAGGAGAGAGCACGCTCGCGCCCACGTCCTGCACCGTGTCGGAGGTGATCGAAGTGACCGGCGCAACCCCAGGCTGGAGCGCGAGCAAGTCCGTAAAGCTCCTGCCGTTCAAGGGGACGGTTGTCATCTGCGCTCCGGTGATGACCTCGCCCACCTGGGTACTGGTCGATTCAACATGGAGCTGGTTTTCGACGACGGTAATGGCCTCGGACCTCGCGCCCAATTGGAGGACCGCGTCGACCGTCAAGGCACTATTGGCGTCGATGACGATTCCGGTACGCCGATAGGTCCTGAAACCCCTACTTGCAACCTCAAGATCGTAGCGACCGACGGGGAGGCTCGCGAATGAATAGAATCCTTTGTTGTCGGTCGCGATGGATTGCCGGATTGCCATACCGGTATTGATGGCGATAACGGTTGCCCTTGAAATCAGGCCGCCACTGGGATCAGTCACCGTGCCGGAGATGCTTCCCCCCACGCCGGCCCATGCGGAAACGGCAAGCCATGGGAATAGGATCAGCAACCCCAAGCATAAAGTGAGTGTTTTGACGGGTATCCTCTGTGCCCGCAGTCTGGGATGGAATGGATGCGCCGCAAGATAGGAATACTTATTGTCGATTCGAATTCCAGCCATTGTGCTTTTCTCCTGAGACACCCATGGCTGGTTCCCGTATAATAGCCACGGTCGTCAGCCCTTGGGGTTGTCGATTTCGGTCCCCACGATCCTCGCCAAAGGGTTTCATCGTGGGGACCGATCTAAAATCCTGCAACCAACTCCACCATGGTTCTTTTGTTGGTTGCTCCTCTAGTTGCGATCATGTCGCATCTAGGCCGGCAAAAAAACGTCAGCCCCTAACTTGCTGCCTTCTGACATCGTTGGCAAATCCCGCCCACTTCCAGCCGCACGACCCGGATCTGGAAGCCGCTTTGCGCGGCCATTTCCTTCTTCAGCTTCTCAAAAGACGAACTCGCAAATTCCATGATCGCGCCACAACGAAAACAGGCCATGTGCGAGTGAT
>JAJSLI010000070.1 GCA_021272315.1 Methylacidiphilales bacterium | reverse complement strand
AGCGCGCGGTGGAGATTCGGTTCCCGGACGCCCCGCCGTAGCAGGAACCGCTGCAGCCCGAACTCGATGTCGATGAGCCCACCCCGTCCCGTCTTGAAATCGCCCGGCGGGAAAAGGGGATCGCCCCGCTCCTTCTCGATCCGCGCGCGCATCGCGTCGATCTTCGCGCCGCCCTCCGGATCGGCGGCGGCCCGGCGCCACATCTCGTCCGCCAGCGTGGTGAAACGCGCGCCGGTTTCCGCGTCGCCCGCGATAAAGCGTGTGCGGTTGAGCGCCTGCCATTCCCAGAATTGCGCGCGGTTCCGGTAATAGTCGTCGTAGGCCGCCAGCGGCAGGCAGACCGGCCCCTCGGCGTTCGGGCGCAGCCGGAAATCCATCGGGAAAAGGAACCCGCCCGCCCGCCGCTCCGTCATGAAGCGGACCACCCGCTGCGCCGCGGCCACGTCCTCGCCAATGAGCAGGCAGTCAAGGTCCGACCCGTAACTCAATTCGCCCCCGCCGAGCCGTCCCAGCCCGATCACCGCCAGCGGCGAACCGGGCCGCGCCTCGTCGCAGGCCAGTTGCAGGCACGTCGCGGCCAGCGCGCTCATCTCCCGCTGCACCACCGGCAGTGGCGCGAGTTGCAGGCTGTCGCGCACGAAGAGCCGTAGCAACTCGCCCCGGAAATGGAGCCGCACCGTCTCGATGCGTGGCTCCGGCAGCCGTTTCATCTCCGCGAGGTAATCCGCCTCCGCTTTTTCGGAGTCGAGCAGGCCGCCGCGCGCCTCCTCCTCGAAAAGCTCCGGGTGGGCCCGCAGGACCTCGGAGAAAAACGCGCTCCGGTCGAAAATCGCCACCAGCAGGTCGAGCGCCTTCGGGTTGGTCGCCAGGCTCTCGTAGAGCAGCCCCCGCGATCCGTAGACCTCCACAAACTGCACGAAGCGCGCCAGCGCCCGGTTCGGCTCGATCGCGCGTCGCAACGCGGCGCCCAGCGCCGGCCAGAGCCGCGCGAACGCCTGCCGCGTGCGCGGGCCGGAAGGCATCTCCTCGGGCAGCAGCGCCCCGAGGTCCTGGCGCGCCCGCGCCGGATCGGGAAAAAAATCGACCTCCGGTGGTTTCACCTCCATCGGCGCCTCCGACGCGAAGATGCCGGAGAAAATCCCGCGCACCGCCGTCCGGTGCCGCACGAGTTCCCGCTCGAAATCGTCCGCCGCAAGGCCGAGGCTCTCCGCGATCCGCGCCCGCGCCGCCGCCTCGCGCGGTAGGGTGTGGGTCTGCAAATCGGCCACCATTTGCAGCCGGTGCTCGACGTTGCGCCAGAAGACGTAGGCCGCCTTCAGCTCCGTCACCTGCCCGGCGGGAAGCAGGTCGAGTGTCCGCAGCGCGTCCAGTGCGTCGAGCGTGCCGGGCCGCTGCAAATAACTTTGCCGCGCGCCGTGCAGGAGTTGCAGCGCCTGCACGATGAACTCGATCTCGCGAATGCCGCCGGTGCCGAGCTTCACGTGCAGGTCGAGTTCGCCACCGCCCACCACCTCGCGCTCGATCCGCCCCTTCAGCCCGGCGATCTCGCTCAGCACTTCGCGCGAAAGATGCGCGGGGTAGGAGAACCGGTCGCGCATTTTCAGGAACTCATAGCCGAGGGCCGCGTCGCCCGCGCTCCGCCGCGCCTTCAGCAGCGCCATTCGCTCCCAGGTCTCGCCAAAGCCGCCGTAGTGATGCTCGAAGCTTTCGATCGAGCGCGCCAGCGGGCCGCTTGCGCCCTCGGGCCGCAGCCGCAGGTCGATTCGGAAAAGGCTGCCGTGTGGACTCGTCCCGCTGAACGCCCCGATCAATTGCTGGCCCAGCCGCGTGAAAAATTCGTGATGGGTGATGCGCCCGACATCGCCTTCCTCGCCGTAGACAAAGATCACGTCGATGTCCGAACTGTAGTTCAGTTCCCTCCCGCCGAGTTTGCCCAGGCCGATCACCGTGAACAGCGTGGTCGGCGCGCCAAACCGTTTCTCAAGCGGCGTCCATGCCAGCGCCAGCGTTTTTTCGAGGCAAAAATCGGCCAGGTCGGAAAGCTGACGCATCACCTCCTCGAGCCGGAGAAAGCCGCTGAAATCGAGCAGCCCCAGCCGCACGCATTCCCGCTGCTTCACCATCCGCAGGGCCTCGACGCCGGCGGAAAAATCGGTCCCACCGGCCGCCAGTTCGCGCCAGTCGAGTTCCCACTTGCCCGCGCCGCGCCTCGTGGCCGGATCGATCACGCCGTCGCCCAACAGCCAGTCGCGCCAGGCCGGGTGCGCTTCCAGTTGCATTCGCGCGTGTCCGGCAAAGGCAAGAAAATCGGGCAGGGCCGCCGCCGGATCGGCGTAAGGACGCGACGGTCGCGAAGAAGGCATGGGATTAAGGTAAGGCGGAATGTTCTCCGTGCCTACCCCCACCATTGTGCCACGCAGGTCAGTTCCGGTGGAGCTGGGTGGTGGGAATATAAAACACCGGAGGAGTATGTTTCTTGAAAAGTTTCCGCGTTTCGGGCGTGAGTTTTCGAAATGCTTCCGGGGTCAGGACGAAGCCTGGGGCCTTAAGCATAAACAACGTATTTACGGTGGAACCGAGCACATCGGTTTTCTTGTCATCGCGTGTGCCCAGGAGACCGTGGCACATCGGCCCAAAATGGATGCGCACGTGATGCCGGCAGTCCGCGCCTCGTTCCGACAAAAACCGGTCGCCCCGGTTTTGGAGAGCGAGCATGGCCCGAATTCCCTCATCCGCCGCGTCCTCGGGAAAGAAGATGAGTGCGGCATCTCCCATGAATTTAATCACTTTCCCCCGCGCGGGTGCGACGACATCACCCACGAATTCATAATAATCGGCGAGAAAATGAAAAATTTCATCTTCTGATAATTTACTGGTGAGCTTGGCGTATCCCGTGAGGTCCGAGCACGCCACAAGAGCTTGGATGGTCGTCATGATCTATCCCTTTCGTATTTTGTAGGGCAGCGGCCCCCAGGTCCGCCAGAGGAGGGATTGGTCGCCAGCCCATGCGTCTGGCAGTTGGGGATAACGATAAGAAAATGGCTGGAATGGTCAATCCTGCCTTGCCGGATAACGGAAAGGTAACCCCTAAGCTAAAGACTTCGGATTGGACAGTCGCCTTTTCCCCGCCCAAGGCAAAATCCATTCAGCGTGACCCGCGCTCACTTTTCGGACAGCCTCTTATGCCCTTATGGACGAGCCCATCCCCCAACCGTACGCCCATCCCTACTTTCCGCCGCCACGCCCGAAACCATGGGTCACTTGGACGCTGATCGGCACCACCGTCGCCGTTTTCCTCGTCCAACTTTTTTACGTCCACCAAAACGCCGACGGCGAGGACGTCGTCGGTGACACGCTCGCTTTCAGCGCCCAGGCGCTGGCCGACGGCCGCATCTGGACCCTCATCACCTATGCCTGGGTGCATGCCACCGTCATGTTCAACGATCCAAGCCTCTTCTGGCTTCACATCGTCACCAACATGATTCCCCTCTTCTGCCTCGGCCCGGCGCTCGAGGAGTTTCTGGGCCCCTGGCGCTACCTCGGGCTTTATCTGGGCGGCGCGGTGGCGGCGGCGCTTACCTGGTACTTTTTCAGCGCCGGGCCGGGTTCGGACCAGCCGATTGTCGGGGCCAGCGGCGCAGTATTCGCGGTCGTCGCGGCGATTGGCACGGTTGCGCCCCGCGCCCGGGTCACCGTCTTTCTCTTTTATGTCCTGCCGCTGCGGATGAACCTGCGCACTATGGCCATCGTGGCCTGCGCGATCGAGGCCATTCAGCTCGTTTTTGGCTGGATGCCCGAGATAGCCCATTCCGCCCACTTGGGCGGCGCCACTTTTGGATTTCTCTATATCATTGTCATCCGGTTTTTTTTCCGGCGCGATCGATTCCCCAATTGAAAAGCCTTCAACCCGGTGTAATTTCCACCCATGAATCGATTCCAGTGGGTGCTGCTGGTTCTTCCCCTGCTCCTGTCCGCTTGCGGTCTCAGCGACCAACAAAAAGCCGACTATACGACCGTGCAGTCGAGCGGCGTCGACTCCGCCGTTTACGACAAGATGGTTCATGGCGACGCACTTGGCCTCCACGACATCAAGGCGCTCTCCCGCGCTCACGTCCGGGACGACGTTGTTCTGCGCTACCTTCGCGACCAGCGCATCATCTACTTTCTCAGTGCCAAGGACATTACCGGCCTCCAAAAGGCCGGCGTTTCCCAGAGCATCATCGACTACATGATGCAGACCCCGCAGCTCTACGGGGCCTATGGCTATCCGCCGCCCATTGCTCTCGGCGTCGGCTACGGTCCCTTCTGGGGTGGACCTTACCCCTGTTGGGGCGGGCCTTTTTACTACCATCACTGGCACTAAACGGTTTTCACCCAAACCGGCAAAGGAGTCGTTATGAACTATCAACTTGAGAATAAATTGGCCCTCGTCAGCGGTTCCACCGCGGGCATCGGGCTGGCCATCGCAACGTCGCTGGCCGCCGAGGGCGCCGAAGTCATCGTCAACGGCCGTACCGACGACCGCGTCGCCGAGGCCATCGAGCGGATTCATCAGCAGCATCCGCACGCGAAGCTCCAGGCCTTTGCCGGCGACTTGAGCAAAGCGGAGCAGGTCCGGGAGATTGATGAACGGTTCCAGCGGATCGACATCCTCGTCAACAACCTCGGCGTGTACCAGCCCAAGACCTTCGAGAAACTCGCCGACCAGGAGTGGTACGACATCATCGAGACCAATTTTTTCAGCGGCCTGCGTCTCAGCCGCGCCTTCCTGCCAGGCATGCTCGGCCGCAACTGGGGCCGCATCATCTTCATTTCGAGCGAATCGGGCGTGCAGATTCCGGTCGAGATGATCCACTACGGTGTGACCAAGACCATGCAGCTGGCGCTGGCCCGCGGTCTTGCCGAAACGACGATTGGCACCGGCGTCACCGTCAATTCAGTCCTGCCCGGCCCGACTCGTTCTGAGGGTGTCGAGGGTTTCGTGAAGAACATGGCCAAACAGCAGGGCAAATCGACCGCCGAAGTGGAAAAGGAATTTTTCCGCACCGTGCGCCCCAGCTCCTTGCTGCAGCGCTTCGCCACCAACGAGGAAGTCGCCAACCTGGTGACCTATGTGGCCAGTCCGCTTTCCTCGGCCACCAACGGCGCCGCACTCCGTGTCGATGGCGGCGTCGTGAGGTCGATCCTCTGATCGGGTGCCCCGGAAATGCCGCGCGACCCTGTCCCATTTTGAAAATACGCTCAGGGGTTGCCAAGACGACGCAACTTCAAGCTGGGGAGACGGTTCAATCCGGACACATGGCATTTCATGGCTTTGGGCGTTTCATCTGCGGACTTGCTTTGGTTTTAATCCTGTTGCCCGTGCAAGGGCAGGCCAGTGACGATACATGGCTGGCAGCCTCCCCGGAAAAGCTTCCCCGTTGGCGCGGATTCAATCTGCTGAACGAATTCAATGTCGCCAATCATGCACCCTTTAACGAGGCCGATTTCCGGATGATCCATGAGTTTGGTTTCAACTTTGTCCGGCTGCCGATGGATTACCGGGTTTGGATCGTTAACGGAGACTGGACCCAGATCAACGAAAAGGCTTTGCAGGATATCGATCAGGCGGTGGCTTGGGGAGAGAAGTATCACATCCATGTCTGCTTAAACTTTCACCGCGCTCCCGGCTACACCGTAGCCCAGCCGCCGGAGGCCCGATCCTTATGGACGGATGAGGAAGCGCAACGTGTTTGCGCGCTGCATTGGGCAACCTTCGCGCGGCGTTATAAGGGCATTCCGAGTGAACGATTAAGCTTCGACCTGTTCAACGAACCTGCGCAAATTGACCCGCAGGTCTATGCAAAAGTTGTCGCCCGAATGGCGGCGGCCATCCGGAAGGAAGATCCGGATCGGCTCATCATCGCTGATGGACTCTCCTGGGGCAATGTTCCTTGCCCGGAACTGATTCCTCTCCATGTTGCCCAAGCCACCCGGGGTTATGTCCCGATGCAGCTTACCCATTATAGGGCTCCCTGGATCAGCCAAGCGAACAACGTGCCCCCGCCGACTTGGCCGATGTGGCCTTTGGTGACTGCTTCGTCCTACCTCTACGGCCCGTATAAGCATGAGTTGCAAACGCCGCTGATTTTGACCGGAACTTTTCCGGCTGGCTCCCGGCTAGATATCGTCGTCGGCACGGTCTCCGTCCGGGGCCGATTGATCGTTCGAGCCGACGACCAGGTGGTTTTTGACAAGACATTCGTTTCCGGGCCCGATTCGAAGGAAGGAGAAAAGGTAGTCTACTTACCTCAATACAAAAGTTACCAGAACGTGTTTGGGCAATCAGAAAGCATTCATTTGTCCGAACCAGCATCCCGAATCACCTTCAGCAACGAAGAAGGCGATTGGATGACCTTGAGTTCCGTGAAGGTTCAGCCCGATCCGGCGGGATCATCTTATCAACTGGGGCTGAGTTCAGATTGGGGAAAGACGCAGACTACGATAACCTTCGATTCCAGCCGCCCGGAACAACCGTGGAACGGCCCTTCCGCTATCGATAGAACATGGCTTTGGCAGAATCAGATTGCCCCTTGGAAGACACTTGAGGCTCAGGGGAGTGGCGTGATGGTCGGGGAATGGGGTTGCTTTAACAAAACGCCCTATGATGTGACTCTGCGGTGGATGGAAGACTGCCTCGCCAATTTCCAACAGGCAGGCTGGGGTTGGGCTCTGTGGAATTTTGACGGGTCATTTGGGATTCTTGATAGCAACCGTCCAGGCGCAGTCTATGAAGACTACGAAGGCCACAAGCTTGATCGCAGGATGTTGCAATTGCTCCAGCGTTACTAGCACACCCCAGGGATCACTCTTCCTTGGCGTCGTGATCGATAAGTTCGACGGTTCCGGTTTTGGCCCCCACTCGCAGCCGTGCCACAGGCTCGTTGGTATCCGCAAAGAATTGCAATTCCCAAAAAGACTCCGGGCCATGTAGCGGATGGAGCAATCGGTATTCCGCCGCGCGAACGCCCTTGAGTTTGGCGGCGCCCCGGGCTCGTTCCAGCGCCTGGTTCGAGTCGATCAATAATTTGTTCTGGGGAATGGCCTTCGCCTGGGTCGCATTGTCCGACCGGATTGAACTGAAGGCTTCGACGGTGGCGGGATGCTCCGACGAGGTCTTCGCGGCGACGGTAACGATCCGGCAATTTTCACTGGTACCCCGGTCGTAGAAAACAAATCGCCATGCTTCCGGTGCAAGACCCGCATCGGTTCGCGCGCTGGCTACGCTCAACAACCTGTCCCGCACTTCGGGACGCAGTCGGCGCTGGGCGATCTTGAGGGCGTGCAAGGCCGTCATGTGGGTTTGCCGGGCTGGCGTGGAAAACCCAAATACACATCCGAGCGAGAGAAGTGAACAATGCATCGTGCTCATAAGAATATCCTTTCGTGAAAAGCGACACCGATCGGGCGCACGCCGGGTTTCCGCTGGTTTTGAGTCTTTCTTTCCCTGCCTCGGGACTTATCCGAACACAATCGAGTTTGAAGGTGAAGTGAGGGCAGAACCAGCGTGCTCATATGGATTTGACGATCAAGTGTCTACCTTGGTTTCAGCCTTTCCCGTTCCAGCACTGAAAATGTCAACTTTGCCGCCTATGAGAAGAGACAAATTGACCTATCTTGTCCTGCTTTGCATCAATCATAGCATATCCCCATATCATTCCGAAAAGGCTCTGTGAGCCCGATTATGGCTTCAGATAATCTAAATGTAAGATTTTATATACAAATAGGTTGCGATTATTAAAATCAATTAAAACGCGAGGTAATGGAACGAAATTTTTTGCGATAACGAAGACTTTTTGAACTTGCGGGCACCCGCAAAAAACCGTGTTCTGAATTTCAGCTGGATGACTTAGATGACATTAATCTTTGACGCAATTTACAAATCGATAATTGCATTTCGCAAGAGAGGGAATTCCCCCATGCAAATTTAGGCGGGATATCATCATCGGCACACGCCGCTCCCCGGAAGTTGCAGACGTGTTGGACGTGATTAGGGTGCGTTCGGTCCCGAGGCGACGCTGTTGACCCGCGTGCCGTTGAAGCTGATCTGCAATCCGACTTTTTGGCCGGTATTGGGATCGATGGTAAAGGCCGTGTTGTAGACCCAGTAATCGATGTGTGCCGCATCAGGCCGACCCAAGTACTTTAGGAGATCCAACTGTGATTTGTCCCGCAGGAATTCCTTCCATTCGTTGAGGCTTAGGTTGCGAGCTTGGACCCGCTGCAGCAGTTTCGCCTGGGCAGCCTCCTGGGCGGCTTGGGCGTCCTTTTCAGCTTGCTGCTTGTCGGCCAGCTTTTTCTGGATGTCCTCCAAGTCCCGCCTGGCTTCGTCTGCATGTGGATTGGACGGGTAGGCCCAGACGAAGGCTTGCGCCAAGGCAAGTTGGTCCTCGGGTTTGGCAGAGGGATCCTTCATGCAGACTTGGAGCTCGGCGAAATCGTCAACATCCGGGTGTTGGTATTTGGCCAGCTCCTTGAGCAAGGCGTCGGTTTGGGCCTGGGCGGCGGCGCTTTGCTTGAGCAAAACGGGCAACTGGTCCGAGATTTTTTTCTCATCGTCTCCGGCCTTTTCGAGCGCCTTCTTGGTGTCGATATAGTCGTACGCTGCCGCTTTGAAGCCGGGCGTGAAATAGCCCCGCTCGTCGAGCAGATCGAGACGTTCCGAGGAAAGTTGCGGATCGTAGGCATGCGCTGGCAACAGCATGAGGAAAATAAACGATGCAGCCAGAAGGGCCCGGTGAAAAAGAGGGTTCATTGCGTGCCTCCTCCTCCCGTGCTGTAATAATAATCGACGCCTTGGACGATTCCGTCGGAAAAATAGACTGTAAGGCCGAATTTGTCCTGGGTCATCGGGTTGATGATCATTTGCCGGCTGTAGCCCCAGCGGTCGGAGTCGGTGGCTGTTGGTGGGCCGAAAAGTGCGGTGATATCGGCGGTTTTTTTCCCAACCAGAGCCAGACGCATTTCCGAAAGAGTGGCCTCGCCTTGCGCGGCCCGCGCGAGCAAAGCGGCCCGGGCCTGAGCGTCGGCCCGGGCGGCGTCGGCCTGGGCTTGTTGCTTCTGCGCGGCCTGGGTGGCAAGGTCGCTGTCGATCCCGGCGAGCTGCGTTTTCATCGCGTCCGTTAGCGGGCTGTTGGGGAACTTGCTCAGCAAATCGGTGATCTGGTCGCGGGCCGCTTCCAGGTGTCCTTGCGCACGAAGCTTGACGATCCTGCTGAAGAGGTAACCGTCGGAGTTTTTTTCCTGGTCGATCTGTTGCTGCAGTTGCTGCTGGTCGTTCGTGTTTTCGGCGATTTTTTTCTGCGCATCGTCAACCTGGGCCTTGAGCGCATCACGGACCGAGGTGATTGTGGCGAGTTCCTTCTTTTCGGTATCGGCGGCCGCCTGCAGTTTCGGTGTGATGTTAATGTCGACGTAGGCTTTGACCAGCATGGTCGCGTGCCCTGCCAGGATGGGCGCAGAAACCAGGACGCCGGTGAAAATATGCACAACGAAAATGCCCAGGTAACAAAGGAACGCCTTGGGGACCGGCGTGCTGTAGAGATAGTGGATCCAGCCAGTCTGCACGGCCAATTCGATGAGCAGAAAAGCGAGGAATAGGAGAGCTATGACAATTGCCTCGTGGCCCATGTCCGAGACGAACACGATGGCCAGCCCGAGCAGGGCATAAAAGAGAACGCTTAGGACGAGCCGCCCCGTGGCGTAAATGAGCGCCCGCCTGATTCTGGAGAACGCCGGGGCGAAACGGATGGAAAACCAGCGGATGAGCGCGACGTCCAAAACCCAGCAGGACACCAGAGTGAAAAACATGATCTTGCCCAGCAATCCCAGAATGAGGGGCGCAGCTTGGCTGACGAACTCGTCCCCATTTTCATTGAAAAACGGAGCCAGATCATCCTGATGATCCACCAAGTAACGGCCAAAGGTCTCTTCATCTGCCTGGGTCGACGAAGCCGGCGGATTGGCCGAAGCCCCATTCGTGGTCTGGCCGACGAGAATGGAACCCGACGCCGCCAGCCAGAGGATCACGGCGCAAAGGCCAACGACGTTTTTCCACCTCGCGGAGGATGCGGGATGGCTGAAATAACTCATAGGGCTCGATAAAATCGGCATGGACTGCAAATCCTTGCCTGCACTTAAGCCAGATTCTCCTGCTTGCCGTCAATCCTCTAAGCAAGTATTTTTCAAATGATGAAAAACAGATTTTTGCTTATCAAATGCATCATGCTCGGGGCCTTGAGCTTTCCGACGCCGTTTTTCATCTTCTTTTTCCTCTCCGATGTCGACCCGAGCCAGTTCAGTTACCAGAACCGTTTCCTGCTTCTCACCACTCTGCTCTTGGGCGGATCGCTGATTGGCGTGGTCTACTATTACCGGGACTCCGCCCTGGCCGCGTTGAAGGATTGGTACCCGTCGGATAAGTCGTGACCCGTGCGGGTCACCTGCCGTCCGCAGGAACCTACTGGGTGAAGTAGGCCACAAACTCAGCCCAGACTTTGTCCCGTTCAGCCTGCTGCGCGGCGGGTTCAAGGGCGCCTTCGGAAGAGACCAGGGATTGGCCCGAGGTGTCCTTGAGCTGGTCGAGTAGAAAAGCCTGCTTCTGCTCTTCATTCGCGTCGGCCATGTCGCCGAACTCTTTCCAGGCATAACCGGTGAAGCTGTAATGGCCGGCCCAGCCCGTGGTGAGGGAAACGTCGTCGAACGTATTCCCGCCGCCGGGAGCCTTGGGCGTGCTGTGCGCCAAGACTTGGAGGAAGTCCACAAGATTTGCGGAAGTCACCGCCGATGAGACGGGCACGTGAATGATCAGCGCATCCGGTTGCACGAAGGCCCCTAGATGGGCATAGACCGGCACATTCGCGTAAGTGGTCTGGCTCATGCGCGAAACGAGGGGTTGGTCGACCAGGAGGTAATTAACACCTACAGCGGCAAGAATAAGGACGGTGAGGATGATGCAGATCCACTTCATGAAACGGAAGCCTCTCTCTTGCCCGACAAGCAGATCCGTTTCCGGGGCGGCATGGATCACCGGCCTGACGGCAACGGGTGTTCCTCCCTTTGAAGCCCTGGCCACGACTTTCGGGACGGGCCCTGTTTGTCCTTGTGCGATCTTGGCGCGTTTGGGAAGTGAAACGGTTCCCACGCGCGGCGCCGGGGCTGGGGCGAGTTTTTGACTCGGTAAAAGCTGTGGCAATTCCCTGACCTGTTTCCACGCGTTATGGGCCACGCTCCAGATTAGTTGGGAGCGGCTGATTTGTCCCTGGGCGATGCCGGCCCGGACGACATTTTTGGGCAATTCTGTCGTCTGGTTTTCAGTGCCTTTAATGTGAAGAATAAGGCGTGAGTCGCTCATAAAACTCGAAGAAAATATATCATGTGCCGGATAGCTAACGATACCACGATTAGGCTCATTTTAAAGGATTTTGTAACTTATTAACCATTAGGGTAATAAGCAGCTTGAAAATTTGATCTAATTCAGACGTTCAAGGGAGAAGGGCTACCGACCGTTTCGCATTTATCATGGCCAGAAGATTCCGGCTCGGTTATGCTGGCAGGGCCAGGAGTGGCAAAGCGTCAGCAGGCCAACCCCGCCAGGTCCGAAAGGAAGCAACGGCAACCTGACTGCCGTTGTTGCTGCTCCTGGTTTTTCTTTTTTTTCGAATTAGACCACGGCCCAGACTTGCCGCCCCGCACGTTCCGGTTAGGCTGGACTCCCCATGGCCTATCAGGTTTTCGCGCGCAAATACCGGCCCCAGACTTTCGCCGAGATCGTCGGGCAGGAACCGGTCGTGCGGACGTTGACCAATGCGTTGCGGCTGGGCCGGATTGCCCAGGCCTATCTCTTCGTCGGCCCGCGTGGCACCGGCAAGACCTCGACAGCGCGCATCCTGGCCAAGGCGCTGGAATGCGCCAACGGCCCCTCCGCCGAGTTCGATCCGAAGGAGGGCATCTGCATGGAAATCGCCGAAGGGCGCTGTCTTGACGTGCTTGAGATCGACGGAGCCTCGAACAACGGCGTGGAGCAGGTGCGCGACCTTCGTGACAACGTCCGCTACGCGCCGGCCAAGGGCCGCTTCAAGATTTACATCATCGACGAGGTTCACATGCTCTCCGCCGCGGCTTTCAACGCGCTGCTCAAGACCCTGGAAGAGCCGCCCGCCCATGTGAAGTTCATCTTCGCAACAACCGAGGTGCACAAGCTCCCCGCCACGATCCTCTCCCGCTGCCAACGCTTCGACTTGCGGCGTATCCCCGAACCGCTCATCCGCTCGCATCTGGCCCACATTTGCGAACTGGAGAAAGTCGAGGCGGAGCCGGGCGCGCTCGATGCCGTGGCGCGTTACGCCGAGGGCGGCCTGCGCGACGCCGAGTCGGCGCTTGACCAGGCGATCAGCTTTTACGGCGACCGCGTCTCTGAGGCCGACGTCCTTTCACTCTTCGGCCTGACCGGATTCACACCGGTGGCCGGCTTGGGCCGTGCGCTGGCCCAGGGCGATGTCGGCGTGATGCTCAAGGCGGCGCGCGAACTGGCCGCGGCGGGCAAGGACCTCGGCCGGCTCAGTCAGGATTTACTCGCGTTCTTCCGCAATCTCGTCATCTACCAGGTCTCGCCGACGGCGCTTGAGGGGGAGATTTCGACGCCGGAAAAAAATGTGCTGGCCGAAATATCGGTTCAGATTTCACGCCGCGCCGCGCTCGGGATTCTCGAGGAGTTGAGTCATTTGGAAAACCGCCTTCGCTACGCGCTGGCCAAGGATGTTATCTTCGAGGTCGCCCTGATCCAGATGAGCCAGCTCAAGGAAAAGATTTCGCTCGAAAGTATTCTCGAGACCCTCGGCGGAGCGTCGACGCCACCGGTGGGAACCTTACCCGTACCGCGCTCCGCCGCGCCGTCCGCGCCGGGTGCCCCCATTGCCGCGACAACAGCTCAGGCTTCCCCTTCCACTGCTGCCCCAACGACCGCCGCGGCCCAGGCCGCATGGATCGCTGCCGTGGAAAAATTTGCGGCGGACCGCCCCATGGAGGCCGATACCATCCGCGCGGTGCAGTTCCACGCCTGCAAGGCCGGCCAGTTGGAAGTGATGCTGCCTCCAGCGCTGGAAAAAAAACTCTATTACCTGCGCAGCCCGCGCAATCTGGAAATCCTCGAAAATGTGCTGATCGAAAAGACGGGTGCGCCCCTGCGTCTCGTGTTCCTGGTCGGTGAAGGACGCAAAGCGGGTGAAAGCGCCCCGGCGGGGACGCACGCCCCGCCCGCGTCTTCCGTGCCTGTGGCCAAACCGACCCCGCCCTCGCCGAACCTGACGCAGGAGGCCTTCCTCAACGATCCGGTGATCCAGAACGCCCTGAAAATTTTTGAAGCCAAGATCGTGACCCCTGTCAGCAAATGACCGCCACCGGAGTACCCTCATGAACATGATGAAAATGATGAAGCAGGCCCAGGAATTGCAGGCCAAGGCCGCGAAACTCCAGGCCGATCTCGCCGCGCGCCACTACGAAGCCGAGTCCGCCGGAGGCCAAATCAAGGCGGTGGCGACAGGCGAAGGCCACCTCGTCAGCCTGAAAATCGATCCCGCACTGGTCAAGGAGGGGGAGGCTGAAATGCTTGAGGACCTGATCGTGACCGCCGTGCGCGAAGCGATCGACAGGGGCAAGGCCGATGCGCAGAAGGAACTCGGCAAGCTGATGCCCGCAGGACTCGGCGGCCTGCCCGGATTTTAGGGTCAGTGGGCCCGGGAAGCAGCCCAAGGTATTCCAAGCCTTGCAACTCGCCTACTCCCCGAATTCCTGGCCGAATTTTTTGACGATAGTCTTAAGAACCTTGATCCGGGCGTACCATTTAAATTCGCTTTCAACGAGAGTCCACGGGACGTATTTGGTCGTGGTGCGTTCAAACATGTCCTCGGCGGCCTCGATGTGCTCTTTCCACCGGCGGCGGTTGCGCCAGTCTTCTTCGCTGATTTTCCAGTGCTTGTAGGGGTCGGCGGCACGCTGCTCGAAGCGGCGAAGTTGTTCCTCCTTGCTGATGTGAAGGTAGAACTTAAGGAAGATCGAGCCGCCGTCGACGAGGGTCTTTTCCATGGCGTTGATCTCGTCGTAGGCGCGGCGCCATTCCTTTTCGGTACAGAAACCCTCGACGCGTTCGACCAGGACCCGGCCATACCAGGAACGGTCAAAGATGGCGATTTCGCCTTGTGCGGGAATTTTATTCCAGAAACGCCAGAGGTAATGGTGCCGGTATTCGTCCTCGGTGGGCTTGACGATGGAGTAGACACGCAGAATGCGGGGATCGAGTTTTTCGGTGATACGCTTGATGACGCCGCCCTTGCCGGCCGCGTCGGGGCCCTCGAAAACGAGGATGACGTTGCGTTTGCTATCGAGAATTTTGCGCTGAAAATGGAGGAGTTGGAGCTGCAGGTCCTGCACCTTTTCCCGATAGTCGGACTTGGTCTCGATTTGTTTGCTGAGGTCGAGTTCGCTGAGGCATCCCGGCATACCGGGAAAGAATGTCTTCTGGCGGCGCGGTGGCGAGAAGATTTGTGCTGCGCACGGCATGTCCTAGTGGACGGTAGTAAAGCTTCGCCCTGTCCATAAAATAAGCTGCCATGTGCGGCACCTGCCGTCCGCAGGACCCTCAAACGTTGAGAAACGGTGGAATGGGGCAGTCGAGCGTATCGGCAATGGCGCGGAGAAGCTCCGCCTCGTTTTCCTGAATGACGCCGTCGGCGGCGACGGTTTCTGCGCAGGCGTTGAGGACCGCTTTTTTGATCTGTGGCGCGGCCTGATTGATCCGGTTGAGAGCGCCGTCGATCTTGTTCAGGTCGTAGGAGTTGGGGTCGGGCTGGAGGGTGCCGGGCGGAAGGCCGAGTTGGGTCGCGCCCAAGTTGAAGGCTTTTTCGATGTCGGCGGGTTCGGTCTGGCCGGCATAAGCCAGGGCGGAGAGAACGACGATGCAGTCGGGAATCAGCGGCTTGAGCGCATAGAACTGGACGGCGGACTTCTTGATCGGAACGAAATTTGGGGCAAGACGCCGCAGGATGATCTTTTGCAGGACATAGGCGAAGAGATCGGCTTCCTTGTTGGCGTCCATGATGGCATCGAGATTTTTTGCGAAAGCGGCGTATTGATCGGCGGTGAGGCTGCGGAGGGCGGTGATGCTCAGGGTGAGCAGGGGGAGGCGCGCGCGGCTTTCGAGTGTCCGCACCACGGGGATAAGCCGGGCGGTTTGATCGAGGACAGTCGGATTGGCCTGCACCTGCTGCAACTGAGTGTTGCACAGAGCCTCGTCTCGGCTGACGAGCAAGGCGTAGACAAGGGCGGTGGCGATCAGCGGGTCGCGGGAGGCGGCGACAAGCGGCTCCGGGAGTTTGGCAATGACATCGGCGGCGTAATCGAGATGTTTCGCCGTGAGCGTGCCGGCATGTGTAAGCACGGAGGAGGTTGCGATGGCCGGGCCGACGCCCGCTCCGGAGGCGAGAATCGTCATTCCCAGGAGCGTGCCCATGGGCCCCGCAAAACCTGTTTTCCCCGCGACCGGCTGGCCCGCGCCTGCCGCGTCGGGAGTTTCGTCGCCAACGCGGCCAACGGGAAGAAACCGGCCATCCCATGCGGGATCGAGTTCCCGGATGCGTTCCTCCAGCGGCGGGTGGGTCGACATCCACTCGAAGACTGAGGCGTTGAGACCGTTGGCGAAAAAGAGGTGGCTTGCCTCCTCGGCGTTTGGCTCGTCGATGCGTGAGCCGCCGGAACCGACTTTTTTCAACGCGTTGGCCAGCCCCATCGGATTGCGCGTGAATTGGACGGATGAGGCGTCGGCGAGAAACTCGCGCTGGCGACTGACCGCGCTTTTGATCAGCTTGCCGAAAAAGGCCCCGATTGAGCCGATCACGAGCAGGGCCAGGCCGATCAGGGGAAGGGGATTTTTGCGCCCGCCGCGCGTGTAGAGCAGGATCTTGCCGATGACGACGAGGCTGATGATGCCGAAGACGATGCCCATCAGGCGGAGATTGAGCTTCATGTCCCCGTTGAGAATATGGCTGAACTCGTGGCCGATGACGCCCTGAAGCTCGTCGCGCGAAAGGTAGAGCATGCTGCCGCGCGTGACGCAGATGACCATGTCGCCGGTGGTATGCCCGGCGGCGAAGGCGTTGATCGTGTCCTCGCCGGGCAGGAGATAGACCCGCGGCACGGGTGTGCCGGAGGCGATGGCCATTTCCTCGACCACATTGAGCAGTTTGCGCTCCTGCGGGTCGGACGTGTTGGGGTCGACGGGAATGCCGTTCATCATTTCGGCCACGACGCTGCCGCCGCCCGAGAGCTGCGAAATTTTGTAAAGACTGCCGCACA
>JAJSLI010000065.1 GCA_021272315.1 Methylacidiphilales bacterium | reverse complement strand
AGCCCCGGTCTCGCAGTTTCTCGACGCTGCCGGGAGCGTGAGCGTGCATCCGGGCGACGTCGTCGAAGTGATGGTCGAGAGCGGCCACACCTCTGAAGGCTACGTTCTCCTCTCGCACGAGAAAGCTGCCCGCCTCAAGGTGTGGGACAACCTCGAAAAAGCTATGCTGGAGCAGCTCACGATATCCGGTCTGGTACAGGGGAAGGTCAAGGGCGGACTCGCGGTCGATGTGGGCGTGCGCGCCTTCATGCCGGGATCGCAGGTGGATGTCCGGCCCCTCCGGAACATTGAGCAGTTCATCGGGCAGAGCATCCCGGTCAAGGTGGTCAAGCTCAACCGCAAGCGCGGTAATGCCGTGGTCTCGCGCAAGCTGGCCGTCCAGGAAGAAGTGGACGCCCTAAAAACGGTGACCATTGAAGCCCTGCACGAAGGCGCGATCCTCACCGGTACGGTCAAGAATCTGACCGAGTACGGGGCATTCGTCGATCTGGGCGGTATCGACGGCCTGCTCCATGTCACCGACATCTCCTATGGACGGGTTACCCATCCCTCCGAAGTGCTGCATGCGGGCGACGAAATCACCGTCAAGGTTCTGAAATACGATCCGTCGAAAGAGCGCGTCTCGCTCGGCATCAAGCAGCTGGCGCCCGACCCGTGGGATGGCGTCTGCGAGCGTCTCCCGGTCGGCGCCCGCGTGATCGGCCGCGTTGTGAGCGTGACCGACTATGGCGCTTTCATCGAAATAGAAGAGGGCATCGAGGGCTTGATTCACATCAGCGAGATGACCTGGTCGCGGCGCATGAAGCACCCCTCCAAGGTCGTCCGCCCCGGCGATCAGGTCGAAAGCGTCATCCTCGAAGTCAATCTCAAGGATCGCCGTATCTCGATGGGCCTGAAACAACTGGAACCGAATCCCTGGACCACGGTGGAACAGCGCTACAGCGTCGGGTCGGTGGTCGAGGGCCGTGTGCGCAACATGACCGAATTCGGCGCCTTCATCGAGATCGAAGAAGGCATCGACGGGCTGGTGCACATTTCCGACCTCTCCTGGACCAAACGCGTGAAACACCCGAGCGAGGTGCTGCGCAAGGGGTCGATTGTGCAGGCGGTCATCCTCGCCATCGACGCCAAACACAAGCGTCTTTCACTGGGCGTCAAACAATTGCAGCCCGATGCCTGGGAGACATATTTTCAAGAACATAACGTCAATGATTCGGTCCGGGGAACGGTTCTGCGGCTGGCCGGTTTTGGCGCGTTCGTGGAACTGGCCGAAGGCGTCGAAGGGCTGTGCCACTTTTCGGAGGTGCCGGGGTGGTCGGGCCGGAAATCGGAGCCCGCGCCGCTCGGCGCCGGCCAGGAGATCACCTTCAAAATCATCCGCATGAATGAAGCCGAACGGAAGATCGGGCTGAGTCTCAAAGCTCAGGCCGATGACGAGGAACGCACCCGTCTGGACGACTATCAAAAGCGGGCCGCCGCCGCCAGTTCCAGCCTGGAGGACTACCAGCCGCGCACCCCACGGGGCGAATAACCGCCTTT
>JAJSLI010000042.1 GCA_021272315.1 Methylacidiphilales bacterium | reverse complement strand
CTCGAGGCCCTTGCGCAGGAACACCGACCCAAGATGATCACTGCGGGCGCTTCCGCCTATTCACGCATCATCGACTTTCCGCGTTTGCGCAAAATCGCCGATTCAGTCGGGGCCTACCTCTTCATCGACATGGCCCACATCGCCGGCCTCGTCGCGGTTGGTCTCCATCCTTCTCCCGTCCCCCATGCCGACTTTGTCACCACAACCACGCACAAAACCCTGCGCGGCCCGCGCGGCGGCCTCATCCTATGCAAGGAAAAGTATGCCAAGGAAATCGATTCGCAGGTCTTCCCGGGCGTGCAGGGCGGACCGCTCATGCACGTTATCGCGGCCAAGGCTGTCGCGCTCGGTGAAGCCCTCAAGCCCGAGTTCAAGGCCTACCAGCAACAGGTCATCCGCAATGCCAAGGCGCTCTGCGAGGGCATGAAGAAAAACGGCTTCCGCATTGTTTCCGGCACAACCGAAAACCATCTTATGCTCGTCGATCTCCAGCCGAAAAACGTCACCGGCAAGGAAGTCCAGGAAATCCTCGATCAGGCCGGCATTACGGTGAACAAAAACGCCATTCCCTTCGACACCCAGAGCCCCTTCAAGGCCGGCGGCATCCGTCTTGGCACACCCGCCGTCACCACCCGCGGAATGCGCGAGGATGAGATGTTCGACATCGCCAACCTGATCGAGGACGCCGTCGAGCACCGCGCTGATCCGGGCCATATCGCCCACATTCGCCACCACGTCCGCGAAATCACCGCCCGCTTTCCGCTGCCGTCTTGAGCCCGATGGTCGCCGTGTTTTTCCGCAGAATGACGGTTGAAGGCGGTTGGAGTCTGCCGCAGCCATAACCGCATGAAAACCTTCCGCCGCGTCTGGGTCTACGCCCGGGCCTATCCGTTGCTCGCCGTTGCCACCTTCGGTGCGGCTGTCCTGGGCAATCTTGCCGGGCTGATCTTTCCCAAGGCCACCGGCATGGTTATCGACAATGTACTCAGCCCACACCGGCCCGATCTCCTTCTCCCCTACGTTCTTGTCGTCATAGGTTCCTTTTTTCTGCGTGACGCCCTCAATGCAGTACGTGTCCGCTCCAATAACACTTTCGAGCAAAAAGTCGTCTTCGATCTCCGGCGCGACCTCTATTCCACCCTCCAGCGGCTGCCCCTCCGCTGGTACGATCAGCGCGCCACCGGCGACATCCTCACCCGGGTCATCGACGACGTCACCAACATGGAGCGTGTCCTGATCGACGGCGTCGAGCAGGGGATCGTCGCGCTGCTCCAGATCATCGGGGTCGGCATCGTCATGTACTGGTCCAACCCGAGGCTCACCGCCTGGATGCTTCTGCCCATGCCGCTTCTTGTCGCTGGCGCGGTCTGGTACACGATGACCGCCCGGTTCCGTTACCGCGACCAGCGCCGCGCGGCGTCGGCCATGAACTCCCTGCTGCTCGACAACCTGCAGGGTGTTCGCCAGATCAAATCGTATGCGCGGGAGGAGACCGAACTGGAACGCTTCTCCATCGCCGCGCGACTTGTCGGGGAAACACAGCTCGTTATCATGCGTACCTGGTCGTGGTACTCCTCCAGCATGACCTTTTTCGGCGCGCTCGGCAGCGTCATCGTTCTCTATGTCGGCGGGACCGACGTCCTTCACGGCACGATGCAATTTGGTGATTTCGTCACCTTTCTTCTCTACGTCGGCATGTTTTACGATCCGATCGGCCGCCTGCACCAGATCAACCAGCTTTACCAATCCGGGCGCGCCGCTTACGAAAGGGTCACTGAAATCCTCGACGCTGCCGTGGAAAATTACGGCAAATCGGACGGCGAGCCCATTGCCCGCGCCCAAGGCCGCGTCGAGTACCGGCACGTCTCCTTCGCGTATCGCCCCGACGTTCCCGCCCTGCACGGCATCGAGCTTGCAGTCGAATCCGGCCAGTGTGTCGCGCTCGTCGGGCCCACCGGCGCGGGCAAATCGACCCTCGTTTCGCTCCTCAGCCGTTTTTACGAAGCTACCCACGGCGAAATCCTTCTCGACGGGCGTAATATCGCCGGCATTCCGCTTTCCGAACTGCGCGATCAGATCGGCGTTGTTTCGCAGGAAACCTTCCTCTTCAACGGCACGATCCTGGACAACCTTCGCTTCGGCCGCCCCGGCGCCACGCGCGCCGAAATCGAACAGATGGCCCGCGCCGCCTGCGTCCACGATTTTGTTTCCGAGCTGCCCGAAGGTTACGACACCCATGTCGGCGAGCGCGGCGTCAAACTTTCCGTAGGCGAAAAGCAGCGCATCTCCATCGCCCGCGCGCTTTTGAAAGACCCGCCTGTTCTCGTCCTTGACGAGGCCACCGCCAGCGTTGATACCGCCACGGAGCAGTTTATTCAGCAGGCGCTCCGGCGACTTCTCTCGGGACGCACCTCCTTTGTCATCGCGCATCGGCTTTCCACGGTCCGGCACGCCGATCTTATTCTTGTTCTGCAAAAGGGGCGCATCGTCGAACGCGGCACCCACGACGATTTGCTCGCCCGCAATGGGCTTTACGCGAAGCTTTGCCGCGCTCAGCACACCGACCGCTTCTTTGAAAGCGATATCGAAGCCGTTTTTGCCGATGACGGGAAAGATCGTTCCTGGGACTCTTTGCAAAGGTAGATACGGTGCGCCGACGGGTGATGGGTGAGTTTGGAACGTGAAAGAGGCCAGGCTTACCCGTCGGTGCGCCCGCATTTGCAGCCCGGCCTCTTTTCCGATACGGTAAGCCGGATATGGACCACCCGATGAACAAGATCGTTGAGCAAATGATCGAGTCCTACGCCCAATGCGGAGGCATCAAGCATCTCGACGGGGCGAAACTCCCGTCGAAGATGGCCGTGGCCGCGCTCACGCAGGATTTGCTCCATGTCATTTTTCCCGGCTTCATCGCCGAACAGCAAATCGCCATCAACGACCTGCCCCATGAACTCAACCTTCAGCTCGGCAGCCTGCAAAAGAAGCTCAAGCGCGAGATCGCCAAGAGTCTCGCCATGTACCCCGTCCCGGACCGCGATGCCGAAAGCATCACGCTCGATTTTCTCGGCAAGTTGCACCAGGTACGTTCCCTTATCCAGACCGATGTCGAGGCCGCGTACCAGGGCGACCCGGCTGCCGCCAGCAAGGAGGAGGTCATTCTCGCCTATCCCGGCGTCGAAGCGATCGCCGTCTTCCGCATGGCCCACGTACTTTACGATCTCGGGGTGGCGTTTTTGCCCCGCATGATGACCGAATGGGCCCACGGCCGCACCGGCATCGATCTCCATCCCGGCGCCGATATCGGCAGCCACTTCTTCATCGACCACGGAACCGGCGTTGTTATCGGCGGCACGAGCAAAATCGGCAATCGCGTCCGGCTTTACCAAGGCGTCGGCCTCGTCGCCCGCAGTCTCGCCAAGCACGTCAAGCGTGACGACCAGGGCCACGTTCTCGGCGGCAAGCGCCACCCCACCATCGGCGACGACGTCACCATCTATGCCGGCGCCACCATCGTCGGCGGCGACACGGTCATCGGCGACCGCACCATCATCGGTGGCAATGTCTGGCTTACCCGTTCGATTCCCGCCGATTCAGTCGTCGCCTTCGAGGCCCAGCAGATCAGCATTCATTCCCGCCAACACTTTGGGGGGGAATGGGTCATCTGACCCGCCACCGAAAGGGCCGCCATGTCGCGTTTTTACCTTGATGACAACGCGACCACGAGCCTCGATCCGCGCGTCCGCGCCGTCATGGAACCGCTCTTGGAGGGTACGCTGGGCAATCCCTCCAGCCTTCACGCCGAGGGTCGCCGCGCCCGCGGCGAAATCGATTCCGCCCGCGATTCTCTTGCCGCATGGTTGAAGGCGAAACCCTCCGAAATCATTTTTACCTCGGGCGGCACCGAAAGCTGCAATCTCGCCGTCCAAGGCCTGGCCTGCGCTCACGGCGGGAAGGGGAGGCATCTCATCACAGCGAAAACGGAGCACCATGCCGTGCTTCACGCCTGCCAGGCCCTTGAACGTTGGAAAAATTTCGAGGTCACCTGGCTCAACGTCGATGCCGCCGGACTCGTCGATCCGGATGATCTCGAACGCGTCATTCGCCCCGACACCGTCGTGATTTCGATCATGAGCGCCAACAACGAGACCGGCGTCGTCCAGCCCATGCGCGAGCTTGGCGAAATCTGCGCGCGTCACGGCGTCCTTTTCCATACCGACGCCATCCAGAGCGCGGGAAAAGAAACGCTCGACCTTGCCGCCTGGCAGGTCGGCGCTCTCAGTCTTGCTGCGCATAAATTTCATGGCCCGCTCGGCGCGGGTCTTCTCTGGCTCAAGTCCGGCGTGCCTATCGCGCGGCTCATGGAAGGCGGTTCGCACGAAAACGAGCGCCGCCCCGGCACCGAGAACGCTCCTGCCATCGCCGGTTTTGCCGAAGCCGCGCGTCTTTTCGGCAACCCCGATCCCGCCGAGGCGCAACGCCAGTTCCGCTGGACGGACCGGCTCTGGCGTGAACTCAGTTCCCTCGAGGGCATCCGCCGTAATGGTCATTTTCAAAAGCGGCTCCCCAACACCCTCAACGTCAGTTTTCTCGGGCTGCATGGTGAGGACCTCCTCATCGCGCTTGATCTCGCCGGGCTCGCCGTCTCAAGCGGCTCCGCCTGCCTCGTTGGTTCCGTCCAGCCTTCGCATGTTCTTGCCGCCATGGGCGTGCCGGATGACTGGGCTTCCGCCACCGTCCGTTTTTCCATCGGATCTCATGTTCGCGATGAGGATTTGGATGAAATCGCGCTTCGTGTCCGGCAGGTCGTCAACCGCCAGCGCGCTCTTCGCGGATGGACACCGGCACAAATGGCGGCAGAATCGGCCCGGGAAAAGGCACTGGCATGAATCGCAACGTCCCAAAGAAATTACGGATTGGCATCATCGGAGCCGGTTCCATCGTTCGTCAGCGCCATCTCCCCGGCCTCCTTGCCCTGCCCAACGTCCAGGTCGTTGCCGCCTGCAACTCGCGCGTCGAGTCCGCCGAGCGTATTGCCAAAGAATTTCACATTCCCGAGGTTGTCCATGACTGGGCTGCGCTGATCGAACGCCGCGACTTGGACATCATCTGGATTGGCACTCCACCCGTCCTGCACGCCCCCATCACCATTTCAGCGCTCGAGGCCGGCAAACATGTCTTCTGCCAGGCCCGCATGGCCATGAACCTGAAGGAGGGCCGCGAAATGCTCGCCGCCGCCCAAGCCCGGCCACAACTCGTCACCATGCTCTGCCCGCCGCCGCATGGACTCAAAGGCGGGCGCTTTTTCCAGAAACTTCTGCGCGACGGGTACGCCGGTGAGCTCTGGCATTTCCGGCTGACCGCCGTCAACAGCCAGTTCGCTGATTCTCTCGCGCCGGCCCACTGGCGCCAGCGCACCGAACTCAGCGGCCTCAATGTCCTTACCGTCGGCATTTACGCCGAGGTTCTTCAGCGCTGGATCGGCTCGCCGCGCCGCCTCCATGCCCAGATGAAGGTTTCCGTCCCAAAGCGCGACGGCTATGTCGTCCATATTCCCGATGTCGTCCACGTCTTCGGCCAGTGGCCCAACGGCTTGGCTGGCATTCTCGAATGGAGCGGCGTCGCCCAGTTTGCGCCCGACGAGACCCTCGCCATTTACGGGCGCGAGGGCACGCTTGTCTACAATTTTACCCGGGACCAAATCTTCGGCGCGCGCCGGGGCGACAAGGAGTTGAGCCGGCTCGACATTCCGCCGGAACTTGAATCTGCCTGGACAGTCGAGAAGGACTTCATTGACGCGGTGCTCGCTGGAGGCCATCCCGAGCCGGGCTTCGAAACCGGCGTCCAGTACCTCGAATTTACCGAGGCGGTCAATCTGAGCGCCCGCGGCGGCCATGCCGTTGAGTTGCCGCTGCCGTGAGGCGGTGGCGGCCCGATTCCCGCGTCCAAAATTTGGCATCCGCCATGCTCTTCTTCAAAAATTGCGCTGATTCGCGTTTTCATCTAGCTTGCCTGTTGTCATGCCCTCCTCGCTTCGCGCCGAACTCCAGCAGGCCCCCGCTCTCTTCGAGAATTTCCTGGCCCGCTTTTTTCAGGAAAACGCCGAGCGCTACGCCTACGGCGATCTCTTCGAGCCGCTCTACCTCGACCTGACCGAGTTTGTCGGGCGCCGCGGCAAGCGCATCCGCCCCATGCTGATGCTCGCCGCGTATCGCGCCTTCGGTGGCAGCCGTCCGATCGAGGACCACGCCGTTCTCCGCTCCGCCCTTTCGCTAGAGCTGCTCCACGCCTTTATTCTCATCCACGACGACGTCATCGACCAGTCGGAGCGCCGCCGCGGCCTGCCCACCTTCCATAAGCTGGTCGAGGAACGGCTCGGCAAGTCCGACGGCGCGGCTCGGGTCGGCGGCAACGTTGCGGTGGTGATCGGCGACATTCTCTTCGCCATGGCGCTCGACACGCTGCGCACCACGGACTTTGCGCCCGCCATTCGCGACGCCGCCCTCTCCCATTTTCTCCGCTACATCTCCGACACCGGCGCCGGAGAAATCTACGACATTCTCCTTGGCACCCGCGACATCGCCCGCGTCAGCGAGGCCGATATCGCCCGGATGTACACGCTCAAGACCACCCGTTACACCTTCGAGGCGCCGCTCGTCCTCGGCGCGCTGCTCGCCGGTGTTAGCGACGATCTCCTGCACGAACTCGCCGAGTTGATCGAGCCGGTCGGCCTCGCTTTCCAGATCCAGAACGATCTTATCGAATACCAGCAGTTCAAGGGCGTCGATCGCCTGCGCCAGACCGACATCCTCGAGGGCAAGAAAACGCTGCTTCTTCGCGTCGCCTACGATCATCTCGAAGACCTTGACCGCAGCTTCCTCCAGCTTTGCCTCAGCACCCGCGCCTCCAACGACGCCTCGGTGAGCAAGATCGAGCAGCTCATCGACAAATCGGGCGCGGTCGGTCTTCTCGCCCGGCGAATGGAAGACCTTTTCCAGAAAGCGGAAACCGACCTCAGCCACTCCTCCTTCACACCTACCCAGGCCGACGGCCTGCGCGAAGCCTTTTCTCTCGTCCGCCAGCAGACCCAGCACACCGGGACGCAGTAATCTGCAGCGTTTCTCCCGGCCGGCCCGGTAAAGTGCTTTAGGCCATGTCCGCTATTTCTAATCCTCTCATCGCCGTCTCCTTCGAGGCATGCCGGCTGATGACCCGGCACCACGCCAAGACCTTCCACTTTGCCTCCCACGTCCTTCCTCGCGCCAAGCGCAACGACGCCTACGCAGTCTATGCTTTCTGCCGCTACGTTGACGACCAGGTCGACCTCGCTCCCGACGGAGCCTCCCGCGTGCGCTCCCTCGCCATGCTCAAGGAACTTCTCGACGTTGCCTGGGAAGACAACCCTACGGCCAACGATGCCCGGGATTTCGCCGCCGCTCTCCCGTGGCTCGCAGCCTTTCGCGACACCATTCGCCGTCGCGCCATACCAAAAAATTATTTTGAGGACCTGCTAGCCGGGGTCGCCATGGATCGCGGCGAGGTCCGCATTGCCAACTGGGAGGAACTCGACCGCTACTGTTACCACGTCGCTTCCGTTGTCGGTCTCATCATGGTCCACATCTTGACCGAGCCTGCGCCTGAACTGCTCAAGCCCGCCCGCGACCTTGGCACGGCCATGCAGTTGACCAATATTTTGCGCGACGTCGCCGAGGACTGGGACCGCGACCGGCTTTATTTGCCGCTCGACGAACTCGATAAATTCGGCCTTACGCCCGACGACATCGCCCGCCGGCGAATGAACGAGCCTTTCCGCGCCATGATGCGTTTCCAGATCGGGCGTGCCCGCGCCTATTACGGGCACGCCGAAACCGGCATCGCCGCCCTGCCCAACGACGGCTCCCGTTTCTGCGCCCGCCTGATGAGCACGGTCTACGGCGCGATCCTGGAGGAAATCGAGCGCGCCGACTACCAAGTCTACCAGCGCCGCGTCCGGGTCTCCTTTCCCCGCAAACTCTGGCTGGCGCTGAAAGCTCGTTGGTAAGAAATCTCCTTGGTTGATGCCTTTCCGGAAGGAAAAAACACCTGCTGCCAATACCCCGTACAAAAAAATTTAAAAAACTTCTTGCACTATACCAACCAGTCAACTAAATTGAGTTCATGAAACCTGAATATGATGTCCTGTACAAGCTGCTCCAAGCAGTCAGCAAGCTGATCTCGCTAAGCGGATATGGCTTTATCGACTTGAGTTTTTTTGCCATCTTGCTATACCAACCGGTCAACTTAATTGCGAAAGCAACTTCTTATGATCAATCAAATTGCCCCCATCATTGAGACTCAAACGCGACCTCTTGGTTATAGCGAAGGCCTTGCCCAAGTACGGCTTATTCAAGCTAGATTGAATAAGCGTGTACCCCGCACGGGAAAACCGGACCGGGTGATTCTCTTGAGCCCGATAACGGCGCGCCCCTGCACCGTGTCTGTTCTCCGTTGGATTGAATAATCCTTTCAGTAACCCCAACCTTAACCCAACCAACCCTCCCATCACTATGTCCAAAACATTCGAAAACAAAGTCGTACTCATCACCGGCGGCACCACCGGTATCGGCCGTGCCACCGCCGTCGCCTTCGCTCGCGAAGGAGCCAAGGTTGTCGTCTCCGGTCGTCGCAAAGCCGAAGGAGCTGAGACCGTCGCCCTCGTCGAGAAGGCCGGCGGCAAGGGCCTTTTCGTTCAGGGCGACGTTTCTGACGAAGCCCAAGTCAAGGCGCTCGTCCAAGCCACAGTTGATCATTTCGGGCGGCTCGACATTGCCTTCAACAACGCCGGGATCGAAGGCACGCTCACCCCACTCACCGATGCCACGGTCGAGCAGTACAACCGCGTCTTCGACATCAACGTCAAGGGCGTCTTCCTCTCTCTTAAGTACGAAATCCCTGCCCTTCTCAAGAGCGGCGGCGGTTCCATTGTCAACACCTCGTCCGTTGCCGGTCATCTCAGCTTCGCCGGCATAGGACTCTACGCCGCCACCAAGCATGCGGTGCTCGGCCTGACCAAAACCGCCGCGCTGGAAACGGCCAAGCAGGGGATCCGCGTCAACTCCGTTTCCCCCGCCGCCATCGAGACCGAGATGGTCGAACGCTTCGTCGGCGAGAAATCGAAGGAAAGCGACCAGCGCAAGCACTTCGCCTCACTTCATCCCGTCGGACGATTCGGTACGCCCGAGGAAGTCGCCAGCGCCGTGCTTTACCTCAGCTCCCCCGGCGCCTCTTTTGTCACCGGTCAGGACATCCTCGTTGACGGCGGCTTTACCGTGCAGTAAGTCCTGCGGACGGCAGCTACGCTTCGCCAAGAGAGATGCCGTTACGAATAAAAGGCAACTGTTAAAACCGCCGCGGTTCTCATCGCGGCGGTTTTTTTTTCTGGCGCCAAGATTCCTGTTTCAACAGTCTAATGGAACAATTAATACATTGACGCATCCGGATACGTCGATATGTTAATTGCTCCATGTCGACCGTCTCTCTCCATCCTCTCGAAGTCCTGCTGCAAAAGCGCATCGTCATCATTGACGGGGCGATGGGCACCACCCTGCAGCAGTTCAAGCTCAGCGAGGCGGACTTCCGCGGCGAGAGCTTCAAAGGCCATCCCAAGGACCTCAAGGGCAATGGCGATCTGCTTGTTCTGACCAAGCCCGACGTCATCGCTTCTGTCCATCGCCTCTTTCTTGAAGCCGGCGCCGACATTATCGAAACCAACACCTTCAACGCGCAGGCCATTTCGCAGGCCGATTACGATCTCCAGTCCATTGTCACCGATCTTAACGTCGAGGCCGCCCACCTCGCCCGCAGCGTTGCCGATGAGCACGCCGCAAAGCACGGGCGGCCTGTTTTTGTCGCTGGTTCCATCGGCCCGACCAACCGCTCCGCCTCGATTTCCCGCGACGCCCACGATCCCGGCGCCCGCAGCGTCACCTACGTTGAACTCGTCGCCGCCTACAAGGAACAGGTCCTCGGCCTGATCGAAGGCGGCGTCGATACCCTGCTTGTCGAGACGATCTTCGACACCCTCAACGCCAAGGCCGCTCTCTTTGCCATTGAGGAAGCCTTCGACCAGGTTGGCCGCCGCATTCCGGTCCAGATTTCCGTTACGATTTTCGACTCGGGACGAACGCTCAACGCGCAAACGGTCGAGGCTTTCTGGATTTCCGTTGCCCATGCCAATCCACTCAGCGTCGGCATCAACTGCGCGCTCGGCCCCGTCCAGATGCGCCCCTTCGTCGAGGAACTCTCCCGCGTTGCCTCCTGTTATTTTAGCTGCTATCCCAACGCGGGATTGCCCGATCCTCTTTCCCCGACCGGTTTCCCGCTTTTGCCCGAGGACATGGGTTCCCTCATGGCCGATTACGCGCGCCAAGGCTGGCTCAACATCGCGGGCGGTTGCTGCGGCAACACGCCCGAACATATTCGCTGCATCGCCGAGGCCCTGCGCGACATTCCGCCGCGCCGGTTGCCCTCCGCGTCGAAGGCCACCTCCTACGCCGGCCTCGAACCGCTCACCCTGCGCCCCGAAATACCGTTCACGCTGATCGGCGAGCGCACCAACGTCACCGGCTCGCCTCGCTTCGCCAAACTCGTTCTCGAGGGCAAATTCGACGAGGCCCTCGCCATCGCCCGCCAACAGGTCGAGGGCGGCGCCGCCATCATTGACGTCAACTTTGACGAGGGGATGCTCGATGGCGAGAAAGCAATGACCCGCTTTCTGAATCTCATTGCCGCCGAGCTTGAAATCG
>JAJSLI010000005.1 GCA_021272315.1 Methylacidiphilales bacterium | reverse complement strand
GGGTCTTATCGAGGTTCATGGATTACGTAATCCCATCGGACTTATGGGTCCCATGGGCCCCATGAGGAACGGCTTACGGCATCCCCTGCTTCGGCTTTTCCGGTGGCGCGGGCGGTGCTTCGGGCGGGACGATGGATGAGGTCACCTGCCCCAAGACCGGCGGCAGCTCGATGCCGGCGGCCCGGGCCAGTTCGGTCACGGGAGGCAGGCCGGTGATCAGGTCCTTGAGCAGATGCGAAATGCCACCCTTGCCTCCCTCGCCGCCGCCCCAGACGACCACCTTGTCGATCTTCAGGTTGGAGATGCCCTTCATCTGGGAATCGATCATGCCGGGGAGTTGATCGGCCACGAGCACGACCACGGCCTCGCTGGCATTGCCGCCGGCGGAGGCGACCAGTTGCCGGAAACCTTCGGCCCGGCCTTCGAGGACGGCTCTTATCTCGGAACCTTCCGCCTGCTTGATGACCAAAATTTTCTTCGCTTCCGCCTCGGCCGCGACCGCCTCGGCCTGCTTGATGACGATCATCCGCTTGCCTTCGGCCTCGGCGGCGATGGTCACCTGTTGGGCCGCGGCCTGGGACTGGACGACGAGCGCGTCCTTGGCGATTTCGGCGGGCACGATCCGCTCCGCGTACTGCTGCTTGCGCTGCATTTCCGCGCGCGCCTGCTGGGCCTTGCCCTCGGCATCGAAGGTCTGGCGCTCGACGTCGGCCTTGGCCACGTTTTCGGCCACCTGCGCGGTGCGGGCGGCTTCGGCCTGCTTGATGCGCAAATCGGAATTGGACTGGGCAATCTGTTGCTGGGCCGTGTTTTTGCCCTGGGTGGCGTCCGCCTGCGCGCTGGCGACGCTGATAGTCATTTCCTTGTCGGCCACGGCCTTGCCGATCTCGGCGTCGCGTTCGGCCTGGGCCACCTTGATCTTGGCATCGGCGATGGCTTTCGCGGAGGCTTCCTTGCCGAGGGCGTCGATGTAGCCCGACTCATCGGTCACGTCCTGGATATTGACGTTGATCAGGCGCAGGCCGACTTTTTCGAGTTCGGTGCTGACGTTGTTCGTGATGGCGACGATCAACTGGTCGCGGTCGGCATTGATTTCCTCGATCCGCATGGTAGCGACCACCTGGCGCATCTGGCCGAAGATGATTTCCTTGGCGAGCTGCATGATCTGGTTGTTGTTGAACCCCAGCAGTCGCTCGGCGGCGTTGCCCATTTTATCGGGATCGGTCGTGATGCCGATGGTGAAGGTCGAGGGCACGCTCACCCGGATGTTTTGCTTGGAAAGCGCGTTGTTCAACTGGATGTCGATCGACATCGGGCGCAGGTCGAGAAACTGATAATCCTGCACGATGGGCAGAATGAACGCCGCGCCACCGTGCATGCAGCGGGCGCTGCGCCCCTCGCCGACACGTCCGTAAATGACCAGCACGCGGTCGGAGGGACAGCGTTTGTAGCGGGTGAGGAAGCCGACGAACGCGACGAAGACGAGCAGGGCCGCGCCCCCGATGAGATAAAAGATGTCCGTGTCCATGACCATAATAAGTTTCTCCTCCGATGTTGGTGATCAGTTACCTGAGTTTTTCGACCAGCAAAGCTTGTCCGCCGTGCAGGGCCACCACCCGCACCGCCGTTCCGTTGGGCAATTCCGGCCCCTCGGTGAAGGCTTTCACATTTTGCAGGCGTCCCCCGAACGCGACCTGGACTTCACCCGCGCCGGAGAGCAGGCCGGGGATGCGCAGGTAGACGGTGCCGCTCTGATTGACGGCCTCGGAGAGGACGGAGGTGCCGTCCGAGCGGAGTTGGTAGAGTGAACGCATGAGAACGACGTAGACGGCGCCGATGACAAAGCCGATGGCAAGGCCGCCGAGCGCGGCGATCCACAGGGGGAAGCCGTTCCGTTCCAGCACCGCGCCGCCGAAGCCGAATCCGAGCAGCATGGCCGAAATGGTGCGGATCGAAAGATAGCCGGCCCCGCTGCCGTGACCGCCCTGGGCATCGACGCTCGCTTGGGAACCGAAGTCCGTGTCGTGGCCTCCAATCGCGACGCCGAAGACCGCCTGCAAGATGATGAGAATAAGTCCGAAGAAACCGATGCCCCAGAAAAGATGCAGCGAAAAGGAGTCCGGCTCCCCCAGGTCCGAAATGAAGCCGAGGTAGTTCACGGTAATGAAAAACTACAGAGTTGGATTCCCAAGCGCAAAGAGAATCGGTCCTGCGGACGGCCCTCCTGCGGACGGCCCTCCTGCGGAGGGCAGTAACGCTTCGCCCTGAAAGAATACTTCCGTGTCTACTTTTGATAGGAGTTCTAAACCATCCCGAGCTTGGATTTGCCCTCGGGCGAGATGCGTTCCGCGCTCCACGGCGGGTCCCAGACCACATCGACCTGCGCGTCGGTCACCCCCGGCACGGTCAAAATCTTTCGCTGGGCGTCCGAGGCGATTGAGGGCCCCATCCCGCAGCCCGGCGCGGTCAGGGTCATCTTCACTTCCACCAGGTTCCCGCCTCCCTCCTGCGGCTTGATTTCCAGGCTGTAAATCAGCCCCAGATCGACGATGTTCACCGGAATCTCGGGATCATAACAGGTTTTCAACTGCTGCCAGATCGCCTCCTCCTCGAGCGGACCTTCCGTTTTCGCCGACGAGGCCCCGTTGCTCGCCGCGGGCGCCGCCACCGCTTTGCCCAGGGCGTCGGCGTCCTGGGCCAGCACCCGGTACAGCCCGGCCGAATGCTCGACCACCACGGTGTAGGTTCCCCCAAGCGCCTGGGTGACGATGACGGGTGTCCCCTTGGGCAGCTTTTTGGCCAAGCCGCTGGGGATTTGGATCGCTTCAATGTCGCGGGAAAGGGTTATGACCGGGGAATCTGTGCTCATGGAGGGAAAGTCCCGCTTCCAGCCCTGTTTGTCAAACTTCCGCGCACGTTGGAAAATGTCACTTTTGAAGACATGCCCTCAAGGTTGCGTGCTTTTGGCATGAACCTCGCTTGATGGCATCCGGTTCAGGTTGCTTCATTTGGAGTTCCTGACATGATAATTTCTTGATTTAGACCCTACGTACATGGCCTTGCTTGACAAATACCATCCCGGCGACTTTTTCGACGAAATGTTTGCGGCCGAAGGAGAGGTCAGGCCCCACTACGCCACCCTCCACGAACGTTTCCAGCAACTGGACCGCGAGGAGTTTGAGCAGCGCCGCCAGGCCGTCGATGCCGCCTTCCTGCGTCAGGGCATCACCTTCACCGTCTATAGCGACGAGCAGGGCACCGAGCGCATCTTCCCCTTCGACCTCGTTCCCCGGATCATCCCAAACGCGGAGTGGACCAAGATCGAAGCCGGCCTCGTCCAACGTCTGCGCGCCCTCAACCTTTTTCTCAAGGACATCTACTTCGACCAGCGCATCATCAAGGAAAAGGTCGTTCCGGTGGAAGACATCATCAGCGCCAAGCATTACCGGCCCGAGATGCGCCACGTCGAGGTCCCCCGCGACATCTACATCCACATCTGCGGCAGCGACATGGTCCGCGACCGTGAAGGCACCTACTTTGTCCTCGAGGACAACGGCCGCTGCCCCTCCGGCGTTTCCTACCTCCTGGAAAACCGCGTCGCCATGAAGCGCGCTTTCCCCAACCTCTTTGGCAGCGTCGGCGTGCGCCCCGTCGCCCACTACACCCAGGACCTCCTCACCGTTCTCCAGTACATCGCGCCGCCCAACGGACGCAACTCCCCCACCGTCGTTCTCCTCACCCCCGGCATCTACAACAGCGCCTACTTCGAGCATTCCTTCCTCGCCCGGCAGATGGGCATTCAGATCGTCGAAGGCCAAGACTTGGTCGTGCGGGACAAAAAAGTCTACATGCGCACCACCAAGGGCCTCGAGCAGGTCGACACCATCTACCGCCGCCTGGACGACGACTTCCTCGACCCTCTCGTCTTTCGCAAGGACTCCATCCTCGGCGTCCCCGGTTTGGTCGAGGCCTACCGCGCCGGCAATGTCAGTCTCGCCAACGCCATCGGCACCGGCGTCGCCGACGACAAGGTCATCTATAAATACGTGCCCGACATGATCCGGTTCTACCTCTCGGAAGAACCGATCCTCGCCAACGTCCCGACCTACCTCGCCTCCAACCCCAAGGAATGCGAATACATCGTCACCCATCTTGATAAACTCGTCGTCAAATCGGCCAACGAATCGGGCGGCTACGGCATGCTTGTCGGCCCCGCCTCGACTCATTCGCAGCGCGCCGACTTTAAGGCCAAGATCCTTGAGAATCCCCGCAACTTCATCGCCCAGCCGACCTTGAACCTCTCCCGCCATCCCAGCTACTGCGACGGCAAATTTGAAGGCCGCCACGTCGACCTGCGCCCTTACATCCTCTACGGCGAAAAAATCTCCATCATCCCCGGCGGCCTCACCCGCGTCGCCCTGCGCAAAGGCTCCCTGGTCGTCAACTCTTCCCAGGGCGGCGGCAGCAAGGACACCTGGGTCCTCTACGGAGACAGTTAGCCGCCCCCACCTTTTATGCTCTCACGCGTCGCCGATTCCCTCTACTGGATGAGCCGTTACGCCGAGCGGGCCGAGAACATCGCCCGCATTCTCGACGTCAACCTGCAGCTCATGCTCGACCTGCCCAAACTCGGCCCCGCCGAGCAAAAAACCCTCTGGGAACCGGTCCTGCGCAGCACCGGCGACCACGTCGACTTCTTCGAGTACCACAAGGAAGCCAGCAGCGACAACGTCATCGAGTTTCTCACTCTCAACCCCAAAAATCCCAACTCGATCCTCAATTGCCTTACCGCCTCCCGCGAAAACGCCCGCCACGTGCGCGAGCAGATCTCCCTCGAGATGTGGGAGGAGATCAACCGCATCTACCTCTGGATTAAAAGCCAGACCCTCAAGAAAATCGTCCGCCAGGGCCCTTACGAATTTTTCAGCCAGGTCAAAAACGCCTCTCATCTCTTCCAGGGCATCACCGACGGCACCATGACCCACGGCGAGGACTGGGACTTCATCCAGGTCGGCAAATACCTCGAGCGCGCCGACATGACGACCCGCATCCTCGACGCCAACGACGAAATCTTTGTCAGCAAGCCCGCCGTCACCCAGACCGCCGGCACCCTCCACTGGAGCGCCATCCTGCGCTCCTGCAGTTCGCACGACTCCTACCGCAAATTCTACGTTGCCCAGGTCGAGCCCGACAAGGTCGTCGAGTTCCTCATCCTCAACGAATTTTTCCCGCGCTCCATCCGCTTCTGCGCCCAGTCGCTCAACGACGCCCTGCGCCGCATCTCGGGCTGCAAGGAGGAACACTTCACCAACCTCGCCGAAAAGCTCGCCGGGCGCCTCGTCTCCGAACTCAACTACAGCGCCCTCGAGGACATCAAGACCGTCGGGATGCACACGTACATGGACGATCTCCAGATCAAGCTCAACGGCATCGGCGAAGCCATCTTCCAAGCTTACCTCTTCTCGCCGCCTCTTCCTTTGCCTGAATCCGAGCCAAAGCCGGAACCGGCTCCCGGGAAGGCGCAAGGCCAGAGTCAAAAGCAGGGCAAGGCGACCGCCGCGGCGTGATTCTTTTAGTGTTCCGTCATCCTGAGCTTGTCGAAGCAACGGTCTTGGTTAGCAAGGGGAAAGTTGGGGATTTTTCAGGAGGCTGTTGAGATGGATGAGGAGTTTACGGGCGCAGGCGGTGAGGGCGACTTTGGCGGGTTTGCCGTTGGTGC
>JAJSLI010000097.1 GCA_021272315.1 Methylacidiphilales bacterium | reverse complement strand
GTTCCTTCTCCAGCGTACCCCAACTCAAGGAAGCTATCCTCGACTACATCGACCGTCATAATGCCCGCCCGAAGCCGTTCCGCTGGACCGCCACGGCCGATTCCATCCTCGGCAAGGTCGCAGCAATATGTAATGAACTTCCGTGACACTACACTAGAGGCTATCCGAAAACCCATAGGAAAGCCGGATTCGTAGGGGCGCGATCTTGTCGCGCCCTCGAAGAGGGGCGCAGCGAGCCTGCGCCCCTACGTTCATTCGCGGGTTTTCGGATAGCCTCTACAGCGCAATAGCGCCCTGCTCGCCGGTGCGGATGCGCACGGCTTCATCGAGCGGCAGCACGAAAACCTTGCCGTCGCCAATCTTTCCCGTCTTCGCCGACTGCACGACGGCTGCGGTGACCTTGGCCACCATTTCGTCGGCCACGACGATCTCGACCTTGACCTTCGGCAGGAAGTCCACCGTGTACTCGCTCCCTCGGTAGACTTCGGTGTGGCCCTTCTGGCGGCCAAAACCCTTGACCTCGGTCACCGTCATGCCCTGGACCCCGATCCCGGCCAGCGCCTCCTTCACTTCCTCCAGCTTGAACGGCTTGATGATGGCAACAATGAGATTCATCGGTGGAAAGTCGGCAGGGAAAAGGGGCTATTCGATGTAACCCTCTTCGCCGTGTTCCATGAGATCGAGACCCTGGCGTTCGATCTCGGGGGCGGGTCGCAGGCCCACCACCATTTTCACCACGTGGGCGAGGACGAAGGTGGCCACGACGGCCAGAAAGAGCGTGAGGATGATGGCCTTGAGCTGTTCGTGCCAAAGTCCGCCCTCCGTGACGAGCTTGGCCAGCCCGTTCTTGAGCGCGGCGCCGCTCGTGAGGTTGCTGTTGACCGCGCCCGTGGCGAACAGACCGGTCAAGAAGGCCCCCATGGTCCCTCCCACCGCGTGAACGCCAAAAGTGTCCAGGGCGTCGTCATAGCCGAATTTCGCCTTCACGGTCGTGACAAAGAAGTACGGCACCGACCCGGCAATGAGCCCGATGATCACCGCACCGGTCGAGCTGACAAATCCCGTGGCCGGCGTGATCACGACGAGACCGGCGACCGCGCCGGAGCAGAAGCCGAGAATCGAGGCGTGCCCGCGAAATATCCGCTCGATCATGCCCCAGGTGAAGGAGGCAACCGCGGTGGCCAGCGTGGTCGTCATGAAAGCGTTGGCCGCGATGCCATCGGCCGCCACCGCGCTGCCGGCGTTGAAACCGTACCAGCCCACCCAGAGCATCCCGGTGCCGACCATGCACAAGACCATGCTGTGCGGCGCCATCTTTTCGCGGCCAAACCCGATGCGGGGGCCGATGATCAAACAGAGAATCAGCGCCGACCATCCGGATGACATGTGGACCACCGTGCCTCCGGCAAAGTCAATCGCCGTGATCCCCGCACCAGCATTCGCCGCGCCGTTCATGAGACCGGTCGCGCCCCAGATCATGTGGGCCAGCGGGAAGTAGACTATCAGCATCCACAGCGTCACAAACGACAGGATGGCCGAGAACTTCATGCGCTCGGCAATTGCGCCGACGATCAGCGCCGGGGTGATGATCGCGAACATCAACTGGTACATCGCAAATACGTTCTGCGAGACCCAAAAAGCATAGGCCGTGTTGGGCGCCGACGTCACGCCGCGGAGAAACAGAAACTCGGTCCCGCCAAAAAACCGGCCGATGCCGACGCCCTTGAAACTCTGCCCGAACACCAGGCTGTATCCGACCGCCCACCAGAGAATCGTGACAAGTCCAGCAATCCCCAGACACTGGGCCAGGACGGAAAGGACGTTCTTTCGACGGACCAACCCGCCATAAAACAGCGCCAGGCCCGGCAAGGTCATGAACAACACCAGCGCCGACGACGTCATCATCCAACCATTGTGCCCGGGACCGGGGACGCCGGTCAGGCTACTCCCGGGATTCGTGTTCGTGACATAGGCCTCCAGAGCGGCGACGCGCTGATCCATCGAAGGAACAGCGTCCTCGGCCAGCACCGGCAGGGAACAAAGCACAACCGCGAGGCACAACCAGATGGTGCGCCGGACAATGGAAATGGGTAGACTCATGGTAAAAGACGCCCATCGGATGAGCAGAATTAATGCCATGAACCGTTTTTATCTCATCGATGGGCAATTTTGTGCAGACCTAGGAGGCTGTCGGACTTCGTCCGGCCAGCCTCCTACTGGCAAAACCGCCCAATCCAACCCGGGGAAACGGGCAGATTCTCGGCGGTTTTTACGCTAATTGAAGGCAGATTGGCCCCTCGGATCATATTCCCTGCTCAATAAATCGGGCGGTTTTGCTTTTAGCAGCCTGAAGGGCTCGAAGCCCGACAGGCTGCTAGTACCTTGTCTCACTCATAGTTTCGGATACAGGCGAGCGAGTTTGATGCGAGCGTCGTCGGTGGTGAAGCGCCAATTAACGGGAGCTCCGCGGTTATTTCGCGCGACCTCCCAGGCGGCGACTTCGCGCTGCATGGATTTGAGATCAGGGATTCGGCGGTCGAGGCACTGGCTGTTGAGGGCGCTCAATTCGATTTCGGCGATGTTGAGCCAGCTTC
>JAJSLI010000095.1 GCA_021272315.1 Methylacidiphilales bacterium | reverse complement strand
AAGTGCAACTTGGGAACGAGGGAACATACGCCATTTCCGCCGCCCCCTTTGACACCCCGCCTCCTCATCGGCTAGTTTGTTGACGATGAGCAAAATTGTCGGCATCGACCTTGGCACCACCAATTCCCTTGTTGGCGTGATGGACGCGGGCTTTCCCGTCCTGATCGCGGACGCCGAGGGCCGCCGCCTCACGCCCTCCGTCGTCCACTTTCCCGGCCCGGAGCAGCCGCCGCTTGTCGGCGCAGCCGCCAAGCACGTCCGCGGCCTCAAGCCGAAGGAGACGGTTTCCTCCATCAAGCGGTTCATGGGCCGCCGCGGCAGCGAAATCTCCCGGGAGGAAATGATTGTCAATTATCCCGTCGCGGGGAAGGGGAACGAACCGGTCCGGGTTGAACTTCCCGGGCGGGCCTGGAGTCCCGAGGAAATTTCCGCCGAAATCCTCAAGAAACTCAAGGCCGACGTCGAGCGCGACCTGGGCGAACCGGTGAACCGCGCCGTCATCACGGTGCCCGCCTACTTCAACGACGCCCAGCGCAACGCCACCAAGGAAGCGGGACGCCTCGCCGGGTTCGAGGTCGAGCGCATCGTCAACGAACCGACCGCTGCCGCGCTCGCCTACGGCCTCGACCGCCTCGGGAAAAAATCAAAGATCGCCGTCTACGACCTCGGCGGCGGCACCTTCGACATCTCCATCCTCGAACTCAACGAGGGCGTTTTCCAGGTGCTTGCCACCAACGGCAACACCCGGCTCGGCGGTGACGACATCGACGCCGCGCTCACCGATGAACTCGCCTCCCGCCTAGCTCGCGATCTTAAGACCGGCGTCGAGACCGCCCTTCTTGCCCGTCTTCACGAAGAGGCCGAGGCGGCGAAGATCCGCCTCTCAACCGAAATCGAGACCCGCGTCGAAATTCCCTTCGCCAGCGGCGAGCGCAGCTTCTCCACCGTTGTTACCCGCGTCCAGCTCGAGACCCTGGCCCGAGACATCGTCCAGAAAACCCGGGCGAATTGCCTCCGTTCCCTCAGCGACGCGAAGCTCAAGGCCGCCGAACTCGACGACGTCATTCTCGTCGGAGGCCAGACCCGCATGCCCATGGTCCGCGCCCTCGTGAAGGAAATTTTCGGTCGCGAACCGAATACGAGCGCCAACCCCGACGAGGCGGTCGCGCTCGGCGCCACCCTCCAGGCCGGCATTCTCGAGGGCGGCGTCCGCAACATGGTCCTTCTCGATGTCACGCCGCTTTCGCTCGGCATCGAAACCTTCGGCGGCCTGATGAACGTCATCATCCCGCGCAACACCACCATCCCGACCAAGGCGGGCGAACTCTTCACCACCGCCGTCGACAACCAGAAGTCGATGAAAATTCAGGTGCTGCAGGGCGAACGCGAACTTGCCCGCGACAACTGGTCGCTCGGCCTCTTCGACCTCGAATTTGAGCCCGCGCCCAAGGGCGTGCCGCGCGTCGGCGTCCAGTTTGAGATCGACGCCAACGGAATTTTGAGCGTCCTGGCCCGCGACGTCAAAACCGGCAAGCAGAAAATCGTCCAGCTCAAGAGCGCGGTCGACGTTCGCGACGAAGACGTGGAGAAAATGGTCGCCGAATCGGTCGAGCACGCTTTCGACGATATCGCCCAGCGCCAATGGATCGAGACCAAGCGCAAGAGCGGCGACATGCTCGGCGCCACCCGCAAGGCCCTCGCCCAGGTCGGCAGCCTCATCGTCCCCGGGGAAGTGAAGGAAATCGAGGCCCTCATGCTCAACGTCGAAAAGGCGCTCGAAAGCGAAAACCTCAACGAACTCAAGGCCGCCAACGCCGCCCTCGACCAGGGTACGATCGCGCTGGCCGACCTCGTCATGGACCTTGCCCTGGAGGAACAGCTCCGCAAAAAGGGGGCCCTGGCCGATGCGCCCGCGCCTCCCGTTGCCGCGCCCATCGCCCCCACGGGAACCGAAGGCGGTATTCCGTTGAAGGGCGAATAACGTCCGGCTTGTCACGGTGGTCAAGTGATGTATGGTAAGTATCACAATGACCAAGGCCACGGTGCGCGATTTGCGCTATGATTTTCCCGCCGTTCTGTCCCGGATCGAACGCGGACAGGAAATCGCGATTACCAAGCGCGGCAAGGTTGTCGCGCGGCTGCTGCCGCCTCCAAAAACCCCGAAAAAGAAAAAAATCGAGTGGCCCGATTTCGTGGCCCGCATCCGCGAAAACTATGGGGATCGTCCGCCGGATAACTTTGTCCAATGGTATTGTGAAAATCGGGAGTAGGGCATGCGGGCTTACGCTGATACCAGCTTCATCGCGGCCCTTTATCATCCTGAGGCAATGACCCGCCGGGCCGTGGCATTCATGTCGAGCCTGCAGGAGCCTTTGACGTTGACTGAAGTTCAGCATGCCGAGACGCGCAACAGTTTTCGATTGCGTGTTGCGCAGAAGCTATCTTCGAGTGAAGAAGCTTTCCGGGCTCTCGCTCAATTTGACCGGGATATAACCGATGGAATTTTTACCCTTGTTTCAATCGACTGGCCCCAGACTTTCCGGGAGTTCGAGAAAATCAGCCGGAAATTTACCGAGCAGGGCGGTCACCGCTTCGCCGATATTCTGCATGTGGCCTCCGCGCTGACTCTGGAAGCCCGCGTCTTCCTTACCTTCGACCAGCGTCAAGCCCGATTGGCTAAGACTTTGGGAATGAAGACGCCGGTGTAGCCTCAGAATCACGGGCTTGGCTTACGTGAACCTGCCCATGACCGGCGGCAAGTCGCTTTTCCACTTGGCCCGCCTCTCCTCTCGTTCTACTTTTTCTGAACATGGCCGTCACTCGCGCGCAATTCCTCAAGTCCCTCGGCGCTTCCGCCGGGAACGCCGCCCTTGGCGTTGGCCTGACTGCCGCCGCGAAAGTCCTTGGGGCCACCGTCGCCTCCAACCCGGCTGCGCGTGCCTCTTCAAAAACCCCGGTCGAAGAGCCCGGGCCTCCCTTTCTCGAAAGCGGGCCTTCCGAGGGCAACCGCATTGCCCTGACCTTCGACGACGGTCCCACGCCCGGTATCACCGAACTGATCCTTGATCGACTCAAGGAACGCGGTCTCGCCGCCAGTTTTTTCATGATCGGCCAGCGCGCCGCCGCCGCACCCGATCTGGCCCGGCGCGTCCACGCCGAGGGTCATGCGGTTTGCAATCACAGCTACACCCACTCCAAGCTCAGCGAGTTACCCGACGTGCAGGTCGAATCCGAACTGGCCCGCACGCAGGAGGCCCTCACCGAAATTCTCAACCACCGTCCCATTGCTTTTCGCCCGCCCTACGGTTCCTTCCGCAAAAACCAGGCTCATCTCGCGCGGAAGCTCGATCTGAGCGTTGTCCTTTGGAGCGTCGACAGCCGCGATTGGGCCCAACCCGGCGAAGACAAAATCGCCGACACCATTCTGACACAAACGAAGTCTGGTTCCATTATCATCTGCCACGAACTCCACCGGCAAACCGTCGACTGCCTCGGCCGCGTTCTCGATCAGCTTCTCGCACGCCAATTCCAATTCGTCCCCGTTACGAGTTTTCTGGAAGATCCAACGCAAAATCTTCCCTCTGGCGTTTGAGATTTTGATGAGAGATAGTCCATCGCATGATAACGTTTCATAGTTTGGCAGCTTGAAACAATCCGGCGCATGCCTTAAAAGGGTCGCTTAATCAAGACGGGCTCAAAATATTCATTGACTAAAGCTTTCATTCGATGAACATTGGAATTTATGGAAACTGTTGATCAAAATACTCACTTAGCCGAAGAACTCGCTGAGATCGCCACGCAACTCCAACGCTCCTTCCTTGTGGAACTTTCCACGGAAGTCAACCGCGGGAATATCTCCATCCCGCAGTACACCCTGCTTGGTTTTCTCAACCAGACCTCCGGCTTGAACATGTCCCAACTCGCCGAATTGATGCGCCATACCACCCCTGCCACCACGGGCTTGGTGGAGCGTCTTGTTGAAGCCGGCCTTATCGAACGCTTCAGCCATCCCAAGGACCGTCGGCAGGTTCTGGTTCGCATTACTGACAAAGGCCGCGAACTTGTGGAAGGCCTCAAGCGCGGCATCGTGCGCAATCTCCAGGAAATATTCAAGGAGCTCACCCAGGAAGACGTCGAAGCTTGGCTGCGCATCTATCGCACCATCATTCGCCGCAGCACCCAGCAGCAGCAGGCGGCCAAGGGCTGATCGCGGACCCATTCTGTTCCCGAAAAGCCGTTCCCCTTAGCGGGAACGGCTTTTCTTTTTTTCGCGGCGGCGTTAGATGCCATGGTGATGGAACTTGAAACCTTCTCCGCGCTCCAGCTCCCAGGTCTTCGCCACGCCTTCTCCATCCGCAGCAGCGGCCCGCTGGAGAAACTCGATGCCGAACTTCGCGAAACCTTTCTCACCGCAGGCTACCCGCTTGTCGACGCCGTCGAGGCCGAACAGATCCATGGCGGCAAAGTCCAGGCGGTCTACACCCCCTGCGGCATCCGCGTCCCGGAAGTGGACGCCCTCACCACCTCAGTCCAGCGCATGCCCCTCATCGTCCGCGTCGCCGACTGCGGCCCCGTCTATTTTTACGACCCCGTCCAGAAGGTCATCGGCCTTGCCCACTCCGGCCGCCGAGGCACCGAAGCCAACATCGCCGCCCGGACCATTGCCTGCCTTCGCGACACCTATGGAAGCCGTCCCGAGGACCTCATCGTCCAACTTGGCCCCTGCATCCGTCCGCCCCACTACGAAGTCGATTTTGCGGCAGAAATTGGCCGCCAAGTCCGCACCGCCGGTGTCCGTCACTACCACGATTGCGGCATTTCCACTGCCGCGCATCTTGACCGCTATTACTCCTATCGCGCCGAAAAAGGAAAAACAGGACGGATGTGGGCGGTCCTCATGCTGGAATAACCCGCCGGTCACTAATTTTGTCGGACGGAACATAATTGCTGCTAATTTCTTTGAATTAGTAACCATTACGCTATTGTGCCGCCATGAGACGGATCTGCCCGTTGGGCGTCATTTTGGTTGCGCTTCAATTTTCGGGTCCGATTGTCCGCGCCGAAAGTTCCATCGACGCGCTGGAAGACGAGCTCAAGCAAGCTCAGCAGCAGCATCAAGACGCCTCTTCCAAGCAATTCACCGATTTGATCAATGCGCTCGATCAAGCCATCCAAAGTCCCGATGCGGCCCTGCAGCTTTACCAGAGTGCGGGCGGCAACATGCCCGACCCCGCGCCTGTCCTTACCGCCCACGCCGAAGAAACCCCCAGCGAGAAGGCCCTCCGCGATGCCCAGGACGCTGCCGTCAATGCCGCCCTCGCTTCGGTCGTTCAGCTCCACTGCGGTCTCATGCGCTTTGCCGTTTTTTTTGTTCAAAAGCCCGACGAACAAGGCCTCCACGACGCTTGGATCGTTTGGTTGAAGCAGGCCGCCTTAATGTATCCCCAGGCTGGCCTCACTCCCCCCGACACCCGGTCTGTCTCAACTCCACCCCCTGCCGATTCCGCACAGCCAACCCATCACGATAGAGAACGGGAGCGTGCCAAGGCGAATCTCCCGGACTACGTCAAAGATCTTAAAAACAAAGCCGTCCGTGATTCCATTATCAGCGCTTACTTCGGTTACAATGCCTGGGGTGACAAAGAGCAGGGGTCTTGGGCCGTCCGCGAGATACCACATCTTTACCGCGTCGAAGTACTCGATCCCCTTCGTACCAAGCCCAGCGCCGACACCATCGCCGCCTGGGATACCTACATCGCCATGAAGAACGCCGATGAGACCGACCGTGACAAATGGGACAACGTCGACTATCCCGCCCTCCAGTTTCAACGCGGCAAAGACGATTTCTATGCCGAGCCCAGCGACGACAAACTCGAAACCCTCGTCACCCTTGTTAAAAACAATCCCACCAACCCCGATCTCGACAACTGGATCGCCCAGGTCAAACAGATGATACAAGACTATCGCGCCTTCAAGTCGACCGGAGCACAGCCCCAGCCTGCAGGCTCCACCAACGCCACGCCCACCACTCCTGCCGGCGCGTAAAAATTTCCGTCAAGACGTTCACGTCAGCTTTTCAAAAACTTCCAGCGTCGCCTCGATATTGCGCGGCAGGTCATACCTCTGCGCCAGTGCCTGCGCCGACCCCCGTAACGCGGCCCGTCGCCCCGGGTCCTCCAGTTCGTTCAGCAGCGTCACCGTCCGCGTCACATCATTGGCGCGTTCGAGCACAAACCCGGTTACCCCGTCTTCCATAATTTCCGCCGCGCCGTTTTGCGCCGAGGTGATAACCGGCAATCCCGCAGCCAGCGCTTCCAGGGTGACGTTGGCAAACGGATCGTAGAGTGTTGGGAGAAGAAAAACGTCTGCGGCGGCGTAGACATGGGGCATGGCCACCGGCGTTGGCGTATCGATGATCAGCAGCTTCGCTTCCTTGTTGCGGATGCGTCGCATCGCCTGCCACGCCAGATCATGTCCTTTGCGCTCTCTGCCCGCTCCCACCAGCAGTATCACGTAATCCTTGGAGCCAAGCTTCAACGCCTGCCGTCCCAACGCACGGTCGCCCCGGCTGAACTGAGGATAGGGCACCCCGTTGTAAATGACATCGATCCTCTCCCGCTCAAATCCGAAGCGCTTGACGATCTGTTCGGCCACAAAATGGGAATTGCAAATGACCCGCCGTGCTCCGCCCTGGGCGAATACCTTCGCCTCCAGCGCGCACAATTTCCGGTTCTTGTCCCGCAGCCACGTCCGCAACCGGCCCAGCACGGGTGAAAACGAATTCCGGAAGGCCAGCCAGTCGGCGTGCACACCATCTCCCGCCCGGTACAAATCACAACCCGGCACCCGTTCGAGGCTGAAGACAAGGTCGTGCCGGTCCGGCAGAGGCAGCGCCATCACCTTTTGCGCGAAAGAAACCGGGTCGTTCGATTCCACCTTGCGGATCGCATGGAACGGATTTTCCCGTGGCGACCAATCCTCGCAATAAAGCACGATCTCGTGTCCCTGCGCCGCCAGCCCCGACGCGAGCCGCAGCAGATAACGTTCCGCCCCGCCTGTGGGCGAAAAACGCCTTCGCAAAAACGCCACCCGCCATTTTTTTGTGACCATGCGAGCATCGTTCTAGCACCTGGGCCGCCAACATCGAAGACATTTGCGGTTCTGCGGACGGCAGGTCCTAGCGGACGGCAGTAATGCTTCGCCAAAAAAGAATACTGCCGAGCGCAGAACCTGCCGTCCACCAGAACTCAAGACAGCGCCGGCATCGGTGCCGCCGTCGGCACGCTTTCGTTGTAGCGGCACATCCGTTCCACACACTGTTCGAAGGCCGCGTGCCCGCGGATGATCTCGATCTCCACTCGTAAAAAGTAGATTGGCAACGGACGCTTGCCCATCCTTGGGAAACGCACCGAATCCTTTTCCGTCGTGATCACGGCCCGCGCGCTGCGCGCCTTGCTTCGCTCGAACATCCGGGAGACTTCCCCCTCGCTGAAGCGGTGATGGTCCGCGAACCGCCGCGAGTAAATCAACTCCACGCCCAGCTTTTTCAAGCCTTCCTCAAAACTTTCCGGGCGTGCGATTCCGGAAATGGCTCCCACCCGGAGCTCCTTGAGAAAAGAGAGCGGCTTCACCTCGTGCGTGAAGACCTCCTCGAGATGCAACGGCTTGTGCGCGCATTCCACGAACTCCGCATGCCGGTTGTAACGCCGCAACTCCGACCGTAGTTCCGACAGGTCCCGTCCGTCGCACTTCGTGATAAAAATAATGTCCGCCCGCCGCAGCTGTTCCGGCGGTTCGCGCAGCAGACCGCGCGGCAAAAGGTACCGGTTTGCGAAGGGTGACTCCCGGTCCACCAGCACGATGTCGAGCCTCTCCTTCAACCGCAGAAACTGCAGCCCGTCGTCCAGCAGCAAGGTATCGCACCCGAACTTCCGGATGGCGTGGAGTCCGCTCTTCACCCGGTCCTTGTCCACCAGCACGAGCACATCCTTCAGGTTTGAGGCCAGCATGAACGGCTCGTCGCCAGCCATCTCCGAATCGAGCAGCAGTGAGCGCCCGTCGGAAACCACCCGCGGTGGCCGCCGCCGTTCCATCGGGCGAAAGCGGTCCATCAGCGCATGCGGAAACCGCGCCGGTTGGCTCTTGTAACCGCGGCTCAGCACCGCCACCTTGCGGCCCCGTCGCGTCAGTTCCCGCGCGAAAAGTTCCACCACCGGCGTTTTCCCCGTGCCGCCCACGGTCAGATTTCCCACGCTCACCACCAGGCAGCCCAATGCGTGCACTGAACCGAGCCTTGTATCGTACCACCAGAGCCGCCAGCGCACGCCAAGGCGGTAGAGCCCCGAGAGCATCCAGAGAAACAGGCGGAACAGTCCGGCGCGAAAACCCCAGCGTCGCTCCAGAATGACGTCGACAGCAAATTGTTCGAGTCGGTCAAAACGATTGGAGGCCATGGTGAGTCAGGAACGAGTCTAGGAGAAACTTTGCTGTATTGCAAAACAAGGGAATACTCCGTCGTTTTTAGGACATAAAAACTCCGCTGGTTTTAACCGAAAAAGGCGCTTAAAATCACCCTGTGTTAACTGACGCGGCTTCAAATCCTGCCCTTGATCCGCAAACATGGGTTAATCTCCTGACCGCACATACGGCCAAGGGCGACATGTTCAGCGCCAAAACGCTCATGGCCATCCTTGAGGGCGTTGAGAAACTAAAGGAGCGTACGAGTTCAGCCAAGCCCGTCGCCATAACCGGCTTTCACACCACGCTCTTCAACCGCCTGCTTCACTCGTTCAACAACCCGACCCTGCTCAAGGAAGTGGGTCTTCTTTACCTGAGTGAATTTGGCATGCCCGGCATCGCGCTCAAGCACTTTGACTTCGCCCATCAGTTTGCGCCCAAAGACCGCGACATCGCCGAGCTTCAGAAAGCGGCCACAATAGCCCTTGCCCGGCAGGCCACCGATCAGACCGCTCACAGCATCATCGACGAAGTCGCCCATCCCAAGCCTGAACTCAGCACGCTCCTCCGGAAAACCACACGGCTCGATGTTGGCGAAACACGCAAGCATCTCGACGACACTGCCGGGGAGCTTGATCGTAAACAACAGCTCCTGCGCAAAACAAGCCGGACCCAAAAGCCAAAGGCTAAGATGGTCCCGGCCATCGCCGTTTACGACAAATTTCTCAAACAGGCCCGGCAGATGATCGCGCGGACCGACTTTGCCGGCGCCTCCGCCGCCCTGGTCGAGGCCCAACAGGCTGGCGCGAGCGTTGAAGAGCTTCAGGCCTGTTATGTGCAACTCGGCCTCTCCGCTTTTGACAATGGCTGCATGGATGAAGCGCTCCAAGCCTTCCTCTATACTCGTGACCTTGTTCCTGAGTCGGTCGAGGGTTGGTTCAATTGCGGCCTCGTTTACCAAAAAACCGGCCAGATCGACCAGGCGCTCGCCGCCTATCTGGAAGCTGCCCGCCTCGGGCCCGATAACCCCAAGCCTTGGTGCAATCTCAGTTCAGTCTATTTTGAACTTGGAAACTATGCCGAGGCGGAAAACGCGGCGCGGAAATCCCTCAGCTTAAAATCCGATTATGTCCGGGCGTGGGACAATCTTGCCGCCACGCTCAGCGCCGTCAACCGGTTCCCCGAAGCGGCCCAGGCCTGCCAGCAGGCCATCCACCTCCAGCCCTCGCTTCATTCAGCCTGGTTCAAGTTCGGTGTCGTCAATTTTCAGATGGACAATCTCGTTGCCGCTGAGGAAGCCTTCAACCTCACCGGCGACAATCCCGATTTCTTCCCCTACGTTCTTTATTATCTCAGCATGATCGACGCGCGCCGCGGCGAACTCGATCTCGCCCTGCAAAAACTCGAACAGGCCCGCAGTTTTGATCCCGCCAACGAACTCGAATCCGCCGCGCTCAAGGAAATCGCCGCAGCCTGCACCAAGATCGGGCGCCATGTCACTGCCGCCGATTTTTATAATCAAATTGTCGCCAAACATCCCGATGATTTTTCCACCTGGCTCTCCATGGGCACCTCTTACCACCGCGCGGAAAGGTTTAATGAGGCCCGCACTGCCTACCGTCGCGTCACGGAATTGCAGCCGGATAATCCCGTTGCCTGGCACAACCTCGGCCTCCTCGCTTCCGACCAGGGCAGGCACGAGGAATCGCGCGAGTGTTTCCAGCGCGAAGTCGAGATCTGCCCCGACGACGCCAAGGCCTGGTACGACCTCGCCGTCAGCCTCCAGAGCCTCCACCGGGAGGCGGAAAGCGCCGACGCCTACGAACGTGCCGAGTCCCTCGTCAAATCAAGTGCCCGCCGCAGCAGTGATCTCTCCGCCGCCCTCAGCATCGTACGCCGTCTCAATCTCGGCGACCGCGTTCTCAAGACCGAGTAAATTCCGAGGCATCCTGTCGGACGGTAGCGTTCTTTTGTCAAAATGAGCGGTGGGTGCAGAGTTGAAGGTCATTTACCGCTGTCTTATGCTGGAGAAGGTCTCGATTTTGCCATTGCTCCCGGGGGGCAGAGGGCTAGTCTAAACGCCTACTTGTCGCAAACATGGATGCCTATCTACCAGAGAGACTTGCATTGACCGGGGCTACCGGGGCGCTTGGCTTTGCCTTTTTGCGACGCATTTTTGAGCATGATCGGAAACTGCAGGCGACTCTTTTGGTGCGGCGTTCGTCCAAGTCGTTTCAGGCGGCGGAGTTCCAGAAGTGGCTCGGGCACAACAAGGAACGGCTGACTCTGATTGATGGCGATGTGCGCCAAGTTGGACCGAAAGAAATCGGAATGTTGCTGGCCAGCGATGGCGGATTGTGGCATTTCGCTGCGCTGACGTCGTTGGCGGCGGAAGGCGAAGAGGGCGCGCAGGAAATTCATGCCGTGAATGTTGAGGGAACGGAGCGGCTGGCGGAAGCGTGCCGGCAAAGCCGGTCGGGTTTCCCGTTTTATCATGTCAGCACCGCCTACGTCGTGGGCACGCGGCATGGGACGGCGCTGGAAGCGGAGCACGCGATGCAGCAGTCTTTTCGCAATCCGTATGAGGCCTCGAAGCTGGCGGCGGAGACACGGATGCACCGGGCGTTCGCCGCCGGCGTGAAGGGGACGATTTTCCGGCCCAGCGTGGTTGTGGACGATTTGGGTGGCACGGGCGGGATCAAGATGGTCGATGCATGCGCTTATGCGGTCGGCCTGGCGGTGACGCGGGGCGAACCGTTTGTTTTTCGGCTCAAGTCGTCGGCCAGCCTGAATTTGGTCCATAGCGATTGGGTGATCGCGGCGATGATCGACCTGGCACGGCTGCCTTCGGGTTCCGGCAAGACCTACCACCTGACGGCGCCGAAGCCGACCTGCCTGGGTGAGATCGCCGCGATTCTCGAGGTGCTGGTGCCGAACCTGAAGATAAGTTTCGAACCGGAACTCAAGCGGGCGGAACTGCCGACCGCCTCGAAGATTTTTGACAAGGCGATCACCGAAATTCGGCCCTACTTCGACGCGGAAGTCCGTTTCGACCGTACCAATACGGAGCGGGATTTGTCCTCGGCGGTTAAGGAAGCGCCCATGGATCTTGCACCGTTTGTAAAGAGCCGCCTGCAGTCCGAATTGACGCGGCTGGCGCATCGGAAGCAGCTGGCGAACGGCTGAGTCCGATCAGCAAGGCATCAGCGCCAGCGTGGTTCTCAGGCAAGATATTTGCGGAACCAGCCGACGGTTTCGGCGATGACGCGGCGGCGATGCTCCCAGCGCGTGAAGACGTGGTCCGCGCCGGGCAGGACCAGGTGCCGAACTTGGGGATCGTTTTGCGGACAATAGACCGCGAACCTTTCGGCAAATTCGGGGATGTCCTGGTCGCCCTGGATCTGAAGACGCGGGATGTCGAGGAGACGATAGGCCTCGGGAACATCGACTTTGGGGCGGTCGCTGTAAAAACGGTGTCCCGGGATCAGAGGATTGCCGGGTTCAGGTTTCTGGTCGGACGGAGGAACAGGGCGCCACCAGCGAAAGGAGGGCACGGAAGACCAGGTGACCATGGCATCGGGACGAGGACGCGCCTGGTGCGCGGCACAGATGACGGTACCCCCGCCGAAGCTGAGACCGAGGAGGCCGATCTTTTTGAAACGGCGATGGCCCCAGGCGAGAACATCGAGCGTGTCGCGTATTTGGGAGTTGGGCGAGATGCCGTTGAAATCGCCACTGCTGTCGCCGGAGCCCATAAAGTCGAAGCGGAGCGCGTTCAAGCCGGCCTTTTGCAGGGCGCGCGCGGTCAGGACAAAGAGACGGCCTGATTCGGTCTTGGTCCCGGTGAAACCGTGGCAAAGGATGACAAGCCGATGACCCCGCGCGGGGTGCCAGACGGCGGAAAGATGGGCGTGGGACGTGCTCAGGATGAACGACTTTTCCGGAAATATTTTTTTCATGGCGGTAGAGAGAACAGGCATGATTCTCGACCCCGTGCGGGATTGCAAGCGCCGGGCTGGAGCTTAGGGCAAAAGCAGACATGGATTGTGCAATAGCAAACATGGATTGCACGGAGAGGAATTTTTTCTGGCTGTGCGGCTTATTCTGCGGGAGAATCAACGCTCTTATTTATGAGTAAAACCCTGAAGGTTGGATTGATTGGAACGGGTGGTATCGTCAGCGGTGCGCACCTCAAACCCGGCTGGCTGGCCGTTCCCGATGTGGAAATAGTCGCGGCCTGCGATGTGAATGAAAAGCTGGCGCAAAAACTGGCCAAAGATTTTGAAATTCCGAAAGTGTTCACCGATTTTCGGGATCTACTTAAGCTCAAGGAAATCGACGCGGTAGACATCTGTACGCCGAACAAGGTGCACACCCCGGCAGTGGTTGCCGCATTGGAGGCGGGCAAGCATGTGCTTTGCGAAAAACCGCTGGCGGTTACGGTCGAGGAAATTCTCGCCATGCGCGCGGCGCTGCGCAAGACCGACCGGATCTTGATGACGGCGCAGCACCATCGTTTCAGCCCGGAGTCGGTGGCCATCAAGGCGTGGATCGAGACCGGTGTACTGGGTGAAGTTTACCACACCCGCGTCAATGCCATCCGGCGCAACTGGCTTCCCATCAGCCCCGGCTTCATCGACCCGAAACTCAGCGGCGGAGGTCCCTGCATGGACATCGGCGTTCACGCGCTCGATACCGCCCTCTGGTTGATGAACTTTCCGAAACCGGTCCGCGTTTCAGGCCGGGCGCACACGAATTTCGCGAAGGGTTTCGACATCCCGGGTGCGTGGGGTGAATGGGACCGGACGCTTTTCGGCGTCGAGGATTTCGCCTCGGGCTACGTTCACTTTGAAAATGGCTCGACGCTGGTGCTGGAGGCAAGCTGGCTGCAGCATCAGGAAAAGCCGGAAGAGATGAACGCCACGCTGCTGGGCCGCAAAGCCTCGGTAAGCTGGCCGGACGGCCGATTCCATTCCGTGGTCAACCGCACGCTCGTCGATGGTTGCCTCCATCCCCATACCGGGCGCAAACCCGCCCATACGGAAGAGATACTTGCCTTCGCCCATGCGATCCGCGGAGGCAAGCCGTCACCCGTGCCGATCGAGCAGACGATTTACGTCATTGCCATACTTGAGGCCATTATGAAATCGAGCCAGGCCAACAAAGAAGTGGAAATCCCCAATTTCGATTGATCGCCGTCTTCCGGCAGACCATTTCACAAAATAGAGGCAACCATGAGCGCGAAAATCCGGGTGACCGTCTGGGGCGAATATGTCCATGAAAAGAAACATGCCGCCGTGGCAAAAATTTATCCAAACGGGATGCACGAAACCATTGCCGAGGGTCTGCGCGAGTCGCCCGACTTTGAAGTGCGCACGGCCACGCTCGACCAGCCGGAGCACGGCCTGACGGACAAGGTGCTCGACCAGACCGACGTGCTGACCTGGTGGGGTCATTGCGCGCACGGCGACGTGAACGACAAGATTGTGGACCGCGTGCAGACGCGGGTTTTGCAGGGGATGGGACTGATCGTTTTGCACTCGGGGCATTACGCGAAAATTTTCAAACGCCTGCTCGGCACCACCTGTTCGCTGACCTGGCGCGAGGCGGGCGAAAAGGAACGGCTCTGGGTCTGCAATCCGGGCCACCCCATTACGCAGGGGATCGATCGTTATTTTGAAATTCCGCAGGAGGAAATGTACGGGGAGCCTTTCGCGATTCCCGCGCCGGACGAGACTCTGTTCGTAAGCTGGTTCCAAGGCGGCGAGGTTTTCCGTTCGGGCTGCACCTGGAAACGGGGCAACGGGAAAATCTTTTATTTTCGGCCCGGCCACGAGACTTACCCGACTTACCACCAGAAGGAGGTCCGGAGGGTGATCCAAAACGGCGCGCGCTGGGCTAGTCCGGAGGGAAGCCGATGGATCGATACGTGCCCGAATGTGCCCGTTGAAAAGGCGCCCGAAAAAATCGTGGTGCGGGGCGAGACGCTGCATGTACCGGGCGAAGCCGGGTTTCGGTAGAGCCTGTCCGAAAAGTCAGCGCCTGCCGTTCACGAGACCAAAAAAACCACGGTCCTTGAGCCAGTCGTGGACGCGATCGAGCCAGCCGGCGGGAGCCTTGACTTGATTCGTACCATGGTCGTAGCCGGGGCCGAAACCGAAGCCGTGGCCGCCGGTGGGATATTCGTCGAGCCGCGAAGGAACACCCGCCTTTTGCAGCGCCGCAAACATGAGGCGGCTGTTTTCGATGGGTACCGCGTCGTCGTCCACGGAATGGACCAGGATGGTGGGCGGCGTTTGCGGGGTGACCTGCGTTTCGTTGGACAGATTTTCGATCAGGGCCGGATCGGGATCCGGGCCGAGAAGGTTGTTCTTGCTGCCTTGGTGGGTGGTGCCGATCTTCAGGCTGACGACAGCGTAGACGAGGACGGCGAAATCGGGCCGGGAACTGACGCGGTCGACCGGATCGGCGGCCTGCGGATTACCTGCGTCAAAGTGGGTGTCGGCGGTGGCGGCAAGATGGCCGCCGGCGGAGAAGCCCATGATGCCGACCTTGGCGGGATCGATTTTCCAATCCGCCGCGCGGCTGCGGACAAGCCGGATGGCGCGCTGGGCGTCGAGCAGCGGCACAGGATGGCGGTAACCGTGGACGGGCAGCCGATATTTGAGGACGAAGGCCGCGATGCCGCGGTTCTGGAAATACTCGCCCTCGTTGGTCCCTTCGTGGATTGAAGCGAGAAATTCGTAGCCGCCGCCGGGGAAAATGATGATGGCGGGAGTCCCGGGAGTGGCGTTGGTGGGAAGGAAAGGGGTGAGATCGGGGATATCGTTCGCGGAACTGCCGAGGCTGCGCGGGACGGGGCCGTCCCATAACGGGACAACAGGTGCGGCGGTGGAAAGGGTCATGGCTAAGTTCTGCTTATCGGGTTAGGCGGGTGATTTTCAAGAAAAATGGGATTGCGATTTCAGGCCGAGCGATGCCAGGTGCCGAAGGGCGAGGGCAATCAGTTCGTCGACAGTGGAAAGGCTCGAATCGAGACGCAGCGCGTCGGATGCGCAGGTCAGCGGTGAGTTCTCGCGCTGCTGGTCGAGGACGTCGCGTTGGAGAATGGCATCCGTCTCGCCCTGATTCTGACGGCGCTGGGCGCGGACGACGGCGTCGGCATCGAGAAAAAATTTGTAGGGCGTCTGTGGGAAGACGACGGTGCCGATGTCGCGGCCTTCCATGACGAGCGGCGCGAGCTGAGCGAGCCGCTGCTGTTCGGCCACGAGAAGCTTGCGCACTGCGGCCACCCGCGCGACGAGGGAGACCTCGTCGTTGACCTTCCCCTCACGCACATGCGGCAGCGGGTCGACACCGGAAATGCGGAAGGCGAGTTCACCGTTTTCGAGGCGCGTCTCTAGCGTTGCGCCGGCAAGGCCACGCGTGACGGCCTCCGGTTCGCCCAAAGGAACGTTCCGCTGTTGCAGGTACCAGGTAACGCCCCGGTACATGGCGCCGGTGTTGACGTAGGCGTAACCGAGCTTTTGCGAGAGGCGGCGCGAGAAGGTGCTTTTGCCGGAAGCGGCGGTGCCGTCGATGGCGATGACGGGATGGACGGGGTGAGACATGGCGAGGCGGTCAAGACAAGCTTGGTGCGGCGCGGATGTGAACTCAAAAATGTGGGATTATTTTGTGACTGAGCGCCCGGATCAACTAAACCGGCCCTGAAGACTCAAATTCAGTTCGATTTGGCGGAGTTCTTCGCGACCAGCGAAAACATCAAGGTCAAGAGCAGGCCGCTTCCCCATCGGCATGGGACAACCAGCCCTCTCCGTCTTGCGGGGGACTATTTCTTGCGCCCGATCGGCTCACCCAGCGGCGGCTGGCCCGTCTTGCGCACGTCGCCCTCAAGCTCGGTCATGCGCAGGAACGACAGGAGCGCGCTGCGCGTTTCCACGCCGTCGGCGGAAGTCGCCGAGATTGGGATGTGGAACTGGCCGTCCGGGAAGACGAAGTGATAGGAGAAGGTGCCGTCCTTGCTCAGGCTGATGTCGTGGCCGTCGATGCGCACTTTGGCGGTCGGTTCGGTGCCCCCGTAGATGATGAGCTCGGCGTTGACATGCATGTGGAAGCCCCGTTCGCGCCCGAAGGAGGCGCCAAACGGGCTGCTGACGCTCGTGACCCACGCGCCGGCGCTCGAGGTCCACTGACCCGAAGAGAGCATGGTTTCGAAACGCTTGCGCAGGATTTCGGTGATCTCGAAGGAGCCGACCATACGGCGGCGGATTTCCTCGTCGCCAAGGTATTCGAGCAGTTCCTCGCTTTCTTGCGGCGTCAGCTCGCGCGGCACGCGGGCTTGGAAGGGGAGTTGGTAATCGCTGCGCTGCAGTCGCGCCAGCGTCTCGGCCAGTTCCTCGCCAGGGCGTATTTGCGACGCGATGATATCGTAGAGTTCTTTGAAGGGAACATGAAACGGGATGGTGACGAATTGGGCATCGATGTTCGGAGAGAGGCTGTCGCGAGGGGTGCGGACTTCGGCGGATCGGGCCAGCACCTCAAAGCCGCCATCGGGCCGGTAATAACCAAGCTGGGCGACGAACGCGGTGTCGGGACGGTTGACCTGGAGATACCAGTTACGATGATTGTCCCAGACATGGATTTGCTGCACCCGTCCTTCGTTCTGAACGTACAACTCAAGGAAGACCTTGCCGTCGTGGGCAGCGCGGGCCGCTTCCTGGTATTGAACAGGGCTTAAGTCCCAATAGGCAAATAGGATGTGAGGATCGCGTGGGACCAGGAACAGTTTTTTTGTACCGTAGGAATCAGGCAGGTAGCCAAGAAATTCATAGGCCGGAAGGTTATGCTTGGGTTCCGTGACGGGTGGCGGGGCCGCACTTGTGGCCGGTGGCGGTACGGGGGAAGGTGATGAAGTTGCAAGATTTCGGCTGATGCGCGGTGGCTTTTTGCGCGAAGAGGAGGATTGTTTTGAAGGCATAATCGTAGGTTCTGGTAGTTATTCGGCCAAAGTTTAGCACGTCCCACGCCAATCTTCAGTCTTAAGAAGTACTTGGGTATGAATTCGGAACGACTCGTTCAACCCAGCACATCCCAGCTGAAAGAGTACTCTCCCGATTTGCAATTATTCAAATCGGAGAGCTAACTATAGATCACACGCTGAGTAAGGAACAAGAGAAAATTGCATGACAAAAGTGCGACATTTCGGCGCATTAAACTACCATCGCATGCTGTCGCTTGATATGTGAACCCGTCGAAGTTATGATGTTGGAAGCAAATGACTTAGAGTTCACGCAACGATACAGAAACCCTGATTCGGCAGAAGCGATTGAGAAGTTGGTATGGGAGAAATCGCAGCCAACTAGGACAAACTTAAAATTCGAACGACAAAAGTTTGATGCCGCCAGCGTCGTGATGAGAGCCGGGCGCGCTGGTGTGCGCGAGATCGGGGCCATACTGGCGCGGGGCCGCGAGGTATTTCTCACCAATGCCGTAGGAGGAATCGGCGCCGGGAGAAACGAGAACCCAACCGTATTTTGCGCCATCGGCGAAGACGCCGCCGAGCTTGGGTGTGAGGTCGGGATGGGGGTTGGGAGTGAGCTTGGAAGACTCGGGGCTTACGGCGGGCGCGCTTTTTGACGAAAAGCCGGTCATATCATCAGCGGCGGCTATACCGGCGGAGAGGATCAAAATCGCGAGGACCTTCGATAACGTCTTCATGATTGTAGAGTAACAGATAAACGAGACTGGTCAAGGTATCAGGGTCAGTTTATGGAGGAAGGGGGTGGAGGAATGATTCCGTGAAGTTGGTTTCAATCCCGTTCTTTCCTTCAGAAATACAGCGGCCTACGCCGGCTCGGCGGCGACTTCGAGTTCATCGGAAGTGTCTTCCAACAGGTAGTCGAAGTCCTGTTTGGTGAGGCCGCCGGTGAAGCCTTCCTCTCCGAGGACATCCTGGGCGAGCTGGGCCTTGCTTTGCTGCAAGCGCCAGATTTTTTCCTCGACGGTTCCGCGGGTGACGAGGCGGTAGGCGATGACGGTGCGGTCCTGCCCGATGCGATGGGTGCGATCAATGGCCTGCGCTTCAACAGCGGGATTCCACCACGGATCGTAGAGCACGACGTAGCTGGCGGAGGTGAGATTAAGACCGGTGCCGGCGGCTTTGAGCGAGAGAAGGAAAACAGCGGGTTCCTTGCAGTCGTGGAAGGCCTGGACGACCTCGGCGCGCTGCGTGGTTTGACCAGTGAGCATGAAATAGGGGCGTCCCCGTTCCTCGAGTTCAATCTTGAGGAGCTTGAGCATTTCGACGAACTGGGAAAAGACGAGGACCTTGTGTCCACCGGCATAGAGCGGCTCGAGGACGTCGAAGAGGGCGGCGGTCTTTCCGGAACCGAGGTTGCGCTTGCCGCCGGCGAGCGAGGGATGGCAGCAAATCTGGCGCAGGCGCGTGAGGGCGGCAAGGACGTGCATGCGCGATTGCCCCGCGGGCGCGTCGAGCGTGGAGAGCGTCTGGCGGCTGCGCTGGAGCTCGGCGAGATAGAATTTGCGCTGGCCTTCCGTGAGTTCGCAATCGAGGCGCTCCTCGATGCGGTCGGGCAGGTCCTGCGCGACCTGCTTTTTCAGGCGGCGCAGCATGATCGGGCGCATCCGGCTGGAGAGAAGCGCGCGGGCTGGCTGGGAAGCGCCGTGGTCGTACTGGTCGAGGAACTTGGAGCGTTCGGGAAGATAGCCGGGATGGACAAATTCCATGATGCTCCACAAATCGAGGAGGCGGTTTTCGAGCGGCGTGCCGGTGAGCGCGAGCTTGTGGTCGGCGCGGAGGGCCTTGGCGGCGCGGGCGACCATCGACTCGGGATTTTTGATGTTCTGCGCTTCATCGAGAATGATAGCGCGAAAGGAAAATTTCTGGAGGGCGGCGAGGTCGCGGCGAAGAAGGGCGTAGTTGGTTACCACGAGGTCGTGCTGGGGAATTTCCTGGCGCAGGCCGTGGCGGTGTTCGCCCGCGGTGAGGAGAAGGACTTTGGCGCCGGGCGTGAAATGCTGTGCTTCGCGGTGCCAGTTGAAAACAACGCTGGCGGGGCAGATGACGAGACTGGGGGCGGGGCCAACGGTTTCGCGCAGATGCTG
>JAJSLI010000091.1 GCA_021272315.1 Methylacidiphilales bacterium | reverse complement strand
CCCGTAGTAGAAATTCCTGTCGCCGACGTCGTAGACGGAGAGACCGATCTGGCGAAGGATGGCTTCGCTGGGCTCGTAGGGGGTCTTGCAATGGGTGCAGATTTTGCGGACGAGGCGTTGACCGAGGACGCCTTCAAGACTTGTGGAGATCAGGAAGGGTTCGACGCCCATGTCGATCAGACGCGCAACCGCGCCGGTGGCATCATTGGTGTGAAGGGTTGTGAAGACGAGGTGGCCGGTCAGGGAAGCCTGGATGGCGATCTGGGCGGTCTCGAGGTCGCGGGTTTCACCGACCATGATGCGATCGGGGTCCTGCCGGAGAAAGGCGCGCAGGGCGATGGCGAAACTGAGACCGATGCCTTCGTTGATGGGGACTTGCTGAATGCCCTCGATTTCGTATTCGACCGGCTCCTCGGCGGTGATGAGTTTGGCATCGGTCGTATTGATGCGATTGAGGCAGGCGTATAGGGTAGTCGTTTTGCCGGAACCGGTCGGCCCGGTGACAATGAAGATGCCGTTGGGTTTATCGAGAAGCTGACAGATGTAATCGTAAATTCGCTTGGGCAAGCCAATCGCGCCGAGATCTAGTTTGACGGTGGATCGGTCGAGAACGCGCAGCACGACGCTTTCGCCAAACTGGGTCGGAAGGGTTGACACGCGCAAATCCACCTGGCGTCCTGCCATGGTGGTCTGAATGCGTCCATCCTGAGGCACGCGGCGCTCGGCGATGTTAAGACTGGCCATGACCTTGATGCGGGAAGTGATGGAAGCACCCAGAGCCCGGGGCGGTGGCGACATTTCGTAAAGGGCGCCGTCGACACGGTAGCGGATCTTGAAATCGTGCTCGAAGGGTTCGAAATGAATGTCACTGGCCCTCGCCTGGATGGCCTGAGCCAGCACCGTATTGACGTACTTCACGATGGGGGCGGATGAAACGTCATCCATGTCGATGACGTCGTTGTAGCCTTCCTTGACGCCGGCGAGAGTCGTGAGAACGTCCTCCATGTCGGAAATTTCCGAGCCATAGAAGCTCTCAATCATCGACTGGATGGCAGTGGAAGGGGCGACATAGATGGCGATGTCCTTCTGGGTGGCAAATCGGAGATTGTCGACAATGTTCGGGTCAAGCGGATTTATAACAGCCACGCGGAGGACATGGCCGTCATAAGCGAGGGGCAGGACGCCCTGGACGCGAGCAGTCTGGGGCGGAATGAGGCTGAGTAGTTCGGGCGGAAATTCCATGGTGGAAAGCTCGACGACCTCAGTGCCAATAGCCTGGGCGATCATCTGGTAAAGATCGTTCAGGGAAATGACGCCGCTGTTGACGATGACTTCCTCAATGGGTTTGCCCGTGCGGGAGTGCTCCTCGTGCAACTCACCCATCTGCAAATCGGAGATAAGCCCATGGTCCCGGAGGAAGGAAAGAAGCAGTTCGGGATTCATGACGTGATTCCTATGCCTTGTCTCCCATGGTGGCGGAAATGACCTCCTCGGGAGTGGTCATTCCGGCGAGCACCTTGCGGACGCCGTCCTCGCGGAGAGTGCGCATGCCAAGGTCGCGGGCGCGCTGGCGAAGGACGGAGACGCCCATCTTTTCATTGATCATGCTGCGAATTTCATCGTCGAGAACGCAGATTTCAAAGATGCCTATCCGGCCCTTGTAACCGATGTTGCGGCATTTATCACAACCATGGCCCCTTCGAAAATTGGCATTTTCGAGTTGCTCGGGTTTGAGATTGAGAGAGCGCAACTCGGATTCGGTGGGCACATAGGGCTCGGAGCAGTTGGAGCAAACGCGACGAACAAGCCGCTGGGCCATGATGGCCCGCACGGAAGTCGCGACGAGAAACTGCTTCACTCCAATGTCGATAAGGCGGGTGACGGCGCTGGGCGCATCGTTGGTGTGGAGGGTGCTGAACACAAGGTGGCCGGTGAGCGAGGCGTTGATGGCGATCGCCGCGGTTTCAAGATCGCGAATTTCCCCGATCATAATGATGTTGGGGGCTTGGCGCAGCATGGCGCGCAGGGCTGCGGGAAAGGTCATGCCGACGTCGGCGTTGACGGGCACCTGGTTGATGCCGCTGATTTGAAACTCGATCGGATCCTCAACGGTGATGATCTTGCGATCGGGTTTGTTGATTGTATTGAGACAGGAGTAAAGCGTGGTGCTTTTGCCGGAACCGGTGGGGCCCGTCACAAGGAAAATGCCGTCGGGAAGAGCGAGGATGCGCTCGATCACCGCCTGGTCGTCCGTTAGAAAACCAAGTTCAGGAAGGCCTAAAGTGATCATGGACCTGTCGAGAATACGCATGACGATGGATTCGCCATGGTTCGTGGGAATACTGGAGACGCGAAGGTCGATGGTGTCGCGTCCCTCCCCGATGCGCAACTGGATGCGTCCGTCCTGCGGGAGCCTCTTTTCCGCGATACTCATGTTCGACATGATCTTGAGACGGCTGACGATCGCGGCCTGGAGCTTTTTTGGCGGATCCGTCATGACCTGAAGGACGCCGTCGATCCGGTAACGGAGGCGCAAACGCTTTTCCAGGGGTTCAATGTGAATGTCACTCGCCCGGAGGCGATGGGCTTCAAGGATGAGAAGATTGACGAGCCGGATGATGTGAGCGTCCTCATCCGTGCTGACGTCCGAGTCATCATCGATCTTGCCCCTCTCACGCACGGTCAATTCATCGCCGCTATAGCCACCAATGAGCGTGTTGACCATTTCGGAAGCGCTGCCGTAATGGCGGGAAATGGCGGCTTCGATCTGCTCGGAGGACGCGACGACAGGGTCGATGTCGTAGCGCTGCAATTCCTTGGTAAGCGTGTCGATGGCGTCGAAATTGAAGGGATCGGTGAGGGCTACCCGAAGATGCCTTCCGTCGAGGTGCAGCGGCATGACGGAGAGGCGGTAGGCGAGTTGCTTCGGGATAACTTTGACCGCATCCTCTGGAACAGCCTCGATTTTTTCAATGAGGTCGACGCCGGCTTCGTCGGCAGTGGTGCGAAGAATGTCGTGACGGGTGACGAGACCACTTTGGATCAGTTCTTCCAAGGGGCCGTGGCCATTCTTGGCGGAGGTCTGTCGCGCACCCTCAACATCCGTTGGGCGGATCAAACCATGTTTGATCAAAAGTTCGAGAATGTAGTCGTCGTTGGCAGCCACGGGATTCTTTCTTCGTCAAAAGCCTACCATAAGTAGTATATGCTATTATCGACGCCGAATATATGCAAGAGAGCAACGGTATTATTTTATAGTTTTACCTTGTCATGACAACGTCGCGTTTGATTTCTCAAAGTAGAAAAAACGACACCCCGACTCGAATGCCGTCCTGAAATCGGGTAGCTTACTTTTGTGACCGTCACTCCAAAAATCATCTCCAAGCCGGGCGAGACATTGACCGTACGGCGCACGGACGTGCCGTGGATGAACTGGGTCCTGTTGATCGGTGCCGGGATTCTCGCATTCCATCCGGTCTCGATCACATGGAATTCCAACGCCAATTATTCCTACGGCTGGTGGATTCCGCTGATCTGCCTGTTTTTATTTTTCGAGCGGTGGCCGACACGTCCGCCCCGCGAACCTTCCGGCCTGCGGACTCACCTCGTGCCGCTGGTCGTCCTCTGGGGACTAATTTTTTTCGCTTTCCGGTTGGCAGCGGAGGCCGATCCCGACTGGAGACCCGGGCTGTGGGTACTCGCAGGACTTTATGTCGCCGCACTATTGGGTTGGCTCTGGCTCTACGGCGGGAAAGGCTGGCTGCGCCACTTTGCCTTTCCGGTCTGTTTTCTGCTTTTGAGCCTGCCATGGCTTTTCGCCATTGAACTCCCACTCGTGGAAGGGCTGATGCACTGGAACGCCTCACTGGCTTCAAGCTCGCTCCGGCTGCTGGCCATTCCCGCCATCGCGGAGGGCAACATCATCCAGCTGGCCAACGGACAGCTCGGCGTCGAGGAAGCGTGCAGCGGGATTCTCTCTCTGCAATCGTCCATCATGCTGGGTTGCCTGCTCGGTGAAATTTACCGCCTGGGCGCGCTCCGCCGTGTTGTGCTAGTGCTGTTGACGATTGTACTGGCGCTGGTGGGAAACTATGGCCGGACGCTTTTTCTGGCGCTGCTGGCCGTTTTTCACGGCAACGATGCGGTGATGGCCTGGCATGACACAGCCGGCTACTCAATCCTCCTGCTTACCGGCGCGGGTGCGTGGCTCGCCTGCCTCTGTCTCCGCGACGGTTTTGCGCCGTGGACCATGGCAACCGCACCTGCAAGCACGGAGCGCGATTTTCCGGAGCCGTGGCGCCCCGCGCAGTTTCTGGCCGTGTCGATTTTCGCGGCGGCAGCGCTCTCGGAAGCGGGGACCCAGGTCTGGTTCGGTTTGAGGGAGGCGAAAATTCCGCATCATCCCGAATGGACGGCGCAAATGCCCCAAACCGGAAACTTCAAGCCCGAGGCTCTGTCGAAAACCGCGCGCGAGGCGCTTTTATGCGATGCCTACAAAGCCGGAAGCTGGCGGGATGACAAAGCCTGGAACTGGACCGCATTCTGGTTCCTCTACAATCCCAAAACTTCCAACAAAAGCGTTCTGGGCTGGCACAATCCCGACAACTGCCTCCCCTCGGTTGGCCTGAAAAAGGACGAAGACTATCCCAACTTCACGGCGAACCTGAACGGGCTCGACTTCTACGTCCAGCCCAAAAGATTTTCGACCCCAGACAGGACGATTTATCTCTTCTGGGTCATTTACCCACTCAGCGGCAGTCTGCCGCCAGTCATCGACAACCAGTCGAACGCGCCTTTTGACTCAAAATTCCGCACCCACCTGGCCGACGTCTGGGAAGGTAATCGCGGCGTCGGCGTGGAAACGATTGAGGTCGCCGTGACCGGTCCGCCAAACTACGATGCCGCCAAAGCGGCCTACCTCGAATGCCTCAAGGGCTTGGCCGTACCCAACACGCCGGGAAGCTCTCCCTGATATTGGAAGGTCATTTTACGTTTTGATTGACATCGTGTAACTACACGGTACGGATTTTGCCATGAGTAACCCCACCATGACTTCCTGCCGACCTGCTAACGGAAAATACGAAGGAGACCATTTAAACCGCGTTGCTTTCCCCTTGGGCGGGATTGGGTCGGGCATGATTTGCCTCGGAGGAGCGGGGGGCTTCACCTCCGTTTCGTTACGACATCATCCGAATATTTTTCTGGAACCGATTCTCTTTTCCGCAATTTCCATCCGGCAGGGAGAGGGAAAACCGCAGGTGGCGCGGGTACTCGAAGGTCCTGTGCCAGAGTGGAAAATTTTCCACCCTTGGGGCAAAGCAAATAATTCCTCCGGCAACGGCGGATCGGGCAAGTCTTTCGGACTTCCACGATTTCAGACCGCGACGTTTTCGGCACGATTTCCCTTTGCCGAAATTGAATTGTCGGATCCACATGTTCCCCTCGTTGTGAAGATTACCGGCTGGAGCCCGTTCATCCCTAATGATTCGGACAATTCGAGCCTTCCTGTCGCAGGAGTGGAGTACCATTTTTCCAATCCGACGAATAAAACCACCGAGGCGGTCTATTCCTTCCATGCGGAGAATTTCATCTCCACGGGTGCGCCTGAAAACGATGGCCAGGTATCGCGTAATGCGCATGGATTTACGCTAGAACAGAGATTTCACGGCGAAAAGCCATGGGACTGGGGCCATTTCAGCGCTTGGATCGACGACACGGATATCAAGGTCAATCCGGCCTGGTTTCGCGGCGGTTGGTTTGACCCGCTGACGATGCTCTGGAAATCAATCCAAAACGGGGATGTGATCGATCAACCGGTCGTCACGGAGGGAAAACCAAGTCCCGGAGGAAGCCTCTATCTGCCGATCAAACTGGCGCCGGGGGAGAAAAAAGGGGTGATCCTTAAGTGGGCATGGTATGTCCCAAACTCGGACCTTCAGTGGGAAAATCTGAAAGGGGAACGATACCGCCCTTGGTATGCAAAGGCGTTTTCGGACATCGCTGCGGTAACGGATTATTGGCGCGATAACTATCCCGGCTTGAGGGCCAGAACCCAGGCTTTTACCGATGCCTTTTACGATTCGACCCTGCCGCCGGAGGTTATCGATGCGGTCAGCGCAAATCTGACCATCCTGAAATCGCCCACCGTCCTGCGCCAGTTTGATGGTCGACTCTGGGCGTGGGAAGGTTGCCAGGATGAAGCGGGCTCGTGTCATGGCTCATGCACCCATGTCTGGAATTATGCCCAGGCCCTGTCTCATCTTTTTCCAGACTTGGAGCGAAGTCTGCGCGAGACCGAATTTTTCGAAAGCCAGGACGAGCGCGGTCACCAGGTATTTCGCGCCACGCTGCCGATTGGGAAGCAACCTGGCCACGGTTGGCACGCGGCGGCGGACGGCCAACTCGGCGGAGTCATCAAGGTCTATCGGGACTGGCGGATCAGCGGTGATCTGGCTTGGCTGAGACAAATGTGGCCCAAGGTACGGCAAAGTCTCGATTACTGCATCGAAACTTGGGATCCGACCCATTGCGGCATACTAGCGGAGCCGCATCACAATACCTACGACATCGAATTTTGGGGACCGGACGGCATGTGTACCAGCTTTTATCTCGGTGCGTTGAAAGCCGCTCTTGAGATGGGAAAAGCTTTGGTTGAGGAAGTCCCTCTTTACGGCAAACTACTGCAAGCGGGCCGGACTTTTCTCGAAACCGAACTTTTCAACGGTGATTACTTTTTTCAGAAGATCCAGTGGAAAGGGCTGCGCGCCTCCAACCCCGTTGAAGCCGGAAAAATCGGCATCAACATGGATTATTCTCCCGAAGCGCAGAAGCTCCTGGAAGCAGAAGGGCCCAAGTATCAGTATGGCGCGGGCTGTCTTTCCGACGGCATTATTGGCGCGTGGATGGGCTGGGCAGCCGGCTTGGAATCTTTTCTCGATGCGGGAAAAGTGAAAAAGCATCTCGTTTCAGTATTCAAATATAACTTCAAAAAAGACCTCTTCGAGCACGCCAATCCACAACGCAGCACCTATGCGCTGGGACACGAACCGGGCCTGTTACTGTGCACCTGGCCGCGCGGCGGCAGACTTTCCCTGCCGATGGTCTATTCTGAAGAGGTATGGACCGGAATCGAATACCAGGTCGCGGCACATCTGATTTCCCTCGGGAACTTGGAGGAGGGGCTCACCATCGTCCGGGCCGTGCGTGCGCGTTACGACGGGCGAATCCGCAATCCCTTCAACGAATACGAATGCGGCCACTGGTACGCGCGGGCGATGGCTTCCTACTCCCTCTTGCAGGCTTTATCGGGAGCGCGTTATGACGCCGTGGAAAAAACGCTCCATCTTGAACCGAAAATCAAGGGCGACTTCCGCAGCTTTCTTTCAACCGCGACCGGTTTTGGCGTTGTCGGCGTGAAGGACGGCAAACCCTTCCTCGAAGTAAAGGCGGGACAAATCGAAGTTCGGGCAATTGAATATAAGACGTGATTTCTTCGCTTGAATTGGCGCGCCGATGCGGTGTTTCCCAGGGCACGGTGGACCGGGCCCTGCATGATCGCACCGGGATCAATCCGCGGACGCGGAACCGGATTTTGCGCCTCGCGCGGCAACAGGGCTATCGACCGCACCCGGCCGCGCGCGAGCTAATTACAGGCCAAAGCCAGATCGTCGGTGCGGTCGTTCCCACCGTAAACAACATTTTTTTCATGGATTTATTCCACGAGTTGGGGAGCAGGCTGGCTGAGCGAAAATTGCGGTTGCAAGTGTCCCCGGTGCGGGACCCGGCGGATTTTCTGGCCGTACTCGAGGATTTTGCGGCCCGGCGGGTCCGCCTGGGGCTGGTGGTACCGCCCGAAGATTACATCCAGATTCCGGGTGCCATCACCGGTTGCCTTCCGCTGATTTCGCTCATCAGCCCCTGCCGAGGAAAAGGCATCCATTTCATTTCGGCGGATGAAGAGAAGACCGGACGCGAGGCGGTCCGCCATCTCTATAACCGCGGGCATCGCCACATTCTCCATCTGACGTATGAACGGCGGGCCTATGCGATTATGGCGCGGGCGCGCGGATATAAAAGGCAGACGAGGGAGCTGGGGCTAAACGCGCGGATCACCACCACACTTCATCAAAAACAATTGATATCCCTTCTAAAAAAGGAGCGCATAACCGCGATTTTTTGTCACAACGATTGGCTGGCGCTTACGGTCTTGCTTTCGCTTTCAAAGAGCGGCATTCGCGTTCCAGAGGATGTTTCCGTGCTTGGCGTGGACAATAGTCCTACGCTGATGGCATTGCATCCGGGGCTCACGACCATGGCCTATCCAGTGGGCGCGGTGGGAAGGGCGATTGCGGACATCCTGGATGGCGGGAATGGTCAGGCGCAGGAAATGGAGTACCAGATCATGGAGCGAGCGACGGTGCGAAATCTTTAGGCCTCAATTGGGTTGAATCATAATCGACGGCATGACTTCTCTTGATTGAGCGCTGGAAAAGTCAGGAGATCTTTTCAAATGGGGCCGGGCGTAACTCGGACAACACCTTCATCAAGGACGTCCTGAAGTGGGAGCCCGGCACGCCGCTCGACAAGGGCCTGGCCGTCACTTACCGGTGGATTGGGCAGCAGTATCAAAAGCGCAAGGCCGGCGAACGCGTGCATCGGCTGATGAAAAACCAAGCCGCTTCGCCCGTTGCCAAACTGATTTTGAACAGCAGGCCCAAGGTGGACATCAGGAACAGGCGTGGTTGGTGATTCGGCTTGCCGCTGGCAGCAGTTCTGGCAAAGTGACCCTTCCTGTCCGATTTTTCGGCAACGCGGGCCGTAGCGCAGTTTGGTAGCGCGCTTCCTTGGGGTGGAAGAGGTCGCGAGTTCAAATCTCGCCGGTCCGATTTCGTATCCGTCTTGCCAAAAAATAGGACACCTCCCTTGCTCCACTCATTATCTCCCTCAGGTATGAATCCCATCCGCTTCGTTCAGGCCAACCCTGTTTCAGCCACCAATCTTTACAATACTCCACAACAAGGAGGGCCTTCCCGCCTTCCCCTTCCATGCCGTAGACTGGAAGTAAATGTCCCTTCCCGCCAATCGCCCTTGCTTAATCCCAAGACAGCCTCTAGACACAAAGGGTAACGGCTGTAGGCATTATGCCCAAAAACCAGCCGGACAAACATTTCTGTAAGATGCCACTCTTTCACTTCGATCACTCTCCCAAACCCATTCCAACATTTTTCCAACCCTGATTTTCATGAATTTCTTCTCCGGTCTTTTTTCCAACGACATCGGCATTGATCTCGGCACCGCCAACACCCTCGTCTACGTCCGCGACCGCGGGATCGTTTTGCGCGAACCTTCCGTTGTCGCCATCAAAGCAGGTTCCAAAAAAGTCCTCGCCGTCGGCGACGAAGCCAAGCGCATGCTTGGTCGCACGCCCGGCGATATCATCGCCGTCCGCCCGATGAAGGACGGCGTCATCGCCGATTTCGAAATTACCGAGGCGATGCTTAAATCCTTCATCCACAAAGTCAGCAACCAGCGCCGCTTTCAGCGCCGTCCCCGCATCGTCATCGCCGTGCCCACCGGCATCACCGAAGTCGAAAAGCGCGCAGTCAAGGATTCCGCCATCAACGCCGGAGCGCGCGACGTCTACCTCATGGAAGAACCCATGGCCGCCGCCATCGGCGTGGGTCTTCCCGTGCAGGAGGCCGCCGGCAACATGATCGTCGACATCGGCGGCGGCACGACCGAAGTCGCCGTCATTTCCCTCGGCGGCATCGTCTTCTGCCGCAGCGTCCGCGTCGCCGGCGACGAACTCGACGAAAGCATCATTAACTACATGCGCCGCGCCTACAATCTCATGATCGGCGAACGAACCGCCGAGGACATCAAGATCAAGATCGGCTCCGCCTACACCGTGGGGAAAGAGACCTCCATGGAAGTGAAAGGCCGTGACCTCGTCGCCGGTCTCCCCAAGACACTCACCATCACTTCGCAGGAAGTGCGCGAAGCCATGGCCGAACCCATCCAAGTCATCGTCGAATCGATCCGTATCACCCTCGAACGCTGTCCGCCCGAACTTTCCGCCGACCTCGTCGAACGCGGCATTGTTCTCGCCGGGGGCGGCGCTCTCCTGCGCGGCCTCGACAAATTGCTGGCCGAGGAAACCGGACTGCCCGTCCACGTCGCCGAGGATCCCCTCAGCGCCGTTGCCGAAGGCACCGGCAAAGTCCTCCAGGAATTTGAATACATGAAGCGCGCCGCCGAATCTGAGCGCCGCGTTTGATGGTGACGCAACAAGGCCCGCCCCACCTCGATTCCATAATCGACTCCAAGCGGTGAAGAAAAGCACCTATCAACTCCTGCTTCTGGGATTTATCTGCGCCCTCCTCCTAAGCTGCTTCCTTTTGCCTGAGCAGTTCTCGCAGGATTTGCGCATAGGCACGAAACGACTCTTCGGTCCCGTACTGCGTCTGGCTGAAAAGCCGGTCCATTTCTTCACTCACATGGACGCCCGGCTCAAGACGCTCGACCAGGCCCAGGTCGAAGCCGCATCCCTACGCCGGCAAATCGCTGAACTCCAGCTGCAAAATCAACTCCTCACCAACAAGGCGGCCGAAAATGCACGCCTGCGCGAAATGCTCGGCTACCGCGATGCCTCCCAGTACCGTCTCCGCGCTTGTCAGGTGATCAGCCGTGAACCCTCCAATTGGTGGGTCTCGGTCCAGGTCAACGTCGGCTGGCAGGACGAACCCGATCTCAAGCCCGACCAGCCGGTCGTCTCGCCCCGCGGCGTCGTCGGCAAGACCGGAATCGTCACCCGCTATATCACAGATGTTATTCTCATGGTCGATAAAAACTGCAGCATCTCGGCTCTGGTCGAGAATCCCCAGGACCCCGGAGCTCCCACCGATCTTTCCGGCAACCATGACCATGGCATCGTCCAGGGTGAAGGCAATTTCGAGGAGGGCACTCCGCTCGTCAAAATCCTCTACCTACCCAAGGATTCCCAGGTCCAAGTCGGCCAGTTCGTCGTCACCAGCGGACTGGGCCCCTACTTCCCGGCCGGTCTGCGCCTCGGTACCATCAAGGAAGTTCCACCCCTGACCAAAACTTACCCGACCTTCGGCCTTTATCGCGAAGCCGTCGTCGAACCGACCGCCGACCTCAATCACCTCGACGAACTCTTCATTGTGCTCGGCCCCAAACAGGACAACGACAGCAAGCCCCCGCAGGACAGCGATAACAAACCCTCGCCCTAGAACCCATTCTCTTTGGTTCGGGAGAATCCGTACTTGCTTTCGGCCTCACCTGGGCTTTAGTGGTCTGAAAGGGAAAATATTTTATGTCATCCAATTCCAATCAAGCCGCCACTGTCACTCGGGAAAAACTCGTCGAAGATGTGAAAGTCCTCACCAAGGACGTTCAGGATCTCCTTAAAGCCACCGCCAGCGTTGTCGGTGAAAAAGCTGCCGAGGCCCGCGTCAAAGTCGAGGAAAGTCTCAAGGTTGCGCAGAGTAAACTCGCCGTCGTACAAGACGACGTCAAGGCCAGGGGCCGCGAGGCCGTCGCGGTAACGGATGAATATGTCCGCGACAACCCTTGGAGCGCCGTCGGCATCGCCGCCGGAGTCGGCTTCCTTCTCGGCCTCGGATTCGCCGCCGGCACCTTCCTGCGCCGCCGCGACTAAGGCCCCCTCATCCCATGCCGGTTCCCGAAAACCTGGACCCGGGCCCAAGCCCAGGCCTGTTTTCCAATCTGCGCTCATTTTGGGGCGTTCTCGTCGCCATCCTCTACACGCGTCTCGACCTGGCCACCACCGAGCTCGAGGAAAGCGGCACCCACGCCGTCCGGCTCATCGTTGTCACCTTGGCCGCTGTCCTCGTCATCGTGATGACGTTTTTCTTCCTGTTCTTCTTTCTCATCGTTGTGTTCTGGAAAGAAGCCGATGTCATCCTCGGTATCGTTACCATCATCTGCGTTCTCTCCAGTACCGCTCTTGTCCTCGTCGCCCGCCACTTGATCCTTGAACGCCCCAAGTTCCTCGCTCAGACCCTGGCCGAATTGCGCCGGGACGCCGAAAGTCTCCGCCCCACTCCGGTCGCGCCAAAACCCAGTGAGGTTAAGCCATGAACCCGCCGGAGGAAGATTTCGCCGCGCGCCGCCTCCGACTCTCCGCCCAAATCGCCCGCCAGCGCTCCGAGTTTTCCGAAGCCTACACCCGGCTCGAAAAACCCATCCGCTACACCGAGTACAGCCTGCGCGGTTTCGGTTTTCTTCGCAGCAACCCTTGGATCTTTGCCGCCGTACCCGCCGCCGTAACCATCATCAAGACCCTCTGGGGCGGAACGCCTAAAAAGAAAAAATCCCTCTCCGAATCACAGCCCCTTAAGACTCAGCCCACAGCCCCCGAACTAACCGGTCTTAAAAAGACCGTCGTCACTTGGGCCGGACACGGCTGGCGCCTCTTTCAACTTTACCGCCGCGTCAGGTCCTATTTCCCATGAGCAAGTCGCGTCTTGGCCCGGTTCCCAAACGCTGGGTCGTCAAACTCGGAACCGGCATCCTCAGCGATCCCCGCGGCCGGGTCGATCTTCGCCAGATCGAGCACCTCGCCGCGCAGGTGGTCGAACTCCGCCGCCTCGGCCACCAAGTCCTCCTCGTCAGTTCCGGCGCTGTCGGCTGCGGCATGTCCCTGCTCGGACTCGCCAAGCGCCCCGCCGCAATGGCCGAACTCCAGGCCTGCGCCGCCCTTGGCCAGCCCCGCCTCATGAGCCTCTACGACGAAGTCTTCGGACGCTCCGGCATCCGCGTCGCCCAGGTTCTGCTTACTTATCTCGACCTCGACAGCCGTTCCCTCTACCGCAACATCCAGCGCAGCGTCGAACACCTCCTCGTCCACAGCAACATCGTCCCCATCTTCAACGAAAACGACGTCGTCTCCTACGAGGAACTCATCGGACTCCGCTTTGGCGACAACGACCAGCTCTCCGCCCATATCGCCATCCTCGCCCGCGCCGAGCGCCTCATCATACTCTCCAACGTTCGCGGCCTCGCCACCAATCCCGACGGCACGGGACGCCTCATCCGCGACGTCCACAAGATCGACGCCCGCATCCTGAAACTCGCCGGCGGAACGCAAAGCCAGACTTCTGTCGGCGGCATGGCCGCCAAACTCAAGGCCGGCCGTATCGCCAACGAAGCCGGCATCCCCATGCAGATCGCCAACGGACGGCAGAAAAACGTTCTCGTCTCCATTTGCCAAGGTGAGGCGGTTGGGACGATGTTCCATCCGTAGCTGAAATTTCGCACGGAGGACGGAAGAGACGAAAATTCAGCTTATTGCCAACGGAATGAGCTGAATTCCATTTCGTTTGTGATGTTCGAATACATCGCTGTTGCCTTGTCAGTCCGTGTCCAGATAAGGCTTTTGTAGCTCGGGACTGGCTTAGACCAAGTCATGCCAATAGCGTTTTCATCCAAAAATAATTGCTGCACTTTCTCGCTCAAGGGTGGCCTGGCGGAAGGTCTATCTGGCTGCTGTATTTTCCAAATGATTTCAAACACAGATCGACCGTGATTGAAGTGAACTTCACGCTCATATCCACCGCTTGCGTAAGCGTACCAATCAAGGCCGGTTTCGTTGCCTTTGTCTTTACCACTACCGTGTGAAATAGGCTGTCCATACCTTGCGGCGCATTCTGTCGGACTGTCACCAAGTCTTGCTAAACAGTGGGTTCCCAAAAGAAAGAGAAGGGCCACGGGAGCCAAATGCCTCATGCAAAATGTTACCCCTTTCCTGAAACCCCTTCAATCTTCCGTGCGAAATTACCCCCTCTCCTGCAGTCCTCTTTAGTCCTCTACAGTCCTCCGCGCGAAACTCCCCTCCCTCCCCATTTGCGAAATTTGAGAGTGCGGCCATACTGAAATCACGTTACTTTACTAGGCGCTTCATGACCACTCCCTCTCTCACCGCCGCCGAAAAGGATGTGCGCGACCTCTGCGTCAGCGCCCGGGAAGCCTCGCGCTTTCTCGCGACGCTGCCCACCGGGCGACTCGACGACATGCTCGACGAAATCGCCGTGGAGCTCGAAAAAGAAGCCCCCGCCATTTTCGCCGCCAACAAAAAGGACATCGCCGCTGCTGAGGAAGCCGGCCTCACCAAGGCCATGGTCGACCGTCTCCGCATCACCGAGAAATCGCTCGCCACGATAATCGCCGGGGTGCGCCAGGTGCGCGTCTTGCCCCAGCCGCTCGGACAAAAAATCACCGAGTGGGAACGTCCGAACGGAATTAAAATCTCCAAGGTCCGCGTGCCCATCGGCGTCATCGCCATCATCTACGAGTCACGCCCCAACGTCACCGTCGACGCCGCCGTCCTTTGTCTCAAAACCGGCAACGCGACCGTCCTGCGCGGCGGCAAGGAGGCGATCCACTCCAACCGAGCCCTCGTCGACGCGCTCCAGAAATGCACGTCGCTTCCCAAGGGCGCCGTCCAGCTCATCGACAACACCGATCGCGCCCTCGTCCCCTTTCTTTGCCGCCAGAGCGACTTTATCGACCTGATCATTCCGCGCGGCGGCCACAGCCTCATCGAAACAGTCGTGGCCGAATCGCGCATTCCCGTTATCAAGCACGCCCACGGTGTCTGTTCCGTTTTCGTCCACGAAAACGCCAACTTCGACATGGCTGAAAAAATCATCCTCAACGCCAAAGTGCAGCGCCCCGGCGTCTGCAACGCCATCGAAACGCTGCTGATCGACCGCGCCATCGCGGACGAATTTGTGCCCCGGATCGCCGCTGTTCTCGGCAAGGCGGACGTAGAAATCCGCGGCGATAAAACCGTCCTCAAGCTCGCCTCCGGCCCCAAGATCGTCCCTGCCACGGAAGCCGACTGGACCACCGAGTATCTCGACCTGATTCTTGCCACGCGCGTGGTTAACGGCCTCGACGGCGCGCTCGAACATCTTGCGAAGTACAGCTCGCATCACTCCGACACCATCGTTACCGACGATCCCGCCGCCGCCGAGCGCTATCTCAACGAGGTCGATTCCGCCACCGTCTACTGGAACGCCTCCACCCGCTTCACCGACGGCGGCGAGTTCGGCTTCGGCGCGGAAATCGGCATCAGCACCGATAAGCTCCACGCCCGCGGCCCCATGGGCCTCGACGAGTTGACTTCCTACAAGTTTGTCATCCGCGGGACTGGACAAGTGCGCACTTAGCCTGCCCATAAAATCGCATTTTAAATTAGAATTCGTTAAGGATCATGTTTTTTGCGGTTTTGCACTCCCCCCAACTTGTGCCACGTTAGCCTCTCCATGACCGACCTCGAACGCGCCCACTACGTGCGGGACCACCTGCCCGCCGAGGGACTTTTCGCCGAGAAAACTTGGCGCATCGCGCCGCGCCCCTTTGCCCTGAGCCCGAACCACCTCGAACTGCTCGAAAAACTCGGCATCGTCCTCCACCGTTTCAACACCGCCTGCAACCTCCTCTACCGCCAGAGCGCCGCGGGCAAGGCGCATCCGTGGGTCGCGCCGCTCCTCGACGCTGGCAAACCTCCCGAACTCGTCGCTCTCTCGCGTCACGACAAGACAAAAGGCCAAGTCGCCGCCGTGATTCGTCCCGACCTCATTCTCACCGACGACGGATTCGCGCTCAGTGAACTCGACTCCGTTCCCGGCGGCATCGGCCTCACCGCCTGGCTCAACGAAACCTACGCCGCGCTCGGCGAAAACGTCCCCGGCGGCGCCGACGGCATGCGCAAGGGATTTGAATCGGTCCTCAACGGCGGCGAAGTCCTCATTTCGCAGGAGAGCTCCACCTATCGCCCCGAAATGGAATGGCTCATCGGTGCCGACCGCGTCCGCTCCGTCGAGGACTACACCCCGGGCGGCAAACCGGCTTACCGCTTCTTCGAGGCTTTCGACTATCCCAACCTAGTCAGGTTCAGGGAAGCCTGGCAACCGGGCCAGCCCCTCACCCCGCCGATCAAGCCCTGCCTCGAGGAAAAATTGTGGCTCGCCCTCTTCTGGTCGCGTCCGCTCCAGGAATTCTGGCGGCAGGAAATCGGCGAGAAAGGCCAAAAACTTCTCCAGGGTCTGGTCCCCTACTCGTGGGTGCTCGACCCCGCGCCGCTCCCGCACCACGCCGTCATTCCCGAACTCGGCATCCAGTCGTGGACTGAAATGGAGCGCTTCAGTCAGAAGCAGCGCGAACTCGTCCTCAAAATTTCCGGCTTTTCCCCTCTGGCCTGGGGCGCGCGCGGAGTCTACGTCGGTTCCGACCTGTCCGCCGAACAGTGGAGCGAGCAGGTCCGGCTCGGCCTCGCCGAATTTTCGACGCACCCGCGCGTCCTCCAGCGCTTCGTCAATGGTGCGCTCGCCAAGCAGGATTACGCCGCGGAGAACGATGAAATCGTCACCCTTACCGGCCGCGCCCGCATCTGCCCCTACTACTTCGTCGTCAACGACCGCGTCAGCCTCGGCGGCGTCCTCTCCACACTCGTGCCCTCGGACAAAAAACTCATCCACGGCATGCACGATGCCATTATCAGCCCGGTCACTGGTTCGGCGACACCGGTCGTCGCAGGGTGACGGTCTCTCACTTAACCTTCAATATCCCCTCCCCCGCATCCAACTCCGCCTGCGTGCCCTGCGGCACGACGATCTGCTCCGCAAAATGGCCGATCGGCGCGCCCGAAACGCACGGTATCCCGGTCCGTTTCGCCTCCCGTTGTAAACAGGCCGTGATTCGTTTCTGCTCCGCTGCGTCAGTGTGATCAAACCGTCCCAGCACCAACCCGACGATTTGAGGAAGGACGCCTGCCAGGCGCAAATGGGTGAACATTCCGTCCACGCGATACGCCTTCTCACCGGTGTCCTCGAGAAAGAGGATCGCACCGCGAAAGTCGGGCGCATAGGGCGTCCCGATCAGCCGCAGCAGGCAGGTCATGTTCCCGCCGAGCAACCGCCCCGTCACCCGACCTGGCGTCACCGTTTTGATAGTCTTGCCGCCGGCATTTCCACGCGAAAACAAAACCGTGCCCTTTGGACCAAGCGCGTCCATCAGCACGCGTCGAAAAGCCGCCTCGTTTCCCGGCTCAAAGGCGCTCGTCGCGTTGGAGCCGTGGAACGTCACAACCCCCGCCCTGGCCAAAATCGCCAGTTGCATCGCCGTGATATCACTGTAACCGATAAAAGGCTTCGGATTCGCACGAATCGCCGCGTAATCGAGCAGCGGCAAAATCCGGCACGAACCATAGCCGCCGCGCAGCGCGAAAATCCCCTTCACCTTGGGGTCCGTGAAAAGTTCGTTGATGTCCCCCGCCCGCTCCTCATCGCTTCCTGCCAGGTAGCCGTTCCGCTTCCGTAAATATTTTCCGGGCTTGATCCGGAACCCGTAGGCGGTCAGCCGCCGGATAACCTCATTGATCTTCTCCGGTTGATCAGGAGGACTCGCCGGAGCCGCAATGCCGACCACGTCACCCGCCGCCAAACGCGAAGGAAAAAGAATCGAAGGTGCCCTCATGAAATCCGCCCGGTAATATTAACGACCTTACAACATCCCCCGCTCGCGAAAATCGCCCAGGTTCCCCGGCGCCGAGGAAGAAATGAGGTCGATCATAAACTTCAGCAGGCACACTTCCCAGCCGTCGTCCACGCCGGTCAGCAACGCCGTCAGCGGCTCGCTCTTCTGTTGCAGTTCCGCCTTCAGCTTGCCCGCCACGTTCTCCAGCGACTCGTGCACGTCGTAGGAGCGGATGTCCGACTTGCTCACGCGGAAGCCGTACTTCAAAAACGCGAACCGGGCCCCCTGCGCGCTGATTTGTTCCGCAAACCGCTGCCCCTGGTCGCCGAAACCCTCCAACAGCAGCTTCGACATGTTCTGCGGCGTGATGATCTGCGGCCGTTCCGCGTGAATGTGCCCCTCGCGCACGCGGGAAAGATTCACCGCGTCCATCTCCTCCGTCACCAGAAAATAGTTGAAAAGCGACGTGCCAAAACTGTCGAGCCGCTGCGACGGCGCCAGCAGCACGCGCGTGTTTTCCAACGCGTAAGTGAAATCATCGGGTGAAAGCATGACTCAACTTCTCACATCTGCGTGAGACACACAATCCCAGCAATTGCCACCATTGTCCTTCCAAGCATTTCCCACATGAAATTTTAATCAGCAGCCTACCCATGGGCTTTACCCATTCCCGCAAAAAGTTTATTCTCCAATCATGGCCAAGTCTCTCCCGGGCAAAAAAACTCCCGCCAACATCCCATCCGCCGCGCAGGCACCCGCGCCGAAAGCTTCCCGCAAGACCAAGGTGGTCGCCCAAACGCCCAAGCCCACCTCGGCCCCGGTCGAGACAGTCGCAGCACCCGCTCCCGCAAAAAAAGTAGCCAAACCGAAAAAGACTCCCGTCACAATCAAGGCCCCCTCCGCGCCGCTCGCCAAGACCAAGACGAAAAAAAACGGACCCGCCGTCATTGCGCCGGGTTCTTCCGGCAAGCGGATTCTCTTCATCACCTCCGAATGCACGCCTCTGGCCCAGACCGGCGGACTCGGCGACGCCGTCGCCGGCTTGAGCAAAGCCCTCCTTAAACTCGGTCACGACGTCCGTATCGTCATGCCCCTCTACCAGAGCATTGACCGGGCGAAATATGGCATTACCTTCTCGCGCCCCTGCTGCGTCCACTTCGGCGGCGGAGAGGAAATATGGGTCGGCATTTGCGAGGGCAGGCTCGACGGCGAAGTCCCCATCTGGTTTATCGACTACGCCCGCTACTTTGACCGCCCCTACCTTTACAACGGCGGAGAAGATAGCTACCGCTTCGGCGTCCTGTCGAAGGCTGCCCTCCAGGTCTGCAAGGACACCGGCTTCATCCCCCACATCGCCCACGTCCACGACTGGATGACTTCGCTGGCCGCCGTCTTCCTCAAGACTTGGGACCGCGTCCTCTCTCCTCTCTCCAACACTGCAAGCGTCCTCACCATCCACAATATCGGCTACCAGGGCAAATTCGACACCTCCGCTCTCCGCTTTTATGGATTTGGCGCCGATTATCTTGCCCCTGACCGCTTCGAGGACTATGGCGGAATCAATCTCCTCAAGGCCGGCATCCAGTACGCCGATGCCATCACCACCGTTTCGCCGACCTATGCGAACGAAATCCGCGATCCCATCGGCGGCATGGGCATGGCTCTCTACCTCAACAACCGGGCCGAACATGTTTTTGGCATCCTGAACGGCGTCGATACCACCGTCTGGAATCCCGCCACCGACAAATTCCTGCCCGCCCGCTACAGCCACGACAGTCTCGCCGGCAAGGCCGAGTGCAAGCGCATCCTCCAGGAACGCTTCGGCCTCGAGGTGAATCCCAAAATCCCCCTCTTCGCCAGCATTTCCCGTTTCGCCCCGCAAAAGGGCTTCGACCTCCTACGCGGCGCCCTGCCCCAGGCCCTCCGCGACATGGTCATGCAGGTCGTGGTTCTCGGCACAGGCGACTCCTTCACCGAACATTTCTTCCGCTGGCTCAGCGAAGCCAACCGCGGGCGCGCCAACGCCCACATCGGCTTCCTGCCTGAAATCGCCCACCTCATCGAGGCCGGCAGCGATTTCTTCCTCATGCCTTCCATCTATGAGCCCTGTGGACTCAACCAGATGTACTCCTCCCTATACGGCACGGTGCCCATCGTCCGTGCCACAGGCGGGCTCGACGATACGGTGGAAAACTACGACGAAACCACTGGCCGTGGCACCGGGTTCAAATTCTGGGAAATCTCCGACCGTGCGCTTTATTACACAATCGGCTGGGCCGTTTCCACCTGGTACGACCGCCCGCAGCACTACGCCGCCCTGCAACAGCAGGGAATGGCCCGCGATTTCACCTGGGAAGCGTCCGCCCAACAGTACGAGCGTGTGTATGATCACGCGCTTGCCAATCGGACCTCACGCTGACCCTCACGACCCGAAAATCGTTCGGAGCTTCGGGAAACCATGCGGCGGCAGTCGCGAAACCGCCGCCGCAACATAAAACCAAAAGCCGGTTAGCTCTTCAGATGATTCGAGATGTGCTTGTTCAACTCGAACATCGTCACCTGCTTCTTGCCGTCGAAGAGTGCCTTGAGCGTTTCATCAGCATTGATCTTGGTCCTCTCCTTCTTGTCCTGAAGACCATTCTTTTTGATGTAGGCCCAGATTTTGGAAACAATCTCCGTGCGGGGAAGCGGCTTGGAGCCGACGACTGCCGCAAGTTTGTCATCCGGAGTGACCGGCTTGAGAAATGCGGCGTTGGGTTTACGTTTGGTGGTTTTCTTGGGTTTAGTTGCCATGGACTGTTGCTAGCGAGCCGCAACCTCTTGGCAACCCTTTTTTTACCTCTGAAAATTCGGACCGCTTTCAAAAAAACCTGAGCACAAGACATCGTTGATACTTTCCCGAAACAGGCGTATAGTGAAAGGGCGGTGAAAATTGATTTAAGCTTGTGCCTTTCCTTGGGGCTTTGCGCCTTGGCAGCCACCTGCATTCGCGCGGATGACGACGACAAGCCGGCCATGCCCCTGCACGATCCCGACATCAATTCCCCCACCTACGACGGTTCAACCTTCGTGACCGACCCGAGCAAAAAACCGACCGCTGACGAAATCCGGGCCGATCAGGAAGCCCAACAAGAACAGTCCACCTGGCTCATCCGCAGTTACGAGCAGCGGGCGAAAATGGAATCCGTCGCCAAAGGCGATGCCGATCCTCTAGATCCTTTCACGCGAATTTCATCCAACAAAGACCTCGCCAAACTCGCCGGTCTGACGACCACAACCTCATCGAGCCCGACGGATATCACCAGCCTCCATGCCACCACCGATCCCACCAAGGACGGTCCCACCCTTCGACTTGATCCCTCCCAGGTTTCTTCCCAGCAGAAATTCCAGCCCGTATCGGGCGGCAGCTTCAAGTGGCTCATTACCCCGCTTTCCGCTCCCGACACGGCGGGTCTTCCCGATTTTTATGCCACACTTCCGGCGGGCACGCCGGCGCCGATGTCGGTGCTGGCCGACACCTCCACGCCAGTGGCCGTACCGCCTGCACCCGATACCCCGCCGGTCACCGAGATGCCGGGACTCACCGCCGCCAAAAGCCACTTCACGCTGGGCAAATTGAACTATGATCTCACGCTCGAACCGCTTCCTGACGATTTCCACAATAAACAAGCCGACGACTCCGGGGATAAAAACAACAACGTCCTTCCCCAAGCGCCTTCCGGCGATACCGCCAAGCAATTGCAGCACATGGTCCAAGTCGTTACCACCGGCAAAACTACACCCCAGCCCGCTCCGCTCAAGGTTGTCATCCTGCCCGATCCCGATCTGACCACTCCCAAGCCCATTGCCGTCCCGATCATCATGGGAGGGCGCCCGCAGATTCAGGATCCCAACGACTTTATCAGGTAGCCGCGCCCGAGTCGGGATTCTCCACCGGACTCGAAGCGAAAGGCGCCGGATCAGCTGCTGCTCCGTTCCCGCTTTGCATGGCCTGTCCCGCTGTCAGGTATTGTGTCAGCCCGTCGCCGCGCAGATCCGGCGGAATCAGCGTCACATTCACCTTCCCCTCCAGCATTTTCTGATTTTCCAGGATTTCGAACATGATTTCCGCCACCTCCGAGTCCTGCGCAATCGTATTCAACGCGCCGCCGACGATGAACGGCCGCATCGCCGCCGCTTTCGCGAAGGCCACCGCCGCCTGCCGCTCCGCCGTGCTCGTGATCAGGTTCACCTGGTTGGTCCCATCCTGCCGGATCGCGGAGGTCACCTGCCGTAGCCGGTTCACCACTTTTTCCTCAATCTGCTGGATCATGCTCGTGTCCCGAAAATGGACCTTACGGACGTAGACCGTCCCGAGCGAATAACCCCATTCCTTCGACTTGTCGCTCACCTCGTCGCGCACCATCTTGCTCATCGTGTGGCGGTCCTCCAGCATGCTCGAGAGTTTCAGGTTGCTCAAATTGCGCACCGTCGCGTTGCTCACGTTCGTTCGTAACGACCCCCGAGGGTCGGCGTTCTTGAAAAGATAGGCCACCGGGTCGCTGATCATCATCTCGTACCAGACCCCGATCCCCATCGGCGCGCCTTCCTCCGAATTGACCGGCTGGCTCCGGAGGTACTCCTGGTCGAGCCGCAAATCGACCGTCCGCACGTCGCCGAACGGATTCACAACAAGCGCCCGCCAGCCCAGCGACGCGATCGGAAAATGGAGCCCTGGCTCGCTCAGCACCAGCCGGATTTTGCCGAAGAGCACGTAAACCAGGCACTGCCGCTCCTCCACGATCACGTAAAACCCGAGGAAACGGCACACCCCCAGGAGAAATGACATGGCCATGAAGCAGCCAAGAAACGTACAGAAAGACGTGACGGCCATCGTCACCAGGTTGCCGACCAGTAAGTCCATAACTATTTCTTCATCTCCAGAATGATGTGCGACGCCTTGGCGTAGAGCGCCAGCCGGATGTTCCGCAGGTAAAGCGGCAGGGCGCTGGGGCCGTTCTTGCGGAGCTCGGCCAATTGCGCCGCCAGCCAATTCAGCGGCTCGACCTCTGCTTGCGCCTTGAGCGTCTCAATCTCCACCGCGCGCTTCGATTGCACGATCCGTTGGTCGGCCGCCGCTTGCGCCACGCTGATATCGGAGGAAACCTGGTTGTGCGCCGTATTGATCGCCGCCAGCGCCGACTCCACCTCCGGCGGTGGATCGATGCTCGTGATCAACGCCGCGTCGAGCCGGATGCCGTAACGCGCCGACGATGTCGCGCACTCCTGGTCCATCTGTTCGTTCAGTTCGCGCAGGTTTTTGCGCAGGTCATTGATCGAAATTCCCTGCACCATGGCCGGTTCCACCGTGCTGCCCCCCGGCACCGCCGACTCGGTCACCACCGGCGTCTGCGGCGCATCGAAGTTCGCGATCCGCTCCCGCAGCACCGACACGAAATAGCCCATCACGTGGGCAATCGGATTCTTCACCGCAAAAAGTGTCGCGTAGAGATTGCGCTCCGAGATCGTGTAGCGCAACTGCCCCACGAGCCCGGTATTCAACTGGTCCTTTGTCACCGCCTCCAGCACCTGGTTGTTGTTGTTGGCTGAAGCGCTCTCCGGATCGAAGGCGATGTTCAACGTTTGTGTCGCCACTGAAATCTTGTAGACCCGCTGCCACGGCAGTTTGAAGTAGGGGCCGCCCGGCCCAATCACCCGCAACTGCGGATAGTTGTAACGCTGTTTCTCCTCGTCGTTCAGGCCTTCGGCAATCGGGTCGTCCAGCGTCGAACCCTCGAGACGCTCGGCCCGTCCGAAGGTGGTGAGCACCGCCCGTTCATTCTGGTCGACGGTGTAGATGCTCATCACCACCTTGACCGCGAGATAGGCCAGGAACCCCAGGAAAATCCCGATGACGATCGCCATGTTAGCTTGCTTACGCCTCCCCTGCCTGTCCGACAAGCTTATACTGGCCTGCGTGCACACGTCGTGACGAAAGCCGATACCTGAGATGACAACCACCGGTTTTTAAACTTTCCTTCGGCTAGGCTGCGACTAGACCACAGGGGTATAGGTCGTCATCATGCTGCCCTTGCTTCAGATCATCAAAGAGGCCGTCGAAAACATCAGCGGCTGCCGAATCCTCCGGTACGGGCTGCCGCATGGTGCCGATTGTTATCTCGATATTGAACGGAGGTTTGGGCGAGACGGCATCAAAGTGGTTTTTGATGTCGGCGCAAACGTCGGCCAGTCTGCCATTAACTATTTGCGCCAATTCCCGCAGGCCGAGATTTACAGTTTTGAACCGGTGACGGCTACCTATCAGAGACTCCTTGCGGCAACCCGGCAGTTCCCCCGCGTACACCCTTGCCATCTCGGCATGGGGCGGGAACCCGGCAAGGCAAGCATCCATGTCAACCCGCTCAACAACATCAGTTCCATTCCGCTGAGTCGGCCCGAAGATCACACGGAAACGATCGAACTGGACACAATTGCCGGATTTGCGGAAAAGCAAGGACTGGAAACAATCGATTTCCTCAAGGTTGACACCGAGGGCTACGATCTTGAAGTACTGTCCGGAGCTGCGCCACTTCTCCAACGGCAAAAAATTCATTTCATTTTGAGCGAATGCGAACCGGTGACCCGTACGCAAAACTTTGTCGGTTTTCCTGACCTGGCCGGGTTTTTAGGTGGTTTCGGCTATCGGCTTTTTGGCGTCTATGAACAGCAGCCCGAATGGGATGGCAGGAATTGTCTCCTCTATTGGAACGCCCTTTTCATCTGCGAAAAGCTCATTGATCCAAAGGCAAGACTCACCCTTCCAGCGCCCCATCCGTAATCGCACCGAGATGCGCCTGGCTGACGTGGTCAGCGTACTTGGCCAGAACGCCGCGCTTGAAGACGGGCGGGCGCCGCTTGAGCGCCTTGCGGCGTTTGGCCAGTTCCTTCGCGGGCACGTCGAGGGTGATCAAACGGGTGCGGGCGTCGATGGTGATCGTGTCGCCGTTCTTCACCAGCGCAAGCGGGCCGCCGAGATGCGCCTCGGGTGAAATATGGCCCACCACGAAACCGTGAGTACCGCCCGAGAAGCGGCCGTCGGTGATGAGCGCCACGCTTTTGCCGAGGCCGCGACCCGCAATGGCCGAAGTGGGAGAGAGCATCTCACGCATGCCGGGCCCGCCCTTCGGTCCCTCGTAGCGGATGACAATCACGTCGCCGCTTTTGATCTTGCCGGCGAGAATCGCCTTCATAGTCGCCTCCTCGGAATCGAAAACGCGCGCGGGGCCGGAGAAGCGTTCGCCCTCCTTGCCCGAGATCTTCGCCACCGCGCCGAGCGGCGCGAGGTTGCCGTAGAGCACAACGAGATGACTCGTGGGCTTGATGGGATTGTCGAAGTCGCGGATGATGTCCTGCCCGGAGGGGTAGGGTTTCACGTCGCGCAAATTCTCGGCCACGGTCTGGCCGGTGACGGTGAGGCAATCGCCGTGGAGCAGTCCCCGGTCAAGGAGCATTTTGAGGAGCGGGGTGAGTCCACCGATGCCGACGAGCGCGGCCATGACGTATTTGCCGCTGGGCTTAAGATCAGCCAAAACGGGCACGCGCTTGCCGACGCGGGTGAAGTCGTCGAGCGAGAGCTTCACGCCCGCGGCGTGGGCGATGGCCAGGAGATGGAGCACGGCGTTGGTCGAGCCGCCGAGCGCGATGACGGCGGTGATGGCATTCTCGAAGGCCTTCCGGGTCATGATGTCGAGCGGACGGATGCCGAGATCGAGCAGCCGGTGAACCGCCGCGCCCGCGCGCCGGGCGTCCTCGTTCTTGGCGGAGGAAATGGCATTTTGCGCGGAGCTGTTGGGCAGGCTCATGCCGAGCGCCTCGATGGCGCTGGCCATGGTGTTGGCGGTGTACATGCCGCCGCACGAACCGGCGCCGGGAATGGCGCAGGCCTCGAGGTCCTCGAGATCGCGGTCGCTCATCTTGCCGGCGGCGTGCGCGCCCACGGCCTCGAAGACCGACACGATGTCGACGTCGCGCTTCTGGAAACAGCCAGGCAGGATCGTGCCGCCGTAAACGAAGACGGCGGGCCGGTTGAGCCGCGCCATGGCGATGAGGCAGCCGGGCATGTTCTTGTCGCAACCGCCGATGGCCACGAGCCCGTCGAAGAGTTCGCACCCGGCCACGGTCTCGATCGAATCAGCGATGACCTCGCGCGACGCGAGCGAGTATTTCATCCCCATCGTGCCCATGGAGATGCCGTCGGAGACGGTGATGGTGTTAAAGATGAGGGGCTTGCTCCCCGCCTTGGCCACGCCTTCCGCCGCCGCGATGGCGAGCTTGTCGATGTGGATGTTGCACGGGGTGACCTGGCTCCAGGTGGAAGCGACGCCGATCTGCGATTTCTGGAAATCGCTCCGATCGAACCCGACGGCATGTAGCATGGCCCGGCTCTGCGCCCGCTCCGTCGCATCGACGAGAAGCCCCGACCAGTGGCGATGGAGGGAGGGGCGGGATTTCGGGGATGTCTTTTTGGGAGCGGATTTCATCCTTCATTCCTACTGCGAAAAGGGTTTCTGAAAAAGAGAAATTACGGCCGGAGTCCACCATCGACTGCCGGGCGACGTTCGTTATTCCATTTTTAAAATCTGAAGTAGCTTTAGTTAAACAGCTTAAGATTGATTTTCCATGATTTTGCTTAATTCCGTGTTGGTTTTCTGTGGTACTGCTCTTTTTTGTGGGACTTTGTGCAGCTTTACTGCTCCTTGTGGGTCCTTTACTGGTCATGGCCTGACTTTTATCAGTGTTTGGGGGGTACAACAGCGCACCCGCCCGTTTGGGCGCGGCGATGGGGTGGAGCATGGGTTCACTCATGGGGAGGGAGGGTTGGGCAGAGATCATGGGCGGGCTTTTCGCTGGCCGAAGCATGCCTCAACGCGCCACGCGCTGTCTTGGCGTCCTGCGCGAAAAGCGCGATGGCGCGAGCCCGGAAAAGAATGCACCGATTCACCGTCAATCAGGACCAACGCCTACTTTCTCTTGATGATGGCGCTGTATTCGTCGTGAGGCCCAATCCAAAACCAAACCCAGACATCACCCGAACAAACGGCCAGCGCACGGTAATTGTCGTTGATCCGAACGCTCCAGTAATCGCTTCCAGAAAGCTTTTTTAACTGGAGGGAGGGGTGATGCGCATCCTGCTTGAGCAAGCGAAACTCCTTGCCGGCGAGGACCCGGACGTCTTCTGGCAATCCCTCATGGCTCTTCCAGAATTTTCGGGAGGCCTTGTGGGTCACAAGTCCGTGCAGCGGCCGTTCTTGAGATCGTCGAGCGCCTCCCGGCCCAGGGCGTCCAGCCGTCCCGACCGGGCATCCTGTTCCATTCCCTTGTCCCACGTGCGATTGTGGTAATCGGAAAGCCACTGACGGAATTTCGCGTAATCAGAGGGAGCCAATTGACTCACCGCCGACTCGATTTCCTCGACCGTACTCATGGTTTTAACCTAGCCGCCGTCGAGTCTTGGTTCAAGATTCGATTTGTCCGGACTTCCCATCAAAACGAACATCCCACGGTATCATGGCTGCGCGAAAAGCGCGATACGTTGTCCCGTCCTCTCATTTCTCCGGGAAACCGTGCCTGTCGCCGTTTGTTTGTCGTCCAAAACTAATCTCTGTCGAATCTTGGGGATGTCCTTCCCGGCTATGGGGTAAACACCCCATAGAGCCGGATACGTTCCTGGCGTATTATCCTTAAAAACCATCAAGATTTTTGCTTGTTAGGGCAAAGGGGCATTCAGAACTCGCCTTGGAAATAGTCAAAGGACGGGTCGGTGAAACCATTTAATATCACGCGCCGTTTATCTGCGGCCTTTTGCATTTTGGCGGTATTGCTTCTCCTTGTCGGATGGCAGGGAGTTCGCCACCTGCACCAACTCAATGTGCAAATTCAGAACGTCGTTTACGATCGTTGGGAAACGGAACAACTGTCCCATGAGGCGCTCAGCCGATCCGATGACAACGGTCGTATCATTTTGCAGGTTTTTTTGATCGAGAATCAGAATGAAATCAATCAGCTCCTGGCCCAACGAGCCGCCAATACCGATTTCATCTCCGCACTGGTTCAGAGCATCGAACCCCGCTTGAAGTCGGAAGAGGAAAAGCGGTTGTTTGGCACAATCCGGACGACAAGGACCTCTTACATCGATAGTTATAAGCAGGCCCTGTCTCTGCTGTTGACCGAAAACAAACGCGATGAGGCGCGCCAGATGATGGCAGACATCGTCCGGCCCAAGCTCACCGCCTATCACAACGCATGGAATGCCTTCGATCAGCACGAAGTCAGCGAAATCGAAGAAGTCCTGCGGCAGAGCAAAGCCGAATATGCCTCCGACCAGCGGAGCTTCGTCAGCATCGTCATCCTCGCCGGTTTGATGACAGGTGGAATCGGCATTTTCACGGTTTGGCGGATGGGCCGGGAAGTTGCGGTGCGCCTTCAGGCCGAAGAAGCCCTTCGACTGGAGCAGGCCCAGCTGGAACTGCGGGTCTTGGATCGCACGGCCGAATTAGTCCGAGCCAACGATGAATTGCAGAAGGCACGGAAGACGGCTGAGATTGCCGACGTCGCCAAGTTTTCGTCCATGGTCAACATGGCCGCCGCGCAGCGCCTCGCCCACGTTGGCAGTTGGGAGATGGACCTGCTGAATTTAACCGAGCTTGAGACCAATCCGGTGCATTGGTCCGACGAGGTGTTTCGCATCGTCGGTTATGAGCCGGGTGAGGTTGAGCCGAGCATGAAGTTGATCTCCCGGCTCGTTCCTGAAAATGAACATGTGGCGATGCGAAACGCCCTCGCAGGCGCGATTACCCAGCGACAGCCCTACGACCTCGTCCACCGGATCATCCGGAAGAACGGCGAGGAGCGCACCGTCCAGGAATTGGCAGAAGTTTTCTTCGATGAGACGACCGACCGGCCGTTAAGGATAGTCGGGACCACCCAGGACATCACCGAGCGGAAACGGGCGGAAGTGGCGCTACAGGAGAGCGAGGTCAAATTCCGCACTTTGTTTGACGTGGCCAACGACAGTATTTTCATACTGCACAACGGCATCTTCGTCGATTGCAACACGAGGGGGCTGGAACTTTTCGGCGTGACGCGCGAGCAGATCCTCGGCCAATCACCCACCCTCTTCTCGCCTCTCATCCAACCCGATGGCCGCAATTCAGAGGAGAAAGCCAGGGAGATCATCCAACGGGCGGTGGAGGGAGAACCCCAGTTTTTTGAATGGGTGCACTGTCCCCACGATGGCGCGCCGGTCTATACGGATATAAGTCTCCAACGGTTTGAACTGGGTGGTGAACCGTATATCCAAGCCATCGCGCGCAACATAACCGAGCGCAAGGAAGCCGAGAAACAACTTCTCTGGAAAACCGCGTTCTTCGAGGCCCAGGTCCATTCGGCCCTTGATGGAATCCTGGTCGTGGACAACGAAGGGAAGAAAGTGCTGCAAAACCAACGGATGGTCGATTTATGGAATATTCCCCGGCAACTTGCCGATGAACCTGACGATAGATCGGAACTCCAGTGGGTTACCGAACAGATAAAACATCCGCCGCAATTTGCCAAAAAAGTCGCCTATCTTTATGCTCATCCGGACGAAGTCAGCCATGATGAGCTTGAACTCATCAACGGGAAATTTTTTGACCGCTACTCGGCGCCCGTCCGAGGCAAGGACGGGAAATATTATGGGAGAATCTGGGCCTTTCGCGACATCACCCAGTACAAACGGGCCGAGGCGCAAATTGTGGAACAGGCGGCGTTTTTGGACGAGGCGCGTGACGCGATCTTTGTTCGCGACCTCAAAGGGAAAATCCTTTTTTGGAACAAAGGGGCCGAGCGCCTGTACGGCTGGGCAAGCCGGGAAATCGTCGGCCAGTATCACGACGATATTCTTTATGCCGATCTGAAAGCCTTGGAAGAATCCTACCGCGTGGCGGTCAGCGAGGGCGAATGGAACGGGGAACTCAAGCACTTCACCAAGGACAAGCGCGAGCTTACCATCGAATCGCGCTGGACGCTCATTCGCGACCAGGACGGGCGTCCCAAATCGGTGCTGGCGATCAATACCGACATCACGGAGAGGAAGAAGATCGAAGCCCAGTTCATGCGGGCGCAGCGCATGGAAAACATCGGCACCCTGGCCGGGGGTGTGGCGCACGACCTGAACAACATCCTGGCGCCGATCATGATGTCCATCGACCTTCTCAAGGGCATGTCGGACAAACCGCAGGCCACGAAAATCCTCGAGACGATTGAAGTAAGCGCCAAACGGGGCGCGGACATCGTGCGGCAGGTCCTCTCGTTTGCGCGCGGCGTGGAAGGCGAGCGAATCGAAGTCCAGCCGAAACACCTGTTGAAGGACCTGGAAAACATCATCCAGGGCACCTTCCCGAAAAACCTTCGTTTGCAGTTCTCCATTCCGGACGATACGTGGACGCTTCCGGGTGATCCGACGCAGATGCACCAGATCCTCCTGAATCTTTGCGTGAATGCCCGGGACGCGATGCCGAACGGCGGCAGTTTAACCATCAGCGTCGAAAACTGCGCGCTGGATGAACAGTACGCCGCGATGCAAACCGAGGCCAAACCGGGGCGTTACGTGAAGTTCAGCGTGACCGATTCGGGAACGGGGATGCCGCCGGACATCATCAAGAAAATTTTTGATCCCTTCTTCACCACCAAGGACATTCACAAAGGCACGGGTCTGGGCCTGTCGACCGTCATGGGGATCGTGAAGAGCCATGAGGGAATCATCAACGTTTCCAGCGAGCCGGGCAAAGGCACGACGTTCGATGTGTATCTTCCCGCGATGGAAACGTCGTCCGCGGCGCAGGAGAAACAAAAGGAACTGGCCGGCTTGCCGCGGGGAAACGGCGAGACCATTTTGGTGGTCGATGACGAAGCCTCCATCCGCACCATCACCAGCCAGACGTTGCAGGCCTTCGGCTACCGGATTTTAACCGCGGCAGACGGGGCAAATGCCGTGGTCATTTATGCGCAGCATCGGAATGAAATCGCCGCCGTTCTCACCGATATGATGATGCCGATCATGGACGGTCCGGCCACGATCCACGCCCTGATGCGAATCAATCCGGAAATCAAGATCGTGGCCGTGAGCGGTCTGAATGCGAATGCCGACGTGGCGAAAGCGTCCAAGGCGGGCGTGAAACACTTCCTGACAAAACCCTACACGGCGGGAACCTTGCTAAAAACCCTGCGCGCCACTTTGGACGAAGCGTGAGCAGGCGGCCCGCCCTCTTATTTCCTTGGGGAAAGCGTAGCTGGCCCGGTTTTTTTCCAGTTATGGCGCCGTGCGCGGCGGTTTTCTTTGCATATCACGGCGTTCTGCTAAGTTGAAGTGTCGGTTCCGATTCAACCCTTATTAAGGAGAAAATTATCATGCTTTACACCATTGTTGTCGTGCTGGTCATTCTTTGGTTGCTCGGTTTCATCGGTCACATCGGCGGGGGCCTGATCCACCTGCTTTTGGTGATCGCCCTCGTCGTGCTCATCTTTAATTTCATTTCGGGGCGGCGGTAGGCTGGCGCGGGGATGAGGGGTGGCATCGCGCTCAGGAGAGGCGATTGACCGGACACGGGAAAAGGCGTTCCCACAACGCGGACATAATAGGGCTTTTTATATGGCGCCCTTGTGCCTAAATATTCCCGCGCGGTTATGAGATCATCCAAGGTCATCTCCAGACACCGGATTGGTGGGCTGTTCGCCGCCGTGCTTAGCCTGTTCCCGATCAGCGCCGCCCACGCGCAGATTTTTGTTACAAACTACGGCGCGTATGACACCACCAACGGCTCGGTTGGCGAATACACCACCTCGGGAGCAACGATCAATACCTCATTGGTCTCGGGGTTAGATGGTCCCACTGGCATCGTGATATCTGGATCGGATCTGTTTGTCGTGAACCATAACAATAATACGATTGGCGAATACACCACCTCGGGGGCTACGGTGAACGCCTCGCTCGTCTCGGGGTTGAATAACCCCTGGGACATAACGGTGTCCGGATCGAACTTATTTGTCAGTAATACCGGCACCGAGCCCGCCAATAATGGGTCCGTTGGCGAATACACCCTCTCGGGAGCCACGGTGAACACCTCGCTTATCTCGGGATTGCAACTCCCCTACCCCATTGCAGTATCTGGATCGGACCTATTCGTTGGTCTGGGCAACGACACGATTGCCGAATACACCACCTCGGGGGCAACCGTGAACACGGACCTGATTTCAGGATTGAATGTAGAACTCAGCATGGCGGTTTCGGGATCGAACCTGTTTGTCGCAAACTATGGTAGTGGCACGATCGGCGAATATACCACCTCGGGAGCCACGGTGAACGCCTCGTTGATCTCGGGGTTGACCGACCCGGCTGGCATCGCGGTTTCGGGGTCGGATTTGTATGTCACGAATTATCAGAACGACACGGTTGGCGAATACACCACCTCGGGAGCCTTGGTGAACGCTGACCTGATCTCGGGGTTGGATGATCCAAGTGGCATCGCGATCTCAGCCGTTCCCGAGCCTTCGACGTGGGTGATGGCGCTGGGTGGTCTGGGTCTGCTGGCTTTTTGGCGCGGGCACTCGCGCCGGGCACGGGGTTGAATCTGACATCCCTCGTTCCCAAGTTTCACTTGGGAACGCACTTGCTGAGGCAATTTCATTGCCGATCCCGATGCGAGAATAGCCGTTGGAGTAAGCGCGAAATAAAATTTCGCGAGGAACAGGGGGCGCTCCCAAGTGATCCTTCGACTCCGCTTCGCTCCGCTCAGGATGACGTTCTTTCCAGCGACGGCAGGCCGTCGGAAAA
>JAJSLI010000089.1 GCA_021272315.1 Methylacidiphilales bacterium | reverse complement strand
CGTAGAGCGCGTCGAGGCGTTCCCGGGGAATTTTAGTTGCGTCCGCCATAGGCTCAGATGGCAAAACGGGCCTCGGCAGTCTGGCGGCGGGCCGTCACGTCGATGCGGCGCAGGAACCAGGCTTCGATTCGCTCAAGAGCGCCAGCCTTGTCGTGATCGTGCAGGAGAAGATGATAGGAGTCCGGAAAGAAGCGGAGTTCCTTTTCGCGGCTGCCGAGCCGGGCAAAGAACTTTTCGACCCGGTCCGGCGTAATGAAAATGTCGTGAGCGGCATAAAGGACAAGGACGGGCACGCGAATTTTGGGCGCGACCTCGAGGCAGCCTTCGATCAGGTCGCGGAGGTTCTTGAAGAAGCGGACGGTAAAGCAATCGATCTTGTGGGGGGCGGTCTCGAACCATTCGCGATGGGCCTCGTCGCGGGTGATCAGCTTCGGCGGCTCGCCCTTTTTCGGCTTGATGAATTTGCGGAGGTTGACGCGGAGGGTGGGCCAGATCCCGTGCAAAAAAAAGAAAATCTGTTCCTGCCACCAGGGTGGAATCGAGGGCATGACCACAACGGGCGAGGCGAGAACAAGCCCGGCGGGCTGGTCGATTTCGCCCGCCTGGGCAAGAAACCGGGTGACCAGGGCCGCGCCCATGCTCTCACCGTAAACGTAGATTTGCGCGTCGGGCCAGCGACTGCGGACAAGCGAGAAGAAAGCGGCCAGGTCGCGGAACCAATCGTCGATCCGGACGATGTCGCCGCGGCGATAAAGTCGGGGATCATTCCCCTGCCCGCGCAATTCGAGCGCGACGGTGACAATGCCCTGCGCGACAAGATGGCGTCCGAGCGGCTCGAAGTCGATCGCCGCGCCGCTGAGGCCATGAACCGCGATAACGACAGCGCGGGGACGTTGACCAGCGGGAATGTCCCAAAGCGACCAGGGAAAAATTTCACCGTCGGGAGCCAGCCAGTCATGGCAGGTGCAGGTGGTCGTCATACAATACCACTATTGAGACAGGTTCCGGCCCGGCAAGAATAGTTTTAATCCGAATCCGGCGACGGCTTGAGATGATAGATGGTTTGATCGGGATTGGAAACGGCGGCATCGCCGCCGGAGCTGTCAGGCCCAGCCTGCGGACCGCGGTTCTTAAGCTTGGCAAAAAAGTCGATGAGGTTTTCCGCGAGCTTCGGGCCGATGCCCTCCACGGCGCAAATCTCCTCCAGGCCGGCCTGGCGCAGCTTGTCGATGGAACCGAAATGGCGCAGGAGGATTTTCTTGCGGTTTTCACTCACGCCGGGGCATTCATCGAGGATGCTTTCGCTCACGCGCTGCTTCATCAAAATTTGATGGTAGCCGTTCGCAAAGCGGTGCGCCTCATCGCGGATGCGCTGGAGCAGCCGGATCGCGCCCGAAGAGTGGTCGATGACCAACGGCACGCTTTGGCCCGGGCGAAAGATTTCCTCCCGCTCCTTGGCCAGGCCGATGACCGGAAGGGCGCCCAGGCCGAGGGCCTCGAGTTCGCGCCGCGCGCTGCCAAGCTGGCCTTTGCCGCCGTCGACCACGATGAGATCCGGGCGACGGATGCCTTCATTCAAAACACGCGAGTAGCGGCGCCGCACCACCTCGGCCATGCTGGCGAAGTCGTCCTGGCCCTCGACGGTCTTGATGCGATAGCGGCGGTAATTGGTGCGGTCGGCTCGACCGTCGCGGAAACAGACCATGGAAGCGACCTTGTGGGTAATGGAGATGTTGGAAATGTCGAAACACTCGATGACGTGGAGCGGATCGGGCAGTCCGAGCGCTTCCTGAAGCTCGCTCATGTCCTCGACGGGCCGCACGGTGGTGACGAACTGGCGGGCGAAACGCTTGGTGGGCCGGGTGGTGCGCTTGAGGTCATCGAGCAGGTTGCGCAACTCGGCGGCGCGCTCGAAGTCAAGGCGCTGCGCCGCTTTCTCCATTTCCGCGCGGAACTCGGCGAGCATTTCGCCGGAAGCGCCGTCGAGAAAATCGCAGGCTTCCCGGACCTTCGCGAGGTAGCCGGCCCGGGTGATTTTGTTCACGCAAGGCGCGGAACAATTCTTGATGATGTGCTGGAGGCAGTGGCGGTAGTCGGTTTCGCCGGGAATTTCCGGGCGGCAGGTGCGGATGTGAAATTTACGGCGGACGAGGCTGAGCGTTTTGCGGAGCGATCCCGCGTGCGCGAACGGGCCGAAGTAGCGGCAGCCGTCGTCCTTTTTCACGCGGGTCAGGACGAAGCGCGGGAACGGATCGTTGAGGTTGACCTTGACGAGAAGGAAGCGTTTGTCGTCGCGAAAACTGACGTTGTAGCGGGGGCGATATTCCTTGATGAGCTTGCCCTCCAGCAGTAGCGATTCAGGCTCGCTGCGGACGGTATGGGCCTCGAGGTCCCAGATGTTTTCAAGCAGGGCCTGGGTCTTGAGATCGGCGCGCAGCCGCCGCGCGGGATGGAAATATTGGCTGACGCGCTTGTTGAGGTCGCGGGCCTTGCCCACGTAGATGACGCGGTTGAAACGGTCCTTGAACAGATAGACCCCGGGCTTGTGCGGCAGGTCGCGCACCTTCGGCATAACGTCGGGACGTTCAGCAACCATGCTTCATTATGACACAACACAGGCCGGGCGTCATGCCGGTCGGAATAATCAGGTCAGGGCAAAGAGAATGGCGACCAAAATCAGAAGGGCGTAACTGGCGAGGTTGGCGTAGGCGTTGGCCCGGCCCAGGGAGGGAAGCGGACTTTTCCAGGAAATGAGCCGCCAGAAGGCATACTCCAGGATGATGGCGAGAATAAGCGCGATGATGAAACTGAGTAGAATGTACGACTGAACAAAATGGATCGCGTGGGTATCCGGGTCAATCGAATATCCCCGGGGCAAAAAGCCGACGAGGAGGAGGCCGACGACCCACGAAAAAACGTTGGCGCCGATGATTCCCGCGATAAGCATCCAACGCTTCATGGCGGGATAAAAACGCCAGAAGACAATCCCCTCGACGATCAGTACCAGCGGTACCACCCACGGGATAAACCGGATGATGAGGTAGGGCGTCGTGAAGACCGGAAAGATGGCGGCGTCGGCGAAAATCACCCCGCTAGTGCAACAGGCGGAAAACAGGACGTCAAGAGGATGTGAAGTGCAGCCATCTTTTAATTCTTCTTATCTGCTTTGCGATTTTCCGATGGCGTGCTTTCGTGCTAAACTGAGTTTTTGTGATTGCCCTTGCCGAACCGAAAGAAACCTCCTCCGAAGCGGAATTTTCCGCCCTGCGCGCGTTCAAGCCACGCAACCGGCGACGCATTCTCTGCGCGTTCCCGCGTTACAGTTACAGCTTCGGGACGTTCAACCATGCGTTCCCGTTGATGGGCGACGTGAAGGGATTCATGCCGCCGCAGGGCATCCTGCTGGTGACGGCCCTCATTCCGGAGGAATGGGAGATCAAGTTTGTGGACGAGAACATCCGACGGATCAAACCGGAGGAGTTTGCCTGGGCCGACGCCGTGTTCGTCTCAGGCATGCACATCCAGCGGCAGCGCATCCACGACATCACGCGGCGCGCGCACGCCGCAGGCAAACTGGTGGCCCTTGGCGGGCCGTCGGTTTCCTCCGCGCCCGATTATTATCCCGACGCGGACCTGCTCCACTGCGGCGAGGTGGGGGACGCGACGCTGCGGCTTTTCCAGAGGCTGGACGAGACGGTGGAGCGGCCCGCGGAACAGATCGTTTACCGCACTGTGGAACGGCTGCCGATGGCGCAATTTCCGACGCCGGCCTATCACCGGATCGACCTGCGGAAATATTTACTCGGCTCGGTGCAGTTCTCCAGCGGCTGTCCGTTTACCTGCGAATTCTGTGACATCCCGGCGCTTTACGGGCGCAATCCGCGGCTGAAAACGCCGCAACAGATCGTCCGCGAGTTGGAACAACTAGCCGACGGCGGCTGCGTTTCGGTCTATTTCGTTGACGATAATTTCATTGGCAACCCGAAGGCCGCCGCGGAATTGCTACCCCACCTGATCGAGTGGCAGAAGCGGCGCGACTGCCAGGTGCGCCTCTCATGCGAGGCAACCCTGAACATGGCGTCTCACACTAAAATCCTCGAGCAAATGCGCGAGGCTTTTTTCACCAACGTCTTTTTTGGGATCGAGACGCCGGAGCCCCGCGCACTCAAGGCGATGAAAAAGGGGCAAAATCTGCGCACACCGATTCTGGAAGCGGTCGAGACATTCAACAAATACGGGATCGAGGCGGCCGCGGGCATCATCATGGGACTCGATACCGACACGGAAGACACGCCGCAGGCGATCACCGATTTTGCGCATGACTCGAACATCCCGATCATGACGGTCAACATCCTCTTCGCCCTGCCCAACACCGCCCTCTACACCCGGCTGGAAAAGGAAAACCGGGTGCTGCCCGAAATCGAGGCTGCCGACCGCGATTCAAATATCGTCTTTCTCCAACCCTACGAGACGGTGGTGCGCAACTGGCAACGGGTGATCGCGAAGGTTTTCAGCCCGGCCGATCTTTACGCGCGCTACGCCTACAACGCGGTCCACACCTACCCGAACCGGATCAAACCACGCCACCCGCTGAAGCAGGCGACCTGGGCAAATATCATGCGGGCCCTCGGCATTTTCAGACGGATCATCTGGAGCGTCGGCATCCGGAGCGATTACCGCCGCCATTTCTGGAAGATGGCCTGGACGGAACTGAAACAGGGCAACGTGGAGACAATGTTTCAAGTGGCCATGGTGGCGCATCATCTGATCACCTATGCGCGGGAATGCACGCGGGGCAAGATGCAGTCGTCCAATTACTCGATCCGGCGGGTGGAGCAGGATCGCGAGAGCGAAGCAGTGGTGGCGGCTTGACTACATCCGCGTAGATGCACCCAAAAACCGGATAATCCGGGGTATTTTCGGATCGTTACGGGGATCCAGTGTCTTTAACGACGCGACGTGTTCCGCGTGGATTTCCCGGTCAATGGCCATCGTTTTCGCCGTCTGTTCCGGCGTCATGATCCATTCTTTGGGCAAGGCGGCACGACAGGTAGTGCAGACGGAAGATCGGCGGTCAACGACCAGGGCATTGCATTTTGGACAACGGTGCGGAAGCTGGGGAGCGTCCACACCACACTCCTAAAGCACCAGCACGGGGAGCTTGCCGCCGCCCTTGCGCTTGACCAGGTCGACCAGGTTTTCCTTTTGCTTGAGACCCATCAGCTCCTCGATCCTCTCGGTGATCGCCGGCATGGCAAAGGGCTTCGGCACGAGGGCGTCGAAACCGGCCGCCTTGGCCTGCTTGGACAGCTTCTCGTCGAAGAGGCCGCTGACGAGGATGTATTTGGCCTTGGGGAAAAGCGGACCGAGCTTCTTCTTTAAAACAATGCCGTTATCGCCGGGCATGTTGTAGTCAATCAGGAAAACCATCGGCTCGTCGCTGGGAGGCAGAATGCGGAGAGTCGATTCGGCGTCGAGAAAGCAGGTGACGGGAAATTTCAACTTCAACCAGTCGCGCAAAAGATTGTTGGCTTCTACGTTGTCCTCGACAATCACGATTTGGAAACCCGCTTTTGACATAAAAGAGATAATTACCTTAAAACCCCTGCTGTCAATCCAGCAAGCTGCATGCCCCGTTTCCGTTTGGAACCGCCAAACTTAAGTAGAGGTGGAAATAAGTCCGGAAATGTTGTCCTCCAAGATAGCATAGTCGAAGGGCTTAAGAATGGCCGCATCGAAACCAAGCTGACGGGTGCTTTCGGCCAGCTCATAATTCATTTCGCCGGTGATGAGGATGTATTTGGCCGCGGGAAATTTCGTCCGCAAATACTGGAAGAGTTCGACACCGTTTTTGCCTGGCAGCTTATAATCGATAATAAAAACATTAACATTGTTAAGCGTCGCCTCGGCCGCCAAGGCCTCCTCGGCACTGCCAAAAATCTGGACGGTATTGCGTGGCTTAAAAAATTCGTCGAGCGACTCACTGATGTAGGTGTCGTCCTCGACAATCACAATGCCTTGATCTTTAACTTGGCGTAGCACGAAAACTACAATATCTCACGTTGCCATTTGGGCAAGAAGAATATGGAACAATCTAATTGAAGGCATGAACCTTTCATTTTTTTAATCTTTGCTGCTTTGAAATAGAATCATGCCGCTTAAAACAACAAAATGCCGGGCTGTTGCCAGCCCGGCTTTTTGAGGTAATCCCTTGTGCTAACAGGGACGATTTGAACTCGCTTAGTAGTCCATTCCGCCCATGCCGCCGGGACCGCCATGACCGCCAGGGGCCGCGGGCTTTTCCTTCTCCGGCAGCTCGGTCACCACCGCTTCGGTGGTGAGGAGCAAACCGCTGATGGAGGCCGCGTTCTGGAGGGCCGAGCGGGTCACCTTGGTCGGATCGACGACGCCGGCCTTGATCAGGTCGCAATATTCGCCGGTCGCAACGTCGTAGCCTTCGTTGCCCTTGCGATTCTTGACTTCGTTGACCACGACGGAGCCTTCGCCGCCGGCGTTGTCCACGAGCGTGCGCAGGGGCTGCTCAATGGCGCGACGGATGATCTGGACGCCGATGGCCTCGTCACCTTTGAGGTCGAGCTTGTCGAGCGCCTTCTGGCAACGGATGAGGGCAACGCCGCCTCCGGCGACAATGCCTTCCTCCACCGCGGCACGGGTGGCATGAAGGGCGTCTTCGACGCGGGCCTTCTTCTCCTTGAGCGCGGTCTCGGTGGCGGCGCCGACATTGATGACGGCCACGCCCCCGGCCAGCTTGGCCAGGCGTTCCTGAAGCTTTTCCTTGTCGTAGTCGGAGGTGGTTTCCTCGATCTGGCGGCGGATCTGGCTGACCCGGCCCTGGATGTCGGAGCTTTTGCCTTCACCCTCGATGATCGTGGTGTTTTCCTTGTCGATGACGATGCGCTTGGCGCGACCGAGGTCATCGAGTCCGACGTTCTCGAGCTTGATGCCGAGGTCTTCGCTCAACAGACGGCCACCGGTGAGGATGGCGATGTCTTCCAGCATGGCCTTGCGGCGGTCACCGAAGCCCGGGGCCTTGATGGCGCAGACCTGGATGGTGCCGCGCAGCTTGTTCACGACGAGCGTCGCGAGGGCCTCGCCTTCCACTTCCTCGGCGATAATGAGGAGCGTACGGCTTGACTTGGCGATCTTCTCGAGCAGCGGCAGGAGGTCCTTGAGGCTGCTGATTTTCTTCTCGTGGATCAGGATGTAGGCGTTTTCGAGCACCGCTTCGAGGTCCTCGGCATTCGTCACGAAATAGGGCGAGAGATAGCCCTTG
>JAJSLI010000032.1 GCA_021272315.1 Methylacidiphilales bacterium | reverse complement strand
TGTGATCCTCGGCCTCAACGAGAGCGAGAGCCAGCACGTGGCGAAAGTGCTTCGCCTGAAGAAAACCCCGAACAACCCGAAAGGGATGGCTTCATTGGCCGCGGCGATCCGCGAAAAGCTGGAGATTCACACCGTGGTGATTCACCCGGTCCAATACGCCGCGGGCGCCGACGCCCAAGGCGAGATTTTCGTCAACGGGCCCTACACGGCCAAGCCGAAGATCAGCACGGGGGCAGGAGACCATTTCAACGCGGGCTTTGTCATCGGGCGTTTGCTCGGCCTCGGAGTCGGTCATTCGTTGCAACTGGCCGTGGCAGCCTCGGGCTTCTACGTCCGGCACGCCGTCAGTCCGAATCGCGAGCAGTTGGTGCGGTTCCTCCAGACGCTGTAAGGTAGCCGTCGCAGGCCCTGCGACGGTTCTGCCAATGTAGCGGTGGTCTATTGGCCGTCGCACTCTAGCGGTTTTTTTCCGGGAAGGGCCACGGTTCGGGAGCGAGCCTGGCGGTTTCAGGAAGATTTCTCTTTGCCCAACGTTCAACGCGGAATCGCGGTTCGTCGTAGATAATTTGGTCCAAGGTGTGCGTTTTCTGAACGTGTTCAGCAGAGAGAAAAAAGGCATCACCTTCGACACGGCGTTTGACGGTGGTAAGGTAGAGGTAGGCGCACTGATCGAGAAGTTGAGTGTAAATCATGCTGCCGCCGCTGATCCAATAGGTTTCGTCAGGGTGAGCTTTGAGGTAGTCGTTGAGAAAGAGGGCGAGGTCTGAACAGGTTTCGACGCCGGGGACATCGATCGAACGGTGGGTAAGGACGAGGGTCTTTCGCCCCGGCAGCGCTTCGCCAATCGACTCGAAAGTTTTGCGGCCCATGACGAGGGTACCGCCCATGGTTTTGTGCTTGAACCAGCGGTATTCGTCGGGAATGTGCCAGGGAATTTTGCCCTTGTCGCCGATGACGCGGTTTTCCGACATTGCAACGATGGCGTGGAAGGTAGGCATGGAGGATTTAGATGAGATCAGGATGAAAAAGGTGCGGGGAAAGTCTTACCACGGGGGGCTTTAATCGTTGGGGGTATCGTCGTGAACAGTTTCGGTGCCAATGACAAAGGTTCGGTGTGCAACTAGGAATGAGGGCCAAGCTTCGTGACCTAGTATGGCATCATTGCCTCTCTGCTCTAGACGAAGTCGAATTTTTCGCTGTGCTGGTTCCCATCCCTCCATGAACCACTGCCTGTCATAATCATTGTTAGGGGAAATAAAAACCAAGCGGGCTTGAAAATGCGGGTGTCCGGGTCCGTTGCATATATCGTAAACATAGACCCTGGAAGAATGGCCATCCCAATGGTCTTCCAGTCCCAGCAAATGGGAGTGGGGTGCCCATTTTATATCAAACCAGCGGCTATTCTGTCGCAGGAGTACGCCCTTTTCCTTTGTCCCATGTAATCGAACAAATATCTGCTCGCCGTAGTAATAGGGTTGCCCGTGAACATCTTTAGCTTGTCCTTCTGGAGACGAATAAACCTCAAAAAGGAGGTCGGATGAGGGGATGGGATCACCGATGGGAAAAGAGTCATCAACGGTTGCGGTAAGGGAAGAAATGATTCCGAACCAAATGAACCAGAAAAAACAGGGAGGGTTCATTTCTTTCTGCTCAAAGGAAAACTCAAACCGCAATCGGCGCTTTGATTGGCGGATGAGGATTGTAGTCGAGGAGGGTGATGTCCTCGAAGGTAAAGGCGTCGAGGTCGCGGACCTTGGGGTTGAGAACGAGGCGGGGGAGGGGGCGAAACTCGCGGCGAAGTTGTTCGCGGGCCTGGTCGATGTGATTGTCGTAGAGATGGAGATCGCCGAAAGTGTGGACAAATTCGCCGGGCCGAAGATCGCAGACCTGAGCGACCATGACGGTGAGCAGCGCGTAGGAGGCGATGTTGAAGGGGACGCCGAGAAAAAGGTCGGCACTGCGCTGGTAGAGCTGGCAACTGAGCCGGCCGTCGAGGACGAAGAACTGGAAGAGAGCATGGCAGGGCGGGAGGGCCATGGCGTCGACTTCGGCGGGGTTCCAGGCGGTGACGATGTGGCGGCGACTGTCGGGATTTTTGCGGATGCGCTCGACGAGCCGGGCGATCTGGTCGATCGAGCCGCCGTCCGGGGTGCGCCAGTGGCGCCATTGCGCGCCGTAGACGTCGCCCAAGGTCGCGGCCCAAGAGGCAAACGCCCCGTCCTCGACGATCCGCTTGCCCCATTCTTCCTGCGTCAGCGGTGATTCTTTTCGGGCCGGGGCCAAGACCTTGCGATAGTGGTCATACCCGTTGCCGTGCCAGATGGTGACTCCCTGCCGGGCCAACGTGGCGACGTTCGTATCGCCGGAAAGGAACCAAAGCAGTTCGGCGATGATGGCTTTCCATGCCATCTTTTTCGTGGTGAGCAGGGGGAAGTTGTCGTGAAGGGGGAAGCGAGCCTGCGCGCCAAAGACGGAGCGGGTGCCGGTGCCGGTGCGGTCAGACTTGGGGCGACCCTGCTCCAGGACGAGGCGCAGGAGGTCGTGGTATTGTTTCACACTTGGCCCGTTCGACGAACCGCCCGTGCGACGGCCTTGGACACCGCCGCTACAGGTCAGGTCTGGGGAACGATGAAGATTTTGTTAGTGTAGGGGCAGCGGACGGCGGTTCCGGGAGGATAACCGCGGACGTCAACCGGCTCGGCATATTCGGCATAAGGACTCTTGACGAAGCCCTTCTTGCCGGGGATGGGAATGCCGTAGGGGTAGTTGGTAGCGGGTTTTGGAGCAGGCGGCTGTGTCTGCGTCATGTCGGGCGTGGTGGGAGCAGGAGCGGTGTTGTCCGCCGCATTGGTCGAACCGCCGGTCTGGTCGGGCGGCGGAACGGGTGCGAGAGCATTCGTGGTGGGCAGGGGGGCCGACTGGTCGGTAACGGTGTCATTATGTTGGCAGGCAGTGGCAAGGATGCTGCCGATGATTGCGGCAGCGGCCAAAAGTTTCTTCATAGTGCTTCTCTTCTTCTCACAAAAAGCACCGCTCAGCAACCGCTATTTTGGGTTGGAAATTTTGCGAGGCCAAATGCTTTTTTCGGAGAGACTTGAAGGGAACCCTAAGCGGGCTTAAACGTACCATTGCTCAAACTCAAAATCCCTGGTCGGGACGGCCAGTTCGATGGCGCCCCGTTCGGGATAGCGTTCGCGCTGGAGACCGCCTTCGAGGAGTTGGACAAAGAAGGCGACTTGGCTGCCGGGTTCAAGGCGAAGAAGTTTGCGGGGGACAGAGAGGATGAGGGTAGGGCCCCAGTGAGCGAGAAGCCCTTCGGCGGGGGCGGGGGTGAAAAGGACGCCATCAAGGCTTGATTCAAAAAGAGTTTCGATGCGTCCGGGGCTGGGCTGGCGCAGCGTAATGCGCGCGGGATGGGGCAGAAGGAAACGGGCGATGAAGGCCTCCGGATGGCGGCTGAGGTCCAGCCGCAGGAAAAAGTCGTTCGTACCGAAGCCAAAGTAGAGTTTGCGGCCGATGCGGTCGCCCTGGAACATGGCGGTTTGTTGCTTGGTGAGGTCGAGTTCGCCGGCGCCGAGCCAGTCGAAGTAATGTTCGGTTTCGCCGCTCAGGTCGGGCGAAAGCAGCCGCAGAGGCTGGGAGTAGCCGAGTTCCGAGCTGGGCAGGCAGATGGGAACGTCGAGGTGGGCGGGAGGGTCGACGCCGAGAATGCGATAAACGTTCTGGAGGTGGAGGCGGAAGAGTTCGTCAAAGAGGAAGTCGCTGTCGATGGTGAAGTCGGGGCCGTACCACCAAAACCAGTCGCTGCCCTCGGCGGCGTAGATTTCCCACCAGGCGGCGGCGGCGGTTGCAGGGGGAATATTACCATCGTGGGTGAGGCGTTCGACGAGGAAGTGGCGGGTTTCCTTGAGCCATTCCCACGCTTTGTTTTCCTCGGGATCGCCGATCCAGATGTCGAAGTCGCTGCGGATCCAGGAACCCGAATGGAGGGAGGAAGTCTCGGCCTGCGCGGGGTGGGCTTCGAAGTAGTCGCCGAGGCGGCTGGTCTTGAGTTCGGGCGTCGAAGTGAGCGCGCGGTAAAAGGCGGTCAGAAAGGCCTCGCCGCTGTCGGGAAAAGCTTCCCAGGCGTTTTCGCCGTCGAGGATGAGGGGGACAACGCCGCGATCCTGAGGAGCGACATGGACGATGTTTTTAAGGTTGTCGATGAGATGACTGACGGCGCGGGATGTTTCGTTGCGGGCGGCATCGAAGCCGATGAAGTCAGAAAGGGGCCGTTCACGGAAGAGGGCCTGGATGGAGGCACCGCCTGCGTGGATACGCCAGCCCTGGAAAAGTTCACGGTGTTCGGCCTGGTGGTGATTCCATGCGGGATCGCTTTTTAGACTGCGAAAAAGGTTGCCTTCGTCGGAGCAGAAGTAATTGAAACCGGCTTCGACCATGAGGGGAATGATCTCGGGGGCGATGGAGCCTTCGGAGGGCCAAAGGCCGCGGGCGCGATGCCCAAAGACTTTTTCGTGCTGCTCCTGGGCGAGGAGAAGATGGGCGCGGACGTCTTCCGGGGCGGAGAAAGTGGAGGGGAGCGGCGAGTGAGGCTGGCAGCGGCGGGCGATGTGGGTGTCGTAGACCAGCGGCATGATGGGATGAAAGAAGGGCGTGGTGGTAAGTTCGATCTGGCCCCGATCAGCGGCGGCGCGGTATTCACCAAGAATGAGGCCGAGTATCTTGCGGTGAATGTCGAGGACGGCGTTTTTGTCCTGCTCGGTAAAGTCGCGGCCCTTGGCTTTCAGCTCGGCGAGAAGCGGGAAACGGCGCGCGGCGGAAAAGCCGCACCATTGGAGATTGTAGAGGGTCTGGAGGTCGCGGAAATCCGCCTCGTTGAACTTGCGGATAATGGAGTCGAGTTTATCGAGGGTGTAGTTGGAGCCTCGTTTGGTCAGAAGCTCGGCGTAGCGGGGGACCGGTTTGACGAGGGTTTCCCAGTTGATCTTGAAGAAGTTTTCGACGAGATGCCGGCGGTCGCCGTCGTCGAGGTTTGCGGCGGGCTTGCGGCTGAGATTTTCCCACTCGTCCTGGATCTCGTTATTGACGAGTTCCAGAATCTGACGGACGAGGACGGGGGTGAAATTAAAACTGACGCGAATCTCGGGCTGGGCAGTGACGAGATCGATCATGTCGAGGTAGCCCTTGACGGCGTGGAGCCGGACCCACGGCATCATCGCCTTTTTCGTCAGGGGATTGACGTAGTAAGGCTGGTGCATGTGCCAGAGCAGCACGACATTCATGTTTGTTCCTCGCCGCGCAGGAATCGCGCGGCCTGCTCGGGGTAAACGGTGTTGATGTAGGAGCCGAGGCCGATTTCAAAACCGGCGAGGGCGTTGAAACGGGGAACGATTTCCACGTGCCACGAGTAGTCGTAGCGGGCACTGGCAAAGCGCTGGGTGCCGGGGCGTTGAAGAGGCGCGGTGTGAAGAAGGAGATTATAGCCTGGATTTTCGAGGGCGACATTAAGGCGCTGGAGGGCGAAGCGAAGAATTTCGGCGAGGTCGTGGAGTTCGTCCGGGGTGCAGGAGACGTAGTCGGGGTGGTGGCGCTTGGGGAAGATGGCGAGCTCGAAGGGGAAGCGGCTGGCGAAGGGGCAAAAGAGGAAATAGCTGTCGTTGTCGGCGACGAGCCGGGTGCCGTCGGTAATTTCAGTGTGGAGGATATCGCTGAAGAGGCTGCGTTGTTTGACGAGGTAATGATCGCGGGCGCGGTTGAGTTTACCCTCGACGAAGGGCGGAACGAGGGGAAGCGCGACGAGTTGCGAGTGGGCGTGGGTAAGGGAAGCGCCGGCGCTGGGGCCGACGTTCTTAAAGACGTAGATGTGCTGGAACCGGTGGTCCTTGTCGAGGTCGAGGATGCGTTCGCGGTAGCTGGCGAAGACTTCGGCGATGGAGTCGACGGGAAGGTCTTCCAGCGCGAGTTTGCCGTCGGGAGTCTCGATAATGACTTCGTGGGCGCCAATGCCGCTGAGCCGGTCGTAGAGCCCTTCGGGACGGGCCTCGAGCGGTCCCTCGATCCGCACGGCGGGATAGCGGTTTGGAACGACGCGGACGCGCCAGCCGGGCTCGTTGGACTTGGTCTTTTCCTTGCGGAAAGCGTGGACCTCGGGTGGCGTGAGGCGTTCGTTGCCCTCGGCGAAGGGATCGAGGATGCCGGTCTGGAGAACGGCGGCGGCAAAGTCCTGAGGACGGCGCTGTCGGTCCGGGGCGAAAACGACCCAGACGTTATGGAGAGGATCGCGACGAAATTCAGGATGCGTCATGGAGAGGCAGTAAATCAGGCGGGCCCGATTATGCAATCCCAAGCCGCCCTCATTTAGGGTGTCTTGAGCAGTTGACGTGCCGCGAGCGCGCTGGGAAAGCGATTTTGGGGTTCGCGCTGCAAAAGGGTCATGACCCAGGTATTCCAGGTGGTGGGAAACGTGTGATTGAGCAATTTAGCGCTGCCGCTGCTGCCGAAAGGTGCGTGGGCTCTGGCCGTGGTGCTTTTTGAAGCGGATGGACAGATAAAAGGGGGATGAGAAGCCGGTTTGATCGGCAATTTGAGCGAGAGTCTGGTTGGTGTAAGCGAGGAGGTGGCGGGCTTGGGTGAGCCGTTGCACCTCGAGATAATGACCGGGTGGCTGCCCCACCTGACGGCGAAAGAGCGAGGCGAAGCGCGACCGGGAGAAGCCGAAACGCCGCGCTAGGTTTCCCAAAAGATGGTGCTCCCGCAGGTTGCGTGCGAGATGATCAACCGCCTGTTGGATGCGTGGATTCCAGCGCAGATCACCGGTCCGGGGATTGGCACGGTTGCAGAAAAGAAGCGCACGCTCGACTCCGTTGAGTGCCAGGAATTCCCCGTACGGCAGACCGGCCCTCAAAACGGAATCGGCAAAGATGAGTTCCTTCAGAACGGCGCCGCGAAGTTCGGGCGGCAGGCGCAGATGCCGCACACCCGGGCTCAGTTCGGGCCAGGCAAGCCACGGGATGATTTCGAGACGGGGTACCCAATGGACCCAGAGATTTCGCCATTTGCCAGCGGGATTATGTTGACCGTAATCCTGCGGCGTGCCGGGCTTGAAGAGGATGACATCGCCGGGGCCGGCCTTAAATTGCCCTCCTGCGAAGCGGATGAGACACTCGCCGAGTTCGGTGTAGAGCAGGAGCCAGTCTTTGGTGCCCTTGGGCCGCCAGCCATGAATGCGTCCGCGCACGTCCTGATATTGGGCTTGGAGGGGGCCGGCGGGTGGAGCAGGGGTTTCTCTGTAAGCAGGCACAAGACGATCTTATATGTTTTTGAGCGTGGCGTCGATTGCCTTGCCAAAGGCAAAGCAATAAGTTGTGCCTCATGTCTTACGATACTATCGATTATCTTTTCGATCTGCGCGGCTACGCCATCCTGAAAAAAGCGATTGATCCGCAACATGTCGCCGAACTGAACTCGGCCTTCGATCGTTTCCCCGATCTGCCCTACATGGGCTGGTGGGGCAACGTGCAGCGGCTCGATAACAATGGCGAGGCTGGAATCGAATTACAGAACATTGTCGAAGCGGGGGAACCGTTTGAAAAACTCATCGATCATCCGTCCTGGGTGGAACGGCTGCATCGCTATTGCGGCGAAAAGGGCACCTATGTCGACGGCCTTTTTATCGACGAGTGTTTTGCTTCCGTGCGCCGCACGGGCGGATTTTTCCCCATTCACTCGGGCGGACAGGCGGGGATCGTGCGCAACCAGTTCCGCTTTGTGAACGGCATGTTCCGCTGCGGCCAGGTCAATATCCTGCTGGCCCTGACCGACATCGGGCCGGGCGACGGCGGGACTTTGGTGGTGCCGGGCAGCCACAAGACCAATTTCATCCCCGAGGATGTGGTGGCGCTTTATCGCGACAAGCAAAATTATTCCAACGCCAGGCTGCCCGAAGGAGCGACCGAGGTTCATCTCAAAGCGGGCGATGCGCTGCTGTTCGTCGATGCCCTGATGCATGGCGCGACGGAACGGACGAATTCCGGCGAACGTCGCGTGGTGATCTATCGCTATGGCCCGATCTGGGGACGTACCCGCCACGGATTCGAGTATTCCGAAGCATTGCTGGCCCGGCTGACGCCCGGCCGCCGGAAGATTCTCCAGCACGATCCCCGCCGGTTGCCAGGTACGAAGTTCGGGGTGCTGCGCTAGCGTCTTTAAAAAATCAAAGAAATGAAGGATGAGAAAAAAGAGCGTCTGAGGGGCAGCGCTCATTGCTACCCTCAAAGCGGTTGATTTTGAATGGAAAGTATTGATTAATGGCCATTGATTTTGGTCCTGAGCGTTGGGGAAAGGTCAAAGAGACCTACCGGCGCTGGTGGGCGGGCGAATTGCGTCGTCCCATCGTGGAGATGGTGCTGACCGGACGCGATCCGGGCCGTCCGCAACCCAAGGCACCCGTTCTCTCGCAGGCGACTTGCGCCGATTTGACGATTCCCGCCGACGACTTGATCGACCGGCTGGACTATGAGCTATCCAAGGAAATCTACCTGGGGGACGCTTTCCCCATGGTTAACATGCATATGTTTGGACCCGGCGTTGCGGCGGCTTTTCTCGGAGCCCGGCTCGACAACTCCACCGGCGGGGTCTGGTTTCATCCTCCCGCAGACACGCCCATCGAGAACCTCCATTTCACTTACGATCCAAATAATATCTGGTTGCGACGCATCAAGGACATCTGCGCGGCGGCAATGCGGCGCTGGCAGGGTCAGGTGCTGGTGGGCATGACCGATTTGGGCGGGGCGCTCGATATTTTGTCCACTTTTCGTCCCTCCGAAAAATTACCGATGGACCTGGTCGATTCTCCGGAGGAAGTCAAGCGGCTGGTGGGTGAACTCCACGAACTGTGGCACCGTTACTTCGCCGAGATTAATGCGGTGCTCCAGCCGGTGAATCCTGGTTACAGCGCCTGGTGCCAAGTCTTCAGCGATCAGCCCTTTTATATCTATCAATGTGATTTTTCTTATATGATCTCGCCCGACATGTTCCAGGAATTCGCCCGGGACGAACTGGAGGCCGGTTCACGCAGGCTGCCGCGCTGCTTCTACCATCTGGATGGCCGGGGTCAGTTGCCGCATTTGGATATGATCCTTGCCATGGAGCGGATCAACGGGGTGCAATGGGTGCCGGGCGACGGCGCGCCGGGTTTCGATCACTGGATTGATATTTATCGCCGGATTTTTGCCGCAGGCAAGAAGACGCAAGTATGGGGGCCCGTTGAACCGATCCGTCGGATCATTCGAGAGGTCGGCCTTGGAGCGGGCATCCATTATCGGATGCCGGGCGGTCCACTTGCCGAGAGAAAAAAATTTCGGCAAGAGCTCGCTGTTTTCGGCGTCGACGCATGAAATGTCCGTTGTGGTCTCGTCGTCAAACCGCGTTAGTCGCGGCCTTGACTAAAGTCCGCCCCAACGGAAGACCGCGATCCAGAAACAGAAGGAGATGAAACAGGAAGAAGAGATTTCCCTCCATGCCGTTGCGCGGTTTAGGGCAGGCCCTGAGCGCTGTCCCGAGTCAATCCAACCGCAGAGAAAGGGACTAACCTCGCCGGCTGTCGGGCACAAAGTTCGGGGTACTGCACTAGGCTGTATCGATCCGTTGACGTGCCGCGAGCGCGCTTGGAAAGCGATTTTGAGGTTCGCGCTGCAAAAGGGTCATAACCCAGGCATTCCAGGCAGCGGGAAGCCTGGGTGCGATTTCATCAAGAGGAGCAGGAGGGAAGCGGAGCCGGTTGACGGCGATTTCCCGACTGCCGGCCCCCGCATGGGGATAGTGGCCGGAGGCGGCATAGTAGTAGAGGCAGCCGAGGGCGTAGAGATCGGAGCGGAGATCAATTGGCGTACCGTCGAGTTGCTCGGGGGTGAGCGTGTAGATACTGCCGAAAAGGGGGGAGTGGACGTCGGGAAGATCAAAATGCAGGAAAGGGAGTTCGAGCAGTTTCCAACGGTCGGCGGCTCGCAGCAGATTGCCAGCATTGAGGTCGCCATGGATGAAACCGGCTTCGTGGAGGGCACCGACGGCGTCGAGGGACTGGTGGACGAAGTCGAGCCATGCTTCGGAATCGAGAGGACCGGTCTGGACGATCTGGCCGAGAGTCTGGCCGTCGAGAAGTTCGAAGACCTGATAGGCCCCGTGTTGGGCATCGCTGCCCCAGTCAAGGAGCCGGACCCAGCCGGGATGGAAGACCGGCAGCGTCTGGGGGAAAACACAGCCGCCGGATTGTTGTTGGGGAAGGCGAAGGGCGACGTCGTTTTGGGTGGTGTTGTCACGGGCGCGAAAAACCTGGGCTTCGCCGCCCGATCCGATCGGCTCGATCAGGAGGTAGCGATTGCCAACAAGGGTGTCTTTCATGTCATTGTCCATCGGCGCGGCATGAGAAAAGCGGAGCGGTCAATTGCCGGAGGAGAGTTGCGATTCGACCTGAAGGAGGCTGGCGCGGATCGGATTGGGGTGGGGTGCCTGGGCGCGGTCCAATTCATCTGCGAGGGAAAAATAGGAGCTGAAATGGCTGGTGGAATTATCCTCGTGGGTGACCTGGAACCAGTTGACGTAGTCGATGATTTTCTGATGATCGGCGATTTCAGCTTCGCGGTGTTGGCGGGCCTGCTCGAAAAGTTGCCGGGTCTGGACGGGATCTTTATTGGAAATGAATCCGGCGAGCGCAAAACGGTAGAGGGCGATGATGGGGCGCCAACTGACATGGGCGCGGAGTTCGAGGCCGATCAGGACGCGGCTTTTTTGATCGAGGGCCTCAATCACGACTTTATCGTGGGGAAGGGAGAACACGTCGTCGAGGGTGCGGATGAGAACGTTTTTCTCGCCGGGAAGGGCGAGGGCAAAGGTCTGGTCGTTGTCGAACTCGGCGGCGGTTTGCTCCCACGTGTAAACGAGTTCAAGGCTGCGTTCGGGAGCTTGGAAGAGTTCGCGCTGCCAGGCCGATTCGGTGGGGAAAAGGTAGTTGGCGGACACGGAGTGCGCGCCGGGCAGGCTGGCGAGCCATTGCTGGAAATTATCGCGTCGAGGGCCGACCTGGACGAGGCTGTTAACGAGGTAGTAGCAGAAGGCACGCTGCCAGAGGCCGTAAAGGTGGTCTGAACTTAGTTCCTGCCAACTGGTGATTTCGGCGAGAGTGGGAGCGCGTCCGTTGAGAGCAGCGCGCTTGACGATGGCTTCACGCACGCAATCGGGATCTTCGTTGAGCCATTCGCGCAGGCCTTCGATGAGCCAGACCGGAACGACATCGAGGCGGGTGTGGAGATCGAAGACCTGTCCGGGGGCGAAGAATTTCTCCCAGAGCAGCGCGGTGACGCATTGGCGCTGGATGGCTTCGCGCGCATCGGGATCGGAAGAGGGAAGGACAAGGTCGATTTCCATGGTCTTGTCGACGATGATCGCGGCGACGCCTTCCTCATGGACGCGGGCCGAGAGGGGGTCGTCGGGTGTGACGACATGGATCCGCATGGGGAAGCGCCAAACCGGGCCAAGCTTGAGGAGGGGAGCAAGTTGTTCGCGGGTGTCCTCGGCCAGTTGCAGGGTATCGGCGCAGATGGCGGGATCAGTGCTGGTGCAGGTCACCTGGGGGTAAATCTGAGAGGTGGCGGTGGAAACGGCGGGAATGACGGCGTTGTCATCCGCCGACAGGCGCCCGGCCACGAGTAACGGGACCAGGAGTCCCAGAAGGAGGACGGGCCGATTCACAAAATCATGCGCCGGTTTTTGGGGCGGGCTTCGCGACGGGTTTGCTGTCGGACTTGGCGGCAGGTTTGGAGTCGGACTTGACGGAGTCGGTTTTGGTCGAGGAGGAGGAGTCCGAAGAGGCACCGCTGCCTGCGCCGGCGCTGTCGCTTTTGGCCCCGGATTTGTAGCCTTCGCTCCGATAATCCGTTATGTAAAAACCGGAGCCCTTAAAGATGAAACCGGCGCCTGCGCCGATCTTCCGTTTGACACGGCCTTTGCCCCATTTTTTCTGCCGGCAACGGTTCTTGGGACAGACCTTGAGCGCGTCGTCTTTCATCGACTGAAAAATTTCAAAACCTTTGTGACATTTGGCGCATTCGTACTCGTAATGAGGCATCGGCCTTTCTTAACAGAAGCTTGCACCTGAATCCAGCCGCGACTTTTGATCCTTCGGGCGGCAACGCAACCTTGCTCCCTGGTGAAGATACGCCTTAGATTGATCGCATGTTTTTGCAGGTTGCTTAAACTAGGTTCCCGATATGCGGCTCCGTACTCTCCTTTCCCTCATGCTTGCCGGCCTGCTGATGGTCACGTCGGGGTTTATCGGCTGGCTCGGTTATTCAAGCAGCCATCACGAGCTCCAGCACTTTACTGAAGAGGAATTCGCCCTGGCCAACGGAGCTGCGGCGCACAAGGTCGTCGACTTCCTCAACGACCCGGCCAATCGTTTGCTTGACGAGTTCTCGCTGCGTGCCCGCCGCGGTATGTTGAACCTCAAGGATGACCGGGCCCTTGGCTTTGATCTCGCCGAACGTTTGCGCGTCAACCCAACCCTGGCGTGGATTAGCTACAGTGACGCGGAGACCGGTCATTTTGTCGGGGTCTGGAGAACCGACGAGAACGAAATTGTGCTCAATGTCTCTACTCCCGGCAAGGGTGAAGCCCGCGAAGAAATCATCACGCAGGACGGCAGGGAAATCACCTACCAGCGGGCGCGTCCGAAAGATTACGACCCGCGCGGACGTGATTGGTTCAAGAATGCCGTTGCTGCCGACACCACGGTCTGGAGTAATCCCTACGTCTTCGCGGATGGCGTGCCGGGCATCACAGCCAGCCGGGTCTGGCGAGCCTCCGTTTCGGGGACAGCCGCAGGTGTCTTTACGGTCGATTTTTATCTTAAGGACCTGGAGAGCCTGCTTGACGGGGTGGCCAAACAGATCGACGGATTTTCCGCCATTCTGGAACCGGACGGGCAACTGATTTGTGACTCAAATAATCAGGATGCCACCGCCCTGACCGCGGCCCTCGGCTCTTGGATCAGCACCCATCCCAAATTCAAAAATATCAAAGGTCAGACCTCCAACGACCCAGTCCCGATGAAAGTCGGTCCAACGACTTATCTCACGGCTTTGGACCACATCGATGAGCCCTCGGGCCTCAGATGCGTCGTGGCCGGGATGGTGCCGGAATCGGTCATCTACAACCGCGTTAACCGTGCAACGGGCCAGATGGGGCTGGTGGGCCTCGCGGGGCTGGGTCTGGCTGTTCTGGCCGGATGGTTCATGGCCTATCGGATCAGTGAACCGCTGCGCGCGCTGGGCAACGATCTTGCGCAGGTTGGACAATTTCACCTGGCTGCGGAAGACTTGCCCCGCTCCGTCGTTCGCGAGGTCAACCAATTGCGCGATGCGGCCGACCGCATGAAATCGGGATTGCGCTCCTTCATCAAGTACGTGCCGGACGATCTCGTGCGCCGACTACTTTCCAGCGGGAAAGAGGCTGTTTTGGGAGGCGAAATCCGGGAACTTACCGTTTTCTTTTCCGACATCGAGGGGTTTGCCTCCCATAGTGAAAAGGTCGCACCCAATGTTCTGGTTCATCAACTGGCCGTTTATTTTGAAATTCTTTCGCGCCGACTGCGCCAACATTCCGGGACCATCGATAAATTCATCGGTGATGGTTTGTTGGTTTTTTTCAACGCGCCGGAGAAAGTCCCCCACCATGAAAACCTCGCCTGCCGCGGCACGCTGATCGGGCTGCAGGAGCTTGCGTTGCGGCAGCGGGAGGGTGAGGCGGTCGCGTTTCGCACTCGCGTGGGGTTGCATCGCGGGAATGTTCTGGTCGGCAATATCGGCACACCGGAACGCTTTGCCTATACCGTCCTGGGCGATGTGGTCAACGTGGCGAGCCGCCTGGAAAGTCTCAACAAGGTTTACGGCACCCAGGTCCTGGCCAGCGGAGATGTCCGGGAACACGCCGGAAACGATTTCGAATGGCGGCATCTCGACCGGATCTCCGTCGCGGGGCGCAAGGGGAGCATGGACATTTACGAATTGATGGGCTTGAAGGACGGAGTCGACGATGATCGCCTGCACAACCGCAATCTTTACGAGGAGGCGCTGGGACATTACTTCGCCCGATCCTTCTGGGATGCCCGGCGAATCTTCAGCCAGATTACGCAAAATTATCCCGAAGACAAAGCAGCTCTCCTGATGATGACACGCTGCGACCACATGCTTTCCCTCGAATTGCCGGCCGACTGGGATGGCGTTTTTGTCTACACCTTGAAGTGAGTGGCCGGCCGCATCCCAGCATTGGCATGATCCCTTCCACCCGGCTGTATCTCAACAAGGGCGTGCGGCATCGCATTTTGGCCGGCCATCCATGGGTCTTTGCCAGCGAAGTCGACCGCGTCGAGGGTCCCGCCGAAGACGGCGACACCGTCGAAATCCATTCCGCCAAAGGAGAATTTCTCGGCAGCGCCATCTATAACCGCCGTTCGCAAATCGTCGCGCGCCGTTATTCCCGCGAGAGGACTGCGCTCGACGCGCGCTGGATCGGCCTGCGGCTTGACGACGCGCTCGCCTATCGCCGTTCTCTTCAAAGTGGAACGGCTGCGACGGCACAACGCCTCGTCTGGTCCGAGTCCGACCATTTGCCCGGCCTTGTCGTCGACCGCTACGGCGATGTCCTCGTGCTTCAGACTCTCACGCTGGCCATGGCCCGATGCGAGGAGACGATCACCAGGCTTCTCGTTGAAAGGACCGGCGTCCATGTTGTTCTCGCCCGCAACGACGCCCCGGTGCGACAACTGGAAGGGCTGCCGCTGGAGCGCCGTGTTCTCCACGGCGTATATGAGGCCCCAACCCGCGCGTGCATTGCCGGCATCGATTACGAACTGGATCTCTGGTCCGGTCAGAAGACCGGCTTTTACCTCGATCAGGCGGCCAATTACGCTGCAGTTGCGGCCTATGCACCGGGGCGCCGCGTTCTAGACTGCTTCAGTAATCAGGGCGCCTTTGCCCTCGGTGCTCAAAAAGCGGGTGCGGCCTCGTGCCGCGCCATTGACCAATCCGCCGAGGCGCTGCATCTGGCCGAAGCCACGGCCAGGAAGACGGGCCTCGAGATCGAGTGGGTACAGGGTAACGTTTTCGACCTGCTGCGCCATTACGAACAAAAGCGCGAGACTTTCGATCTCATCGTGCTCGATCCGCCCTCCTTCACCAAGACCAAGAATAATAAAACCTCCGCCCTGCGCGGTTACCACGAGCTCCACCTGCGCGCGCTGCGCCTGCTTACGCGCGGCGGCATTCTTGCCACCTTCTCCTGCTCGCATCACGTCACCGCCGAAGACTGGGTTGAACTGCTGCAGCGCGCCTCTTCCGAGACAGGCACGATTTTGCGCCTGCGCCAACGGCTCGGTCAGAGTCCTGATCATCCCGTGCTCGTCAACGTTCCTGAAACGGAGTATTTACGCGGTTATGTATTGGAGAAGGTTGATGAACGTCCGGCTTAGAACTTTTAACAAAAGTTCCAGTCTCGCCGCTTTGCTTTTCGTGGCGAGCCTGGCTGGCGCAGGCTTGGTTGCGGACACGCCACCTTCCACCGGCGTTATTCCCATCACCCGTAAAATCAAGGTGGTCGACGCCGACAATCACACCATCGTCGTGAATAAGCCCGGGCTGGTAACGCTTCTGCTTGGCACCAGCGAGGATTCCCAAGATGCGGCGCGCGAGGCAGGCCGGACGGTCTACCCGCTGAGGGGCCGCCCCGATTTTCAGCTTATCGTCGTCGTCGATCTGCGCGATTCTCTAGCCACTTGGGTTCCTTCCCTCGTGCTTAGCCAGATGCGCGACAATCTCGACAAGGAAGCCGTCCTGCTCAAGCCCTACTACCTGAAAAACGGCAACAAAAGCAATCCGCGGGCCTCCTCCTACGTCATTGCTGATTTTAACGGGTCTGTTTGCCCTCAACTCGGCTGGACGGATAGTTCGGGAGATCTACGGGGCATTCTTTTTGGCGCCAACGGCCATGAAATCAAACGCTGGCAGAAGATTGATAAAATGGATGATATGCTGGCCGATGTCTGGGGTGCCGTACAAGCTTTGGACAATACCAAAAAAATCCGGGCCGACGAACAGGCCAAGAGCCAGGGAAGCAAGATCGTCCAGCCGCCCGCGCCACCGCGACCTCTGCCGCCAATCCCCACCAATGCCCCAACGGTGGTCACTCCGTCAGCCCATCCTTAAGGCCTAAGACTGACTGTACGATGACTCGACTCGTTGGGCAACATCGCGGTAGGCCATATCAAATTCGTAGATCTTTTTCCAACACTCTTCCAGGGCCTTTTCAGGCTGCTTGATAGCCTCGTAGGCGAGGCCGAGATTGTAGACAATCTCCTTCTTGATCTCGTTCATCACAGGCAGTTCTGAGGAGGCCTCGGAGAAGCGCCTGACAGCGAGATCGTTCATCCCCTGGCAGAGGAAGCAGAGTCCCATCAGATTCATCGCCTGATAGCGGACGTTCGGCTGCTTCGTGCCGACTTGCAGTTCGGGAAGGGCCCTTTTGTACTGGGCCACTTTATAAAGCGCCTCACCCAGTTCGTAGTGGAATTGCCCCTCGTTCGGATAGGCCCGCACACGCGCCTCGGCCTGGAAAAGCCGCACATCGTCGAGTTCCGTTTTTTTCTCCTGAATCGCGGCCGTGTAGGCCGCCTGCTGCTCGGGATCGGTCTGCTCGGCCAGCGTATCGGTGAGCGCCTGCATCTCCTTCTCGACTTTCTTCAGCTTGAGATCGCCGATGATTTTTTCCATCGATGAATCGACCTTGCCTCCAAGGTCAAAGGCTCGTTGGAAATACTGGATCGCGTTCGGGTAGTCGTCTTTCTGGAGATAAAGCTGTGCGATGGCCTTGGGGTAGGCTGGATTGGCCGGGTCGGCCTGGTGTTTTTCTTCATTTTGCCGGATCAGATCCTCGATGGCCGAGCCTGACTTGATTTTCTTGGCGTCTTGTTCGAGCTGCTCGGCTTCGAGCTTGTTCTTGAGCACGTCGCGATAATCCTTCGCCGTGTCCCAGTTACCGACCTTCGACGCCTGGGCGGCGCTCACGTTCTTCAATTCGCTCAGCGCATCGCCGTCGCGCGGATCGAGATCCATGATGCGTTCGTAAGTTTTTTCGGCCTTGGTCCAATCCTTCATTTCCTTGTAGGCGTTGGCCAGCGCATACAGAACCGCCTTGTCCGGCTTTGCCATGGCCAGGGTCTCGTAAGCGAAGGCTTTAAACTCGGGATAGCCCAAGGCTGCCCCTCCCTCACCCACGACGGTATTCGCCTTGTTGTTGAACGGATCCAGCGCCAGCACCTCTTCGGCGAGGGCCATTTGTTCCGCCGGTTCCTTCTTGCCTATCGTCGAAAGCTTCATGGCGGCCGTCGCCACTTTCATGCTCTGCATCTTCTTGGAAAAAGCGTTGAGCCCCTTGTATTTTTCAATCTCGAGTGCGCGCAAGTTGCGTCGCCCATCGAGAAAAAGCGGCTCATCCCTCAACACCGACTGGATCAAAGTAATGGCGTAGTCGTAGTTTCTCGCCCCGATGGCATCCTTGGCACGGTTGTATTGATTGCGACCGTTCTGGCTAAGATCGCGCTCCGACTTCAAACTCATCCATACAAAATAAACGTTCCGGAGTATCGGTCAAAACAAATTGGCTCAAGGAGCCAATTTTCGTCAATTTTAGTTCGCACCCGGGGCCAGATCGGAACCGTCGCCCACGCCGGTATCACCGGTGTTAGCGGTGGCGGCAGCAGCGCCTCCGTTGCTGCTACGATATTGCTGGATTAGCTGCCTGAGCTTCTCTTTTTGTTCGGGCGTCAGCACGGCCATGACCTCCTGGTGGCGCTGGATCTTGTCCGTCACGGTCTGCCGGATCTGTCGGATCTGCTGTTTCTGGTCGGGCGTCAGGTCCAGTTGGGCGAAGGCATTTTTCATGAACTGAGCCCGTTGGGCCGTGTTTGTGTCGGAAGTAGCCGGGGATGCCGACGTGTCGTCATCGGCCAAAGCGATTGCTGGAGGGGCCATCAGCACGGCGCAGAGGCACAAGAGCAGAGGTGATAAAGTCTTCATAATTTTTAAGACGTTTCCTGCACTGGCGAGGTTACAGCCCGTTACACCCTTTTTTATCAGCCACGTTTTTTCGGGAGGACCTCAACGCCGCACGGCATGTTTCCAAGATACTTTTTCAGCAGCCTCTAGTAATTAATGATGCTGAAAACCGGGTACTTTGCCAGGCGGTAGCGACCCTTGAGAAAGCCCAGTTCAACCAGGAAAGCCAGTTCCACGACCTCGCCACCGCATTGCTCGACCAATTTCGCCGCCGCCTCGGCCGTGCCGCCGGTCGCGAGCAGATCATCTATTATCACCACGCGCTGGTGCTTTTCCACAGAGTCTACATGCATTTCCAGTGTGCCCTGGCCGTATTCGAGCTCGTAGTCCTCATGGTGGCTCGTGTAGGGTAGTTTGCCCTTTTTGCGCACGATGGTGAGTCCGATCCCGAGGTAGTGAGCCAAAGCTCCACCGAAGATGAAGCCGCGCGCGTCGATGGCCACAATCTTTTCCACGCTTTTGCGCTGGTAACGCTCCGCGAAAATTGTCACCGCCAATCGGAATAACTGCCCGTTGGCCAGAATCGGCGTGATGTCCTTGAAGATGATCCCCTTCTTGGGAAAATCAGGCACGTCGCGGACGCTGGCTTTCAGCCGCTCCATGGCGCTTTTGAACTGGGTGCTCATGCCGGTTTCAGCTTGTCTTGTTTTTCGAGGGCGCGCTTGATCTTGCGCAGAGCAATGTTTTGCAGCTGGCGGATGCGCTCCCGCGTGACTTTGAACTTTCTGCCGACTTCTTCAAGCGTCATTTCCTTTTTTCCGTCCAGCCCGAAACGAAGGTTGATGATTTTCAGTTCCCGTTCGTCCAGGACATGCAGCATGGCCATGACCGCGCTGCGCATATTTTTGTCGCTGAGCTGATCCGAAGGGGTATGGGCGCTCTCGTCACCGATCATGTCGCCGAGTGACGCGCCGTCCTCCTCCTGGCCCACCGTCGCGTCGAGTGAGGCCGGACGAATCGCCGCCGTGCGCAACTGGGCGATCTTGGCCGATGTCATGCCGAGTTCCTCAGCCAGTTCCTCGTCGGTCGGCTCGCGCCCAAATTCCTCGGCCAGTTGCATGGCCACGCGACGCATCCGCGCTATCTTGTCCACGAGATGCACAGGGAGCCGGATTGTTTTGCTCTGGTTGGCCAACGCGCGCTTGATCGATTGCTTGATCCACCAAGCCGCGTAGGTGCTGAGTTTGCCACCCTTTTTCGGATCAAACCGCTCAACCGCCTTCATCAGACCGATGTTTCCCTCGGAAATCAGGTCGAGCAGAGGCAGTCCATAGGAAGCATAGTCGTGCGCGATTTTCACCACGAGGCGCAGATTCGCCTTGATCATCTGCTGGCGCGCGGCTTGGTCGCCTCTTTTGATGCGACGGGCAAGCTTCACCTCTTCCTCGCGCGTGAGCAGCGGGGTCTGCCCGATCTCGCGCAGGTATATCTTGATACCAGAATCGCCGTCGTCCGCGTACATAAGAGGAATTAATACATGCCTAAACCCCGAGCATGTGAGTCAGGATAAGCAATGCAACCCTTAATTTAATGACGGCCACGACATGTTTTTGGTTGCCATGCCGTGGCCTTTCCAGCTTTCCCCGTTCAGGAGGCCGACGCCAGCGCCGCCTGGGCCGCCGCCAGACGCGCAATCGGTACGCGATACGGCGAACAGCTGACATAGGTGAGCCCCGCGGCATGGCAGAACTTCACGGAAGCCGGGTCGCCGCCGTGTTCGCCGCAGATGCCGAGCTTGATGTCGGGCCGGGTTTTGCGTCCGCGTTCGATAGCCAGTTTCATCAGGCTGCCAACGCCAGCCACATCGACCGTGGCGAAGGGGTTCTGCTTGATGATCTCGAGATTCTGGTAGGCGGGCAGGAAAGAGCCGGAGTCGTCCCGGCTCATGCCCAGCGCCGTCTGCGTCAGGTCATTGGTGCCGAAGCTGAAGAACTCGGCTTCCTTGGCGATCTCGTCGGCCACCACGCAGGCGCGTGGAATTTCGATCATGGTGCCTACGAGGTAATTGAGCCGTGTATCGTGCTGTTTGCTCACCTCGGCGGCGACGTCGCGCACAAGCTGCACCTGAAGCTGCAGTTCCTTCACAAACCCGACCAGCGGAATCATGATTTCCGGCTTTACCTTGATGCCCTCCTTCTGCACCAGGATCGCCGCCTCGAAGATGGCCCGGGCCTGCATGGCTGAAATCTCGGGATAGACAATGCCCAGACGGCATCCGCGATGGCCCAGCATCGGGTTGAATTCATGCAGCTCGGCCACACGCCTCGCCACTTTTTCCTGCGGCACGCCCAGTTTTGTGGCCAGTTCGGCCTGCTGTTCGTGGGTCTGGGGAAGAAACTCGTGCAGCGGGGGATCGAGCAGGCGGATGGTCGCGGGAAGTCCGTTGAGTGCGCGGAAAATCCCGGCAAAATCGTCCCGCTGGTAGGGGAGGAGCTTGGCCACGGCGATTTCTCGCGCCTCTTTGGTCTCGGCCAGGATCATCTCGCGCACCGCATCGATCCGGTCGCCTTCGAAGAACATATGCTCGGTACGGCAAAGGCCGACACCTTGAGCGCCGAAAGCGATCGCATTGGCCACTTGGTCCGGCTGATCCGCGTTGGTGCGTATCTGGAGCCGGCGCAGCTTGTCAGCCCAGCCCATGAGCAACGCAAAGTTGCCATAGGTCGCGCTTTCCTTGGCGTCGAGCGTCTTGGTCAGCAGGACCTGGATGATTTCCGATGGTGCCGTCTTGACTTCCCCGGCGTAGACTTCGCCGCTGGTGCCGTCAATGGAGAGGAAATCGCCCCGGTTGAAGATCCGGTTGCCCACCGTCAGCGTATTGGCGTGGTAATCGATGTGAAGCCCCTGAGCGCCGCAGACGCAGACTTTGCCCATCTGCCGCGCAACCAGCGCCGCGTGCGAACTGACACCGCCGCGGGCGGTGAGAATACCTTCGGCCGCGAGCATTCCGCGGATGTCCTCCGGGGAAGTCTCTTCACGAACGAGCAACACCTTGCCGTTCTTCGACTCGGTTTCGGCTTCGTGCGCGTTAAAATAAATTCGGCCCGTTGCCGCGCCCGGACCAGCCGGCAACCCCGTGGCGATTTTCTCCGCGTGCTTGATGGCCTCGCGGTCAAAGATCGGTGTAAGGAGCTGGCTCAACTGGTCGGCAGGAATGCGAGCGACCGCTTCCTGCCAGGTGATCAGCTTTTCCTTCACCATTTCGACGGCGATGCGCACTGCGGCCACGCCCGTGCGCTTGCCGTTGCGGGTCTGGAGCATGAAGAGCTTGCCGTTTTCGACGGTGAATTCGAAGTCCTGCATTTCACGGAAATGCTTTTCCAGCGCTGCGCGCACATCCTCGAGTTCGCGGTAGGGCCTGGGCATTTTTTCCTGAAGGGTTGCCACCGGGTCGGGTGTGCGCACGCCGGCGACCACGTCCTCGCCCTGCGCGTTGATCAGATATTCGCCATAAAAGACTTTTTCGCCCGTCGCCGGATCGCGGGTGAAGGCCACGCCGGAGCAGCTTTCGTTGCCGGTATTGCCAAAGACCATCGCCTGCACGTTTACTGCCGTACCCCATTCGGTCGGGATGTGGTACTTCTGGCGGTAGACAATTGCGCGCTCGTTGTTCCACGAGCCAAACACCGCAGCGACGGCGCCGCGCAATTGTTCGTGCGGATTGCTGGGGAAATCCCGGCCAGTGCGCTCGCGCACCAGTTTTTTGAATCGGGAGACGAGTTCACGCAGAGACGACGCATCAAGTTCCGTGTCGGTGACGTTCTTTCGCCCCGGGAAAACCTCGCTTTTGAGGGCATCGATCACCGCCTCGAACGGATCGTGATGTTCGCCCGCGCGCTTTTGCACGCCCATGACGACATCGCCGTACATCTGGATAAAGCGCCGGTAACAGTCGTAGGCAAAACGCTCGTTCGCGCTCACCGCAATGAGGCCCAGCACAGTCTCGTCGTTGAGGCCGAGATTGAGAATGGTGTCCATCATACCGGGCATCGAATCACGCGCGCCCGAGCGCACCGCAAAGAGGAGGGGATTGGCCACGCTGCCGAAGCCCTTGCCCAGGTTTTTTTCGATCCGTGTGATTGCGTCGTTGATCTGCGTGTCGATTTCCTTGGGCAGCGTTTTATCGTGCTGGTTGAACCAGGTGCAGACTTCCGTCGTAATGGTAAAGCCGGGAGGCACCGGCAATCCGATGCGCGTCATTTCCGCAAGATTGGCTCCCTTGCCCCCGAGCAGTGCCTTCATTTTACCGTCGCCGTCGGCGCGGCCTTCGCCAAAGAAGTAAACCAACCGGCCCTTTTTGGGTTTGGCGGCGGCGTGGCCGTTGCGATCAGCGGCTATTTTGGAGGAGGCTTTTTTCGCGGTTTTGCTTAATTTGCGGGAATTGGCGGCAGCCTTAAGGAGAGAGAGACGTTCTATTTTCTTCAGTTTTTTTTTGGATTTTTTAGACATAAAATGAAATGAATTTTTTTGAGCAGGAAAGTTGATGCTATCAGCCGGAAAAAGCGAGTCAAGTGCAGCACAGCCTCACGACTTAAAAAATCATTCCGCCACCGCTTGGCGGGCGGCCCAGGATGGCTGAACGAAACATTCGTACCTACTCAAGGCCAAGAATGCTGTCCTGCGCCCGTTCCATGGCGGATTTAGTTTTCGACCTGGCCGGTTCGTTCGGCGGAGGCGATGCCTCAGGGGTCGCTGTCTCAGCCGGCGGGACTTCCTCGGGCGGCGCCAATGTCTGCTCCATCGGGTCGGGCACTACCCCCATCGCATCAACATCCCGCTTTGCCGCCGCGCGCATTTGCGACAATTCTTCTCCGATGCGATATTCCGGCAGGTGGCAGAGTGTTTGCAGCACCGCCCAATCCATCTGGAAAGCCTGCGTCAAGGCATTGATGAGCAACAACCTAACCTGCGTCTGCGCCTCCGTGTCGGCCACAGGATAAACGGAGGCGACAATCCGTTCCGCCGTCAATTCTTCCGCTGGCAGGAGTTTGGCCACTCCATGGTCGGTCATGAAATCGCGGCACGCTCCGCGCAATCCCGTAATCACCTCGGTTTGAAATTCCACGGGGATGCCCGCAACGATCCAGTGTGTCGTTAATCCCTTGGCATGCAATTGCCCGGCCATGATCTCCTGCAGGAGGCGCGGTGTCAGCTTGAGATTCAGCGGCGCCAGTTCCAGTTCGATATTTTTCGAGGCCGCGTTGGCATAAAGATCAAACGCCAGCCGGCCCGTTACAACCAGAACAAAACCCCTGATCTTGAAGAGCGTCGTAATCAGTCCAGCCAATTGGAAGACTCGCTCCGTCTTGTCCTCAATCGCTTCCAATTTCGCCAGCGAATCGTCGATCTTACCCATTTAGTTTTAGGTTATCCTGTCCACGCTTCGCTGACAATCACAGACAAGAAAATATTTAAGCGCAAATAATATGCAATTCTTTAGATTACGATGGCATAGCCGCGAATAGTGACTATTTTCATTCATGGCTCTTCCTTGGCTCAACCCCCAATGGCGCCCTGCCGTTGACTCCAGGTCGACCATCGTTTTTGTCCATGGCGCCGTTGTCAACGGGTCGGAAATGGCCCTTCTGCGCCGTCGGCTCCGTCAGCTCGGTTATGGCGTTCGGCTCTTTCAGTACCAGTCGATGCTCAAGGGCCTGGATAAAAATGTGGACCGCTTGGCCGCCTTTATCGGGTCGACTGAAGGGGACACGATTCACGTTGTCGGTCACAGCATGGGCGGCGTTCTCATCCGTCACGTGTTCGAACGCAGGCCCGATCCCCGCCCCGGACGCCTCATCGCCATTGGATCACCCCTTCTCGACTGCTGGGTGGGCCGCCGTTTCCTGCGCATCCATCCTCGGGTAGGCCGCTATCTCATTGGCCGCACCGTCTTCGATCACATCGCCCATCCTCGCGATCCCATCTGGCGGGGCACGCGCGATTTTGGCGTCATTGCCGGGACTTACCCCTTCGGCATCGGGGCCGTTTTTAAATCGCTGCCTAAACCAAGCGACGGCGTCGTTCTCCTCGATGAAACCCGGCTGGGGGGGATCAACGATCACGTGACTTACCGTCTGAATCACTTCGGCATGCTTTTTTCCAAACGGTGCTGCGCGCAACTTGCCCGCTTTCTCGCCCTCGGCAGTTTTGCCCACGCCACGCCTGCCGCTTCCGGTTCGGAATCCGAACGGATGTCCACTGTGACCGCCTAAGGGCGCAAGGGGTAGGATTCCCGGACCCTTTCTTCCAAAGCATTCTTCAAAAAAAATTGCGGCACAGCTTTCTACCAGCCCTCACCAGCAGGGCAAAGAAGACGGGCGCCTTCACTTAGGCAACTCAAAGATTGCGCTTCACTTGTTGTCCGGAGCGCATAATCATGGGTTGAATGGATTATTGGATCAGCATCAACAATAACCAGATGGGGCCTTACCGATTGGAGCAATTGCAGGCCATGTGGCAGCAGGGACAGCTAACTTCGGATGCCTACTACTACGATAGCGTTCGATCAGAGTGGCTCCTGTTACGAGAACTGATCGAGAGCGTCCGTGGTCTCTTTACCGTGGAAGAAGCTTTCGTGCGACTGGGACAAAACCGCCAGAGGGGATGCTTATCCGTTTACAACACGGTGGAAACCCTGCACGTATTTGTTGACGGCGGCTTTGTCGTTTGCGCGATGAGCGACAAAGACCATGGCGAGTTTGCTCTTTCTCGCGCCCTGGGCCTTGAAAATTCCGCTTACGAGTGGTTCTATGACGCCAACCCGCCCACCAAGGATATTCGGGTTAATATACCGGAATATGCCTTGAAGCATTCCATCGCGCGTGATGTCCGCATCGCCAACACGGCAACGCGCAAACAGAATACGGTAGCTCTTCCCAAAGTGGTGCGGGACAAAACCGAGGTTAAGTTAAACTTCACCTATGTGCTGGTACCAAACGAGTCCCCACAGCAAGGCATTCGACTGGTCAAGATAACCCATGTCGTGGGTCGTGAACCGTATTGCGACGTGGTTATCAGCAATGCCCAGATTTCCAGAAAGCACTGCTTGTTGGAAGTCAGCGAGCAGGGACTCAAGGTCAAGGACCTCGAGTCTAGCAACGGCACTTTTGTAAATGATGTCCCGGTCAGGGACGGCTTGCTTAAAGTGGGGGATAAACTCGATTTGGGCCGCTACAGGTTAATCCTGCACAAGGAACAAAAGAGAGCTCCTGACGCGGCCTGAGCGCAAAGCAAAGCCGCCTCGCCGACCGCTCAACCACCGCTAACGACATGCTCATGCCGAAAACTGTCGAGGATAAGCCCGCCAAAGACTAGTGACTGGCTTGAGCTTCTTGGAGTTGTTGGACAATCGTGTACTTGGTCGCATTGGCCTGCTGGCCCAGAGCGATTAAAACTGAAATTGCCACGATAGAAATGAAGGCAATTATCATGGCATATTCAACCAGGGTTTGGCCTTTTTTTGCGCGTTGCATCAAACCCTTCATAACGAAGACAATTCATTTACTGCTGCTTGATAGTAATGCAACACAAAACCATCCTCTCAACAAAGCAGCCCTGCATCAAATGAGTATTCCGACAGTCGGGAATGCTGATTTCACCCCGAGAACAAAGAGTGCACCCGTCGAGATTTGAACTCGAAACCCCTTCCTTCGGAGGGAAGTACTCTATCCAGTTGAGCTACGGGTGCAGTTGAAACCGGCTTCGGGTAGAAGACCGGCAGAGGGGAGAGTGTAACGAAGCGGGAACGGCTCGGCTACTGGAAAACGTCACTCCGCCTCGGGCTGATGGTGGAGGTCGGCGCCGTAGAGAGCGGGGTTCAGGGTCAGGTCCTTGAGGATGGTGAAGAGGTAGATTTTTTCCGGATAGTAGTCGCGGTACTTGGTGACTTCGCGTTCGTCGACGACGCGAAAACCGTAGCGGGCGAACATGCGCACGCCGCGGCGCGATTCGTAGCTGACGACCTGGGCGTAGACCTGCTTTTCACCGTGGCGCACGAGATAATCGAGGAACATGTCGACCATTTCGCGGGTGGCGGCGACGCTGCGCGCCTCGGGCCGAATGTTGAAGTGGAAATGGGGAATGTTCGGCGGAGTGTAGGGGTTTTGTCGACGTGCCTGGGTCAGTATCCACCAGATATATTTCCGGCTCGCCGCGCTGTAAGGCCGCGTAAAGCAGCGCCACAGACCGCGCAGGACAAGTCCCGGGAGTTTGCGTGCTTCATAGCGGGTCTTGCGCTTGGGGAAGCGGCAGCCCATGACATAGCCTTTGACTTCGCCATCGAGTTCGCAGACGCATGTCGATTCGGGTTCCTCGTCGGTGTAGTAGGCGGTGAGATAATCGGCGAAGAGTTCGCGGTCCTCAAAGACGGGATCGATGGGTCGCCCGAGGAAACCGGTGTCGGCGCAAATAGCACGGACGGCGGTGCGGTCCGCCGGCTTGTAAAGTCGGATGATGCGCCGTGGCTGGCCGGGGAGGGGAGGCGTGTCCATCGCGCGCAGCGCGTCAGGCGGCGGCGAAGACGCTGTCGGGCAGCGGACGCTTGACGATTTCATGGACCGCTTCGGTGATGGCCTGTTGCAGCGCCACGTTGCGGATCAGGCTCGAATCGTTGGCCAAGTTGATCGAGACGATATCCTCGGTCTGGAGCAGCTCGTGCGGCACACGCAAAAAGACCCGGTAGGCGGCAAGCTGGCCGAGCAGGGAATTGTCGGCGTGTGAGATGATGAAATCGACCACGGCGCTCAATCGCATCGCACCGCGCTGCGGCAAGGGTGTTTCCGGCGTGGATGTGATCTCCGGCGCGTGGATGACAACGGCCGGCGGCACTGCGGCGCTGATGCCGGAAAGCTCTGATGCGCCGGTCCGCTTCAAATACTGGTCGAGGGTGATCGGCTGTTCCGCGACCCAGTCGCGGGCGAGGAATTTCTCGGTGAGGGGGAGCGCCTCGGCGAAGGAGGCCTCGGCGCTGAGGGCGACTTCGGCGAGGGTGCGCTGGCCGTCAAAGGCGAGGAGGAGTTTCCACTCCGGGGCGTGCAGGCGGATCTTGTCGGAATCGCGCTCGTAGGCGGCGGTGCGTTTATAAATTTCGGTTCCGGTCATAGTGGGAAAGGCGGTTATGCTAGAGGGGAATGTGAAATTCCCAGGACAAAAAAGGCGTGTTCGTTATGCAGGACGAGCGGCAGGACAAAAACCGCCGGGGGCATTTCAATCGGGTCGTCCGGGACGGTGCTGAAGATGCGGCGCTCCGAGAAATTGAGCACGGGTCCGAAGCGTTTGTGCAAGTTGTTGGCGATGATATCGGTGATGTCGGTCATGACCTCGCGGGCTGAGTCTTCGGTAAAGCGACCCCGGTTGAAATGGGAGAGGTGCTGCAAGAAATGCTGCGATGCGGTAAGGTAGACGAAACCCTCGATGCCGCCTTTCAGGTGGATGAGCCCGGTGCAGGCGGAAAAGACGAGCGCCTGAAATTCAATGGTTGGATCGAGCGATACGATCTCGTTGGCCGTGATTTTGTTCAGGTGCGACAGCGTGACGTCGATAAAGCAGCAGAGATCTTGTTCGGGCAGCGGCATACGGGGAAATATCACATTATCTTAAATCAAGGAGGGTTGGAAAGCGTCTTGTCGGCCTTGACCTCTTGTCCAAAGTAGCCATGGGTCGCGTTGCCTTTATTTTTTGGCCTCTGACGAGGCGCGAGAAGGAAGAATACCCGCAGCGGTCTTTGACCGACGAGCATCCCGCAGTGGCGGGACAGGGGCCAAAAAATAGGCAACCCTTCGGGCCGGGGTTCTTTTGCCTTCTGGCTTTGTTGCTCGCTCCTTACAGACCTCTGCGGGTATGCACGTCGCTCGACGCCTCGCCAGAAGACAAAACTCCTCTCGGCGCGGTCCATGGCTACTTTGGATAAGAGGTCTTGACCAAGTCGATGTCAAACGTGCCATAGCGGAAGTCAAGTTCGGCGTGGAGCGGAAGATGGCGTGCATCGTCGGTCATCCAGAGCAGGAGATGGCCTCGATGATGGGTGCCGACGGTCGGCACGGCCATGATCCGCAGGAGCGGCTGGGCGGGCCACGAACCGAAGGCGCGCGTCTCGCGCGCCTGGCATTCGGCTTCGCCCTGCTTTTCCGAATTGCTCTCATAGACGTAAAGGGTGCGCTTGTCGCCCGGCTTCCACGCATAGGCGCGCAGGTGGTAGAGCATCGAACCGACATCGTCGATGGAGTCCTCGGCAATCGGGAACGTCTTGGTCTGGCCCGCGCCCCACATCTCGCGGGTGGCGAGATGCCCGGGGTAATCGATTCGCGTGCGTTCCTTGATCGTGCGGCTGTACTCGAAGCGGTACTCTCCATATTCAATGGAGCGCCACGGCGCTGCCGCCAACAGCGACCAAAAATAGCCGGTAAAGGGATATATCTCGTCCACCAGACCGCGCGAGGCCAGTTCGAGGTTGAACTCCCAATGGTCGCCCTTGTTGTGAGCTGAAAACGTGCCCTGCGCCGCGTTAAGAGCCGTCCAGGAGACAAGGTAGGTCAGGGTCTCACCATCGGCCCACGGAAGATGACCCATGTCCGCGGGCGGAAGAGACGGTACCGGCGCGGGTGGCACCGCAGGAGATGGCGCAGGCGCGGCCAAGACGAGAGGTCCGCCCATCAGGCTCGTCAGCAGGAGAATAAAGAGGGTTCGGAACATGAGAACGGTCGGCGAAAGGGGATCGCGGTTAACGCTGGTCCCGCTGAATTAGTTTCGTCCGGGCCCGCTCCAGCGCGGCGCGTTCACTGGCATTAAGGCTGCCAACGCCGTTCTTGGAAATCTTGTCGAGAATCGCGTCGATCGATTCGTTGCTCTGCTGGTCGCGGAGGACCTTGAAGTTCCGCTCACGCGCCAGCCGTTGCGCGCGCTTTTCCTCCAGCCAATCGGTGAACCAGGTCATCCCCCGCCCCGCCCCGACGAGGCGCATGCCGACGTACGCCACCGTCGAGCTTGTCCAAAGCATGAAAAAGGAGTCAAAGTCATGAAAGGCGATGTCGAGCACAGTCGAGATGCCCAGTAAAATCCAAGCCAGTGTCGCTGCCGTGATCGGAAACCAGAGCGAGGGGAGGGCTCCGGGATAAATCGTGGCAAACGCGATGAACATGCCGAAGAAAACCTCGCAACAGTTGAGGAACGGATTGAGTGAGATGAACAAGCCGAGCAGGGAAAGTAAGATCGCCGGTATGAAGACGAGGCCCGCGTAAAGTTTCAGGTAGGATTTTCGCCCGACGAACTGCTCCACCTCACGTCCGAAAAACCAAAAAAGGGCGATATTGATCAGGAACCAGAGCGATCTCTGGATAAAGAAGGCCGGATCGAAGGCGACATAACTAAACAACCGCCAGACCTCGCCATGCCACACGAGAGGGGTGTTCAAGGCGAGTGCGTCAAAGACCGCGCCAAGCCCAAAGTAAGAAATAAATAAAGCTGCGATAACGAACGCCGCAATGTGAAAAATAACCAACAGGGTGTTGGCGTAAATCGGACGGCCCTGCATCCAGAAGAGCGGGCGGAAATCCTCCGATTGTTCGTGGTAAAGCATGGCGAAACGAATCCTGCCTACAGACTAGGCGCGCCGGGCAGCGCTGTCCAGAGCCTCGCCCCAAACCCCCAAAACATTTGCCGGCTTGAGTTGAAAATTAATGCGGGCCGTGTGGGATGAAGAAATAGTAGTAGGCACCGACGAGCACACCAACGATGACCAGGGCACCGAGGATGATCATGAGCCAGGGTGTCGATCCCGATTCATCTTCGGGCTTGGCGAGACTGTCGTAGCTGATGGCGGATTGGCCCTTGACGAAGGCGTTGTCGTCGATAACGGGGAGAGAGCGCGTGTTGCGCCTGGCCTGATAATCGGGGAGTCGGACCGTGGAGCCGGACAAAAGAGGCATGGAACTCTTCTTGATCTCGACGAGCGGACCGGAACTGACGCTGGCATTGAGCTTCGGGCGTTTAATGCCGGGCTCGAATTTCATCTGGACGGCACCGAGCTGGATGACATCGCCGGGGCGGAGGATCATTTCGGTGATCGGCTCGCCATTGACGTAGGTGCCATTGGAAGAATTGAGGTCTCGCAGGACGATGTCGGGACCGCTCATGACGAACATGCAATGGCGGCTGGAAATGGAGGGGTGGGGGAGCTGGATTTCGTTGCCGGGCAGGCGTCCGGCATGAGTGTATTCCTTCTCCAGAACATGGACGAGGGGGGGGAGGTCGGGCCGGGTGATGGTGAGTTTGGGTTCGCTGTCTTTGACGCGGGTACTGGTGACGGGTTCAGCGGTGGTTATAGGGGCGCTTGGCGTGACGATAGAGCCGGATAGGCCGACGTCGGCGCGGCGGGCGCCTTCAAAGAGGAGTTGTTCCCAGGTAAGATCGATGGTCCGTTTGTGAGGCAGGATATCTTCGTTGAGGGAGAATCCGCCGCCAGGCCAACTGAGCATGAGGTAGACCGCTTCCTCACCCTCAACAACGCCGCACATGGCGTGGAGAACGCGGCCATGTTGGATATAGACGTAACCGTAGGATTCGGCAGAACGGAAGGTGATTTGGCCACTGCGGCGACTCAAGCAACACATCTGCAGGATTTCGGCCAGCCCCATCTGGGACTGGGTGTTAAAACCCACAATTGGAGTATTATCGGAGTCTGGGGCGGGGTTGTTGCTTTGCTGGCTCATCGGTCAATATTTACTGTTGCAACTCAACGATTATAGTGCACCATCGGCAGCGGCTGACAAGCTTTCCACGCAAATACTGAATATATGGCCCTTTTTTCTTTTGGCAAAAAAGATAAAAACCCACCTGAAACCTCTGCATCTGTGGCAAAAGCGCCACCGTCTCCTCCAAAGATTCAGACCCCTCCGGCATCGGGTTCTATTCCTTCCTTGAAGCCCCCGCAGCCGTACGGAATGGTCCCGGCGTCAGGGATTCCGGCGGGCTCCGTCACGACCCAGCCGATGGTGATGCCTCGCACGGGAAGTTCCGGCCTAAAGCCAACCCGGCCTGGGGCGTCGCAGTCGGTCCGGTCCACCCAGAGAATCGTGCTCCCGCCAAGCGCGCCCAACAGCCGCCCTACCTCAACGAAGTCCCTTTCCGCGAATATGCCGACCGGGCGCATTAATCTGCCCATGGGGATGATTTTACGTTCTTTGCCGCCGGAAGTACTCGCCGCCGAGCTTTCTGAGTTCGAAGCATCCGGCGCCGCCGCGACCGAGATCGGACTGCCTTTGAACATGATTTTGAGTCAACTCCCTTCCGGCAAGGTGGAAATTCCGCTGCAGGATCTCATTCCCCATTTTCCGGCGGGCTACCTCCAACCGACGGAGTCGATTGCGAGTTACCTCCCAACCCTGATCAATTTGCCTTTGATGGATGTTGTGATGAGAATTCCACCTGATCTTCTTGCGCTGAGGCCCGATCAGAAAGATGTGGACGCTGCGGTAATCAACATGGCCGACCCGTTTACCGAGGAAATTTTGCGTGAACAGGCCGAGGCCTCCCGTCAGGCGCAGCAGACGCAGCCGAACATCATCGAAGAGAACCAGGTTCCCCAGGCGGAAGAATTTGTACCGCAAGCAATGGCAAAAACCGTCCCGGCCTTGCCACGTCCGCCGATAATTCCGATGCCGACTCCCGTGCATCGTCAGCCTTCCACTTCGCTGCCAACTGTCAGCACGGCCACGCCCGCTCCGCCCATGCCGCCAGCCCAGTTGCTGCCGACGCCGAGCGCCGTTCGGGCCAATTCGCCCACCCCACCCACCCCGCCCAATTCGACTTCCCGCACCATCTCTCCTTCGGGACGATTGCCGACACCTTCCCGCGCAACCACGCCGATCCCGACCCGGCCCCCGGCCTCGCCCGTAACGGTTTCGACGTCGACTTCCGTACAGGCAACCGTACCAATTCCCCCGTCGCAGCGTCCGACAGGGGGCGTACCTCTGGCAGCCATTCCGCCCCAGCCACCGATTTCGACTCCTTCTGTTCCTCGTTCCACATCATCGATTCCGATGCCTTTGCCGGTCGCCCCTCCGCCGCCGGAGGGCTTTTCTCACCGTGCCCCCACCGGACGCATTTCACAACCGCCTTTGCCGCCACCGGTCGTACCGGTGAAGACGATGGCACCGGTGCCGCAGGAACCGCCTGTTGCGCGACAGCCCGAACCAACAACCGCGTCGCCCCCGGCTGGCGATGATTTGGCCCGCCTGGCTGCACTGGCCATGCAGCAAATGGGCGAAACCGAAGCGCAGGAATCTGCTCCGGCCAGCGGAGAAGAAGCCAAGACAATTCCGCTGCCCCAGTCCTTCGTGAAGGAAGAACCCGCGCTGGCCGCGACTCAAGAAACCGTCGCTTTGGCCGCTGCTTCGGAACCTGAACCGGCATCTGAACCCGAGTCTGAATCGGCCTCATTCGTGCAACCACCGCCTGCTCCCGTAGTCAACCACCCTCCCATGGCGAAAGCGCCGACAATTCCTGCGCCATTTGCCTCACGGACCGTTGCACCCGAAAGACCAAAATCGGCACCCCTGCCGCCCCTACAACCCGAGCCTGTCTCAGCGCAAACGGCGCCGGGTTCCACCTCGGTGGCGATCAATATCAATACCTGTACGGCCGAAGAACTCCTTCAGATTCCTGATTGCTCTCGAGATTTGGCCGAATCGATTGTCCGTCAGCGGACCAAGCTCGGCTCCTTCAAGAAGCTGGAAGATCTGCTTGAAGTGCCCGGCATGACCGCCGAAAGTTATACGAGCCTGACGGGTGAAGCCCCGCCGACCGGCCAAGTTCCGCATTCGCTCAACGAACTTCTCGGTTTTTCGCTTTTGCAAACCCTAACGCTCAAGGATGTGACCGATCGTATCGCGTGCTGGCCCGATGTGACCGGCTGCGTGCTGGGACAGAGCAGCGGGCTCCCCCTGGTAGGCACGGTCCCATCCGGGCTGGACATGACGGCCATCGTCGCTTTTGTGCCGCGTATCTTCCAGGCAATCAACAAGTCCTTTGCGGAAATAACCGGGCGGGAGACTGACGAACTGATACTGCCGACATCGGGAACGAGCTTCACCATCCTGCGCAACAACGACCTCTATCTCATCATCCTGTCCCGCCTGCCCCAAATGCCCGAGCGACACTTGAAAGTGGCGCGTTTTGTCCTGACCGCCTTGAGCACACGGCAATCCTAGGTAAGCTTGTCTTGAGGTATGGCTTTCATCAATTATTCGAGCCGTGAAATCCAGCTCAAGATCGTCTATTACGGAGCCGCGCTCTGTGGCAAGACGACCAACTTGGTGACGTTGCACAAACAGATCACGCACGCACAAAAGGGCGAATTGGTTTCGCTCGCTACCGATGCTGACCGGACGCTCTTCTTCGACTTCCTTTCTCTGAACACGAAAACGCTGCCGGGATTCACGACCCGGTTCCAGCTCTACACCGTTCCCGGGCTGGCGATTTACAACCCCACCCGGCAACTCGTGCTCAAGGGTGTGGACGGCATCGTGTTCGTGGTCGATTCCCATTGGGACAAGATGGCCGACAATGTCGAATCGTTCGCCAACCTGCAGGAGAATCTGGTCGAGAACCATCTCAGCCTGGTGCAGATCCCTTACGTACTCCAGTACAACAAGCGTGATATCCCAAACGCCGCGCCGGTCAATTACCTCGAGTACACCTTCAACAACCGGGCCAACCGCGCCATCGCTTTCGAGGCCGTGGCCTCCACCGGAGGTGGCGTGCTGGAAACACTCAACGCCGCCGCACGCCTTTTGCTTGCGAAGTATTCCAAAACCCCCAACGCTAATGTCACCGGCATGGCCAAACCCCATGCGATGACCGCAGTGCCGCCGCCCGTGGAAGACCCACAGGCCAAAGGCGCCGGTGTTACCTAAAACCTGAAATCTTCTATGACTGGAATTGGAATGCTCACAGCCGAGGATCAGATGGCCATCGAAGGTCAACTGGCCGACTTTTTAAAGAAGTCTGAGGCCCTGTGGTCCGCGCTTGTCGACAAGGGCGGTAATCTCTTTGCCCAAAGTGGCGACACCGGTACGCTTGACCTGAGCATCCTCTCGGCCTTGGCCGCTGGTTCTTTTGCCGCCACCCACGAACTGGCCAAGCGCCTGGGCGAATCGGAATTTACCGCCCTTTATCACGAAGGCCACGGCCAACATATTCTGATGAGCGCCCTGCATCACGATTGTTTGCTCGTGACCATTTTTGGCGAGAAGACCAATATCGGTCTGGTTCGGTTTTATGCCCAGCAGGTGACGGCAACGCTTAACACGGCTTTGAAGCAGGCCAGCGACAAGGAAGCGACGGCCAGCCCGCTGCAACTCGAAGGCGACTTTATGAACAATCCAGCAACAATTTCCTAGCTGGTTCAGCTATCCAGGCAAAAAAATCCCCGTCCGTCTATTTTCACAACACGACAGTTTGCTCTTTACACTTTTTCTCCTTTGAATTTTTGAAATGAGATCGATGGATGATGTTATCGCAATAAATCATAATTCACTTGACATAAGCGTCTTATGAAATTAAACAGTTTGTCGATTGTTCTAGGTTTGGAATCATTTGATCGGCGTTTTTTTGTTGGCACGCGAAATGATTGTATATTGGCCAAATCAGATAGGCGTTACTGCAGTTTTCCCAGTTTTTGAATATTTTCCAAAGAGAGGAGGTGAAACAACAATGATCAACAAAGTTATTACTCGCGCCAAAACTGCGCTGCGCCGTCTCAAGAGCAAGAAGGGTCAAACCCTGGTTGAGTACGCACTCATCCTGGCCTTCATTTCGGTGGTGGCCATCTCCGTTCTGATCGCCCTGGGCAACCAGGTCAAGAGCGTATTCACGACCATCAGCAGCCAGCTGGCACAAGCTCAGTCGAGCCACTAATTCCCATTGGGCTCAGAGACTTGAGAAGTTCCATTCTCTCAGGTCCCTTGCCGATCCTTATCGGCTAGGTGATTTAAATTTTCTCTTCCGTTGCCGAGGCTTCTTAATAGAGTTAAGTTATTTCCTCAATCAATTTCAAATGAGAGCCCCGCTTAAGCCCTTTAGACGACATTTTCGTAAAGTCGCGCCCGGACGGAAAAAAGGGCAAACCTTGGTCGAATATTCGCTGGTGTTGGCGATATTGACCATTCTGGCGTTGGGAGTCTTCTCCGAGCTGGGTCACGAAGTGGGTCTGATCTTCAGCGGGATCGACGCGATTCTCGACACCGCTGAAGGCAGCACTTAAGCCCTTCCGTTGGGAAGGGCAGCGGCACACCGTCAGTATGCGCCGGATTAACCGGTGCTAATATAAATCCTCGAGGGCGCCGAGAAAGTTGCCTTGGTGCAACTTGGCCAGCCCGCGGTTGTGCTGGGCTTGGGAGAACTGGGGATCGATCTGCATGGCGAAATCAAAATCGTCAATGGCCGCTTCGACGTCACCCAGGGCCTGTTCGGCGAGACCGCGGTTATTATAGGCGTGCTCATCGTCGGGATCGATCTGGAGCGCGTGGTCGAAATCGGCGAGCGCGGCGGTAAGGTTGTGCTTCTGGTATTCGGCAACGCCCCGGTTGTTGGAAGCTTGGGCGAAGTCGTGGGCGAGGTTGAGGGCGCGATTGGCGTTCTGGATTGCGCCATCCCAGTCACCCTTGTCGTTGCAGACCGAGGAGAGATTGCCGTAGGCCTCGGCATTTTTCGGATCAAGCTCGATCGCCTTGGTGTAATCCGCCCAGGCACCCGCGAGGTCGCCCTGCATCTCCTTCACGATGCCGCGGTTATTGTAGGTGTTGCCGTACTTGTCGTCGAGGGTCAGGGCCTGGTTGTAATCGGCGAGCGCGCCGCCAAGGTCGCCGAGGTCTTTTTTGAGGTTGCCGCGGTTGGTGAGGACAAGGTTGTTGTTTGGATCGAGTTGCAGCGCGGTGTTGTAGTCGGCCATGGCCTTGTTGGAATTGCCCTCGTGATACCAGGCAAGCCCGCGCTCATTGTAAACCGTAGCGTCCTTGTCCTTGAGCTCGATCGCCGAGTTGTAATCGGCAATGGCGTTGTCCCACTCGCTCTCGCCGGCTTCGGTTTCGGCACGACCAATGTAGGCATCGGCATATTTCGGATCGATCTTGATCGCCTCGCCGTAATCAGCAATTGCGCCGGAGGCGTCATCCCCGTCATTGCGGGCAACGGCGCGGTTGTAATAGGCCTGATCGTCACCGGGATCGAGTTGAATCGCATGAGCATAGTCGGCAAGGGCCTCCGCGGTCTGCCCCTTGTCCCGTTCCGCTACGCCGCGATCGTTGTAGGGCTGGGAGAGCGAAGGATCAAGGGCGATGGCCCTGTTGTAGTCGGCAATGGCGGCGTCACTGTCGCCCTTGCGATACTTGGCCCAGCCCCGGTTGTTGTAGGCGTAAGGGTCTTTGGGATCGAGCTTGAGCGCAGCGTTGTCGTCGGCAATGGCACCGTCGAGATCGTTGGCGTCGTCCTTGGCCAGGCCGCGATTGACGTAGGCGTCTTCGTAATCGGGGTTGATCTTGATGGCCTGGTCGTAATCGGCAATGGCCTCGGCAAGGTTCCCCTTGTCATATTTGGCCAGAGCACGGTTGTAGAAGGCCTTGGCCATCCTCGGATTCAGTTGGATGGCGTGATCGTAATCGGAGATCGCGCCGTCAAGATCGCCCCGAACGTATTTATCCGAGCCCGACTGATTGTAAAAAGAAGCATCCTTGCTGTCCGCCGCGACATCGGCAGCAAGAAAAGAAAAGGGAAACGCAAGAGCCAGCACAAGGAATGTGGCAGAGCGAAAAAGCATACGGCCTTGTAGCGATTTTCATGCCTAAAGACAAGTCGTTTGGGAAGGAAAACCCGCCTTTTCATCCGCCATGAATCGCCTTGGCGATGGGAGCGGCAAACTTTTCGAGTTTCTTCGGCAGCTCCTTTTCGCCGCCCCACTCAGCAATGCGATTGACGAGCGCGCTGCCGACTACAACGCCGTCGGCCTGTTGCGCGACAACGCGAGCCTGTTCAGGCGACGAAATGCCGAAACCAACGCAAATGGGAAGCAAGGTCTGTTTGCGGATCAGATCGACCCGGTTGCCAATACTGATCGCGACGTGCTCCTGCATGCCGGTGACCCCTTCGCGCGAGACGTAATAAACGAAGCCGGTCGCCTTCTGGACGATCTTCGCAATGCGCTCGGCGGGGCTGGTTGGCGCCACGAGGCAGATCCGGCGCAGGCTGCCGTCGCCCAGACGCGAACCGACGGCGGAGTCACCCTGCGATTCCTCTGGCGGAAGGTCGAGCACGAGTAGCCCGTCAGCGCCGGCACGGTGGGCTTGAAGGCAGAAGCGCTCGATGCCGTAGGCGTAGACGAGGTTGAAATAGCAATAGAGCACGAGGGGAATTTGTGACTGTGCGCGGATCGTTTCGATAATTTTCATCACCCGCTGCGTCGTGGTGCCTGCGTCGAGAGCGCGCTGTGCGGAGAGCTGGTTGACAATGCCGTCGGCGAGGGGATCGGAAAAGGGGACTCCCAACTCAACGATGTCGGCCCCGGCCCGTTCCAGCGCCCAGACAAGATCGGGTGTGCGCTCAGGATTCGGATCACCCGCGGTGATGTAGGCAACAAAGGCCTTCTGTCCGCGGGCCTTAAGCTCGCGGAATTTGCGGTCGATGCGATTGTCAGCGGCGGGTTTCATTTTACGGGTTTGTGGAGGCGTACACCTATGATGAGCAGACCCTCGAAGACGAGTAAAGGGCGCATCTGAAAGGGGGCGTCCAACGCGCTCGCCAGATGGGACGCGTTGCCTCCCGTAAGCAAGACGATGGGCCGCCGCGGACCCCTCAGTTCCGCGGCCAGTCGCCGGAGAATCTCCTTCGCGCCGCCGCGAAAATTATGGATGAGACCCGAGCGAATCGCCTCCCGGGTTGAGCGGGCGAGCACGCCCTTGGGCGGACTTGGCACGATGACGGGAAGCCTGGCTGTGTGCTCAAGGAGCGCGGCGAGCTGTGCCTGGAGTCCGGGCGCGATGGCGCCGCCGCAGAGTCGGCCCCGCGCATCGAGGACCGTGAATGCCGTCGCTGTACCCGCGGCGACGATGATCGCCGGCCAGGCGCCCTCCGCGTGCGCCGCCACCGCCGCGGCGAGGCGGTCCGCGCCAAGTTCGGACGGCTTGGGATAATCGAAACGAAGGCCGAGGGCGGGAGACGAGCTGCTGACAATGTGAAGCCTGCCCGCAAAAGCGCGGCGAAACACCGGGGCCAGCCTCGGCACGACCGAGGCGACAATAGCCCGGTGCTTCGGATGTTTCCGGGCCAGCGCCGAGATTCGCGCCGCCGTCACATCCTTGGTGGCAATGTCGCCCGTGAGAACGATCCTGCCGCGCGCACCCGCCATGGCCCACTTGAGCCGGGTATTGCCCGCGTCGATCAGGAGAAATTTTGGCGCCGGGTTGTCCATCTTGTTTAGGGCTGATTCTTAGGCCGGGCTGACGTGGACTTCCTTGACGAGTCCCGGCTCGCAAACGATCTCGATGTTCATCGGTGCGCAGCAGACCTGGCAATCCTCGATCGTCGCGTAATCCCCTTGCGAGGTGTCGGCGGTCGTGGTGATGGTTTCGCCGCAATGCGGGCACTGGATCTGAATCTCGATGAGCACGCGGAATCGTAGAATTTTTTGGACGCAATTAACAAGATTAACAGGAAGGGCCCGGATGCCGGCTATCCCCAGGCCTCGATCATCCATGATTGCCTCATGGCCTCATTTTCGTATCGTGCTGCCATATCGAAGGACTGCTCATGCCGGAAATCATCGACAAAAATCCAAACCTTCGGATGGAAGGTCAACTTTGGGTTGTTCTGCGTGGTTCGGCGACCTGGGATGAAATCAGGCCCGGGGCCAACCGGGGCACAACTGAAGGAATCGAGTGATGAAAGACTGGATGTGGCGGCTTTATTACAAGATTCCCGTTATCCGGGAACTGCGCCAGGTCAGGAGGGAACTGGAAGGCGCCTGGCAATTCCGCCAGATGGCAACGATCGCAACGTCGGTGCAGGCGCTGGAAGCGCTAAAAGCGGGAAACGAGCGCTACCGCGACCCCAAGCGGCTTCTGGTGCACGGCGCGCAATACTGGTCGCAGAATCTCGAGGATGGGATGATCGCCGAAATTTTCCGGCGCATCGGAACGACCGGCAAAACCTTCCTGGAAATTGGCGCAGCCGACGGACGAATGAACAATACCACGGCGCTGCTCTCGGCTGGATGGAGCGGTTGGTGGATCGATGGCCATGCCGAAGCTTGCGCCTCGGCAAACGCCCAACTGCAAAAGATGCCGGAAACGTCGCGCAGACTGAAAGTGCAACAGGCGTTTGTCTCCCCGGACAACATCAAGGATTTGCTGGCGAAATTGCAGGTGCCGGACGAGGTGGACCTGTTTTCGCTCGATATCGACCTCAACACCTATCACCTCTGGGCCGCGCTGACCGGATTTCGTCCGCGCGTGGTGGTGGTGGAATACAATGCGGCCTTTCCCCCGGAACAAGCCTGGATTCATCCGTTCCACGCCGATGAAACCTGGGATGACACCCAGGCTTTCGGAGCAAGTCTGAAGGCGTTCGAGTTGCTGGGCTCTCGCCTGGGCTACAGCCTCGTGGGTTGCGACGTCACCGGGGTGAACGCATTTTTTGTGCGTAACGACCTCGTGGGCGATTCTTTCGCCGCGCCCTTCACGGCGGAAAACCACCACGAGCCACCCCGCTATTTCCTGGTATGCCGCTTCGGCCACGAGTCGAAATTTTTCGTGGAGAGCGCCCCGTTGAAATGAGTTTTTAAAAAACTGCCCGGGGATCCGCCGATTTTCCAAAATAATCCGCGCGGTTTTAGACCTTGCCGCGTCTATGCCGGTAGATGGAGCATCAACCTGCCGCAACCCCATGCCGCTTGTGACCACACCCGCGCCGACCTTACCGCCACCCGCGACCGATTCCGCCGCCGGGATGGATTCCGCCGAGCGCATCATGGTCATGGCCGCCCTGGCCGGGGACGACGAGGCCTTCGAGACGGTCATCCGCACCTACAGCCGCCGCATCTACGTCGTCGCCTACGCCATCGTGCAGGACGTCTCCGAGGCCGAGGACATCGTGCAGGACACCTTTCTCAAGGCGCACCGGCAGCGCCGCAGCCTGCGCGACCCGGAAAAATTTCCCGCCTGGCTGCTTACCGTCACCCGCAACGCCGCGCGCGACCGGCTTCGCCGCCGCCGTCCGCAGGCCGACGCGGAGACGTTTGACACGCTGGTCGATCCCGCCGCCACGCCCGGCTCGGCGCTTGAGCAGGAGGAACGGCAGGTCCATCTCCGGCGCGCGCTGGCCACGCTGCCCGAGGAACACCGCACCGCGCTCACCCTCCGTTACCTGGAGGGACATGATTACCGCACCATCGAAACCACCATGGGCCTGAGCAACGGCGCGCTCCGGGGCATCCTGGGCCGTGCCTTGGGCACCCTGCGCCGAATGCCCGCCCTGAAACTCGTCGAAACACCATGAAACCGACATCCCACGATCCCCTCGACGATCTGATCGCCGCCGCGCTTCACGGCGACCTCACCCCCGCCGAGCGCACCCAGTTTGAAACCCGTCTTGCCAATGACCCCGCCGCCCGCGCGGCGTACCAGGAGGCTCTCCTTATACACGATCTGCTCGAAAAAACCCATGCCAGCGCCCAACCCGACCCCAACTTTGAACAGCGGATGGTTTCCGGCGTTCGCCGCAAGCTCGCCGATGACCAGCGCCCGCGCGAAAGCGCGTGGCAAAGTCTGGTTGTTCTCTGGTCCTCGCTTAACAAAATCTTCGGCAAACACCGCGCGAGGCAGTACGGGACAGCGGGCATTGCCGTCTGCGTGGCGGCTTTCAGTGTGCTGATGGTGGCAGGTAACCATACCAAAAGCGTTTTCACCACGATCAGTGGTCAGTTGTCGCAGGCGCAGTCCAGTCCTGAATTTGAAAAGGCCTACATGCCACTGACTGCTCCGCCTGCGGTAGCAAAAAACGTTTATGCCGCCGCACCGCCAATGCCTGTGGATGAAGCTGCGGCCCAGCCTGCCGCACCGACTCCAATTGCAATGCCCGAGTTGCCGTCACAAAACGAAGCCGTTGCCCATTCAACAGATCTCAAGAAGATCGTCGAGAATCAAGGCGTTAACTATGCTGAAGCAGCCCAGAAGGGAAGGACCCTCAGCGGCTACGTCGATAACAGCTATACCGAGCAGTTCGGAGGTAGAGCTACGCAGTTCCCAACGGGCGGAGCCAATGCCGATTCCCTTTCTGCAGTCACCGCTGCGCAGGCTCAGTTACAAGCCAAGTCCGCCGTCGCGATGACATCGCCTAATTCGGCAACAGATATTGATGGGCTAATCGCTGCTCAGTCAAAGCAGCAAGCGCCAGCTAGTTCAGCTTTTAACATCAACGCTCCCACGACCAGTACCGCCGCTCCCGCCTCCGACCTCACCCGCAAACTCATCCGCAACGCCGAGCTTGAGCTTGAGGTAAAAAGCTTCCAGGCCGCGATGGACCAGATCACCGCGCTGACCAAGGCCACCGGCGGTTACGTCGACAGCAACAATTCCCAACGGGGCGGCAACGGCAAGCTCCAGGGCACCGTGGTCGTCAAGGTCCTGCCGCAGAACCTCGACGACTTCCTGCTCAAACTGCGCGATCTCGGCGAGCTCAAGAACCAGACCATCAGCACCGAGGACGTGACCCGGGAGTATGTCGACATCCAGGCACGGCTCGACAACTCCCGCCGGATGGAGACGCAATTGCAGGAACTGCTCCAGCACACCAACGGCAAAGTCTCCGATCTTCTCCAGGTCGAGCGCGAGCTGGGCCGGGTGCGCGGCGAGATCGAACAAATGCAAGGCCAACTCAAGCTCTACGATTTCCAGGTCCAATACGCGACCGTAACGATGCAGGTCCGCGAAAAGGACCTCAACCAGGCGGCGGCCTACCTGCTCAAGGAGCAGGACAATTTCTCGCTCCTGGCCACCGACGTTGAGGCGACGTTCCAGCAGGCCCGGCAGGCGGCGGACGATTTCAAGGCGCAGGTCCTCTCCGCCAACCTCAATCACAACTCCGGCAGCAACGTCTCCGCCCAACTTGATGTCATGGTCCCGCCCGACCAGATCGAACCGTTCCTTGCGCAAATACGGTCTCTGGGCCGAGTGGCCAATTTCACGCGCCAGACCCAGCGCGTGGCCCGTGACGGCGGCGACAGCGACCAGCCCGCCGATCAGACGCTGACCGAAAAGGACAAGGTGGAAGTGCAGATCGCGATCGGTTCCGACGACGAATCGCGCAAGCAGGTGGCGCTGACCGTGGTGACCCCGACGGTCGACGACGCTCTCGACAAGGCGAAGTCGGACGCGCTCGCCGGCGCCGGGACGGAAATCCTCAGTTCGTCGCTCGACAAGACTCCGGAGGGACAATCGACCGCGCAACTCAGCGTGCGCGTGCCGGGCAAGAATTATAACGCGCTCCTCGATTCATTTCGCGCCCTGGGCCGCCCCTCGTCATTCAGTCTTCAGCGTGACGACGATTCGGGCCCTGGCGCAAACGGCGACGACGCTCCGGTCATCCTCAATCTTTCGCTTACCGACGACGAGACACCGCTGCAGCAGACCCAGCTTGCCGTCCTCGCCACGGACGTCGATAGCCAGGAGCAGCAGCTCAAGCAGGACGCCGCCAACGCGGGCGTCGAGATCAAGGCCTCAAGTTTTCAGCGCCAGCCCGACGGCACCGAGACCGCGCAGATGACATTTCGGCTGCCAATGGCAAAATACCCGGCTTTTGTCGAGGTCCTGAAAAAACTTGGCAAGGTCGAGTCGCTCACGGTCAGCCGCAACGACCGCCCCGACCAAACCCGCACCGACGAGACCGCGCCTGCCGAGATCGACCTCACGCTTCACAACCAGGGCGACATCGTGGCCGACGACAGCGGGCTTTGGGCAACTCTGCGCCAGATGTTCGGCGAAGGGGCCGCTGCGCTCTTCGGCAGCGTGCGCGTAATCGGTGTGGTGGTTGCATTCCTCGTGCCCTGGCTCATCACCTTGGTCATCGTCGCGTGGATTGGCCGGCGGATTTACATCTGGCGGAAGCGGTAGACCTCCGCTGCATCAAAAGCACCCGGCTCGACAATTTCATTGCGAAGCGCTTTGATGGTGGACGATGAGCAAACCTCACCGGATCGTTCTTGGCGTCACGGCTTCGATTGCGGCGTATCGCGCCGCCGAACTCGCCAGCACGTTGGCCAAGGAAGGCGTCGAAGTTGACGTCATTCTGACCGATGACGCGTTGCGCTTCATCACGCCGCTCACCTTTGCCGCGCTCACCCGTCGCGAGGTCTACACCCGCGCAAACGACGAAATGCGCGACGGCCAGCCCGCGCACATCTCCCTTGCCGACCAGGCCGATCTCGTCGTTGTCGCGCCCGCCACCGCGCATCTCATCGCCCAACTTGCGCACGGCCTCGCCCCCGATTTGCTTACATCGACCCTGTTGGCCACGCCCGCGCCCGTGATCATCGCGCCGGCGATGAACGGTAAAATGTGGCACCATCCCGCGACGCAGGACAACGTGAATCTCCTCCGAAAACGCGGTGTTGCTTTCATCGGACCCGAGGAGGGATTGCTCGCGTGCGGCTACGAGGGACTCGGACGTCTTTGGCCCGTCGCTGAAATCGCGAAGGAAATTTTTTCACGCCTCAAATCGAAAAAAAAGCGCGCATGATCGCGCGCAAAACGGCGTGGATTGCAAAATGCGGCGAAAAAAAATCTTTCGATTTTTCAAAATTCCATTTGACGCGTACGCCCGGAAAATTTAATCCTTGGTTAGTGACAAAATTTTATTTTCACAATTTCGCGCAAAAAGTGCGATCTGATGAGGGGGTGATTCTCCATGGCAGTTAAAAAGAAAGCCAAGAAGGTGGCCAAGAAGCCCGCTAAGAAGAAGAAGAAATAAGTTCTTCGAAGTAGTTTTACAAGAGGGAGAGATTCGCAAGGATCTCTCCTTTTTGTTTCCCCTCGCGGAGCTCAACCCTTTCGCGGGAATTTCCGTCCCACGGCGTCGAGGATCTCCTGCGGCAGGCTCAGCTCCTCGGGCCAGCCGCGCGTGTAACCCTCGCCCGCAAGCTTGCGCGTCGCGTCGAAGCCGATGTGCGAACCGATGTTCGGAAGCGTGGGCGCGTGGTCCAGGCTGTCGCACGGGCCCTTGGTCAGGATGCTGTCGCGCTGCGGGTCGATGTTCGCGCAGAGATGAAAGAGCACGTCGCTGGTGTCATGGACATCGACGTGCGCGTCGACCACGACGATGATCTTGGTGAACATCATCTGCCCCATGCCCCAGAGTCCGTGCATGATCTTGTAGGCCTGGTAGGGGTACTGCTTTTTGATGCTGACAAAAACGAGATTGTGGAAGACGCCCTCGGCGGGCAGCGCCATCTCGACGATCTCCGGAAAATTCATTTTGAAGACGGGCAGAAAAAGCCGGACGCTGGCCTGGCCGAGGTGGAGGTCCTCCATCGGCGGTTTGCCGACGATGGTCGCCGGGTAGATCGCGTCACGGCGATGCGTGATGCAGGTGACGTGAAACGCAGGGTAATCGTCGACTGGCGTGTAAAAGCCGGTG
>JAJSLI010000028.1 GCA_021272315.1 Methylacidiphilales bacterium | reverse complement strand
TACTGCCTGAAAAATCGCCCGTGAAGGTTACGCTCCCTCGGCTCCCGGGTGTAGGCCGGGCGTGTTGCTATTATACTAACGGGCGGAAAGATACTGCCGTCCGCAGGACCACCGCATCCGGACTCTCACCGAATAGGACCGGATTGAGAACCCGGGTGCGCGAGATGCTTTGCATTTGCGGTGGTACTGCGTACGGCAGCGAATTGGCGGAGCACCAGAGAATCGCACTCTGGACGGTTTTAAGGCCGCAGCTGTTTTCGAGACAGTGTCCTCGTCTATGCCGGACGTGCTCCGTAAAGTGGCTCCCAGAGTAGGAATCGCACCTACACGCCTTGCGGCACCTGATTAACAGTCAGGCTCGGCTACTATTTCGACACCTGGGAAATCTCCCCGGCAGGAATTGCACCTGCGACCATGTGATTAGAAGTCACAGACTCTGCTGCTGAGTTACGGGGAGGGAAAATGGTCGGGCACCCCGGTTACGCTCCGGGTGTCTCGCCGTCCCAAGCGGCGCGGATTGGCTATCTTCCTCGTGCCCGAGGTTGTGATTGAAATTGCGGCCATGGCGGCTCCGACGAGACTCGCACTCGTTAATGACACGGTTGACAACCGTGCGCCTCGACGACTTCGGCTTCGGAACCCATGGAGTGGGTGCGAGAAATGGTGGGAGTTGGTGGTAATGCTCCACAGGTCGCCTTCCGACACGTTTAGTGACGGCCGATTTACAGTCGGCTAGCCGGGGCAACTCCCAGTGAAAGTGGTGGAGATGGCGGGTAACGCTCCCGCATGAGACTGCTTGCAAAGCAGGTGCCTTCCTTGTCGAGCCACATCCCCATGGCATGTCGCCCCGGTGCTGCCCCGGACTTGGGTGGTTTTGGAGACCTCCCTGCACAGGCTGGTGCGCGACATGTTAAATGGTGCGGCCAGCCGGTTACGCTCCGGCATCTCAACGATGGCGTCGTCACGTCTTAGCTACTGGACCATGGCCGCTTGAAATTGGTGTCCTGCAGCGGCGTAACGCGGACCCTCGGGTCCACCGCCCTCCGCAGGACTTCACAATAAAGAACGAACACCATTACGAGCTCTTGTGTTCTCGTACCCGCAGGTATTTCACGGCGGATGTTTCGGTGTTTCAGGCACACCTCCCCTGCGACTCGCTATCTATATTTTCATATAGAATTGAGCCTAAGCCTTCTGTGATGTAATTGCGATGGTTGGAGGGACCGGTTTACGCAGAAACGCTGCTATCTATACGGCGTCAGTTGACACCGCACCGGTATTGAAATATAACCTTAACGGTTACTTTCAGTGCCGCTATCCACGATTCTGTTTGTGACCAATCCGCCCTGCCGTCGGTTCGCGCCGACGGCAGGGTCTTCTCTTTGCCACCTTAAAGTTGTTTAGTTGTCAGTTTGTTGTTTGTTCCTTTGGTTTACCTCTGAAAAAGTCGAATAAAAAACCCCGCGCACCTTGCGGTGGGCGGGGTTGGAAATTGTCCTGAGTAGTCAGGCTAAAACCTATCCGCGCACCTCCTGCGTACGATCTTCGGTACCGGTATTCGGGCCATATTTGACCATAAACCGGGACGAGAGCACGCTGGCACCTTGCAACCAAACGGCTGCAAAGCTTAGGCAATGCTTTGTGGTTAATGATAGGGTTCTCATGGATGTCGAAGTTGTCGTTTGTATATAGAATAAGACGCGCGAGAGCAAGAAATATCTCAATTTATTTTCAAGTATTTTTGAACACTGGAGTAAAACCCGAATTTAGAAGAGGATGTTTTCGACGAAGCGTTGAATGTGCTAAGGGGTCTGCTTCTGCCGTCGAACGACCACAACCAATTCTCGCACAAAGCGTTTCGGCCACCCCTCCAGTTCATCTGGGGTATTCGTTGCGATTCAAAACATAAAGACATGAACGTCTTATTAAATAATGAACTCACTACCTTGTTACGAACCCAGCGCCTGCCGGCGCGTCTGACGGTAGCCCAGGTCGCCGCAGTCTTGGGATTTCAGCCGCATGACATCCCGGTCTTGGTAAGCAGAAAACTTTTGCGCCTGCTGGGACGACCCGAGGCCAACGCCACAAAGTATTTTGCGACCGCTGAGATCGAAAAACTCGGGCAGGATCCGACTTGGCTGGCAAAAGCAACCCAAGCCATGTACGACCACTGGCGCGGAAAGAATCAGCGCGCCAGAACTGTTTCTGACCCGCAGGAATCAGATTTAGTGGGGTCAGGGCACGGGACGAATTGATTTCGCGCAGCCCCGACCGTCCTGCCATAAGATTCTTGGGAATTAGACTAGGGCGATCTGGAACTCGCTGAGTAGCTCGAGCGCATCCGGGTGGGAAGAAAGCGGGACTGATTTCAGCGGTACTATTTTTAGCGGACGCCGATTAAATAGCGCAAGGCAAGGACGGTGAGTAAAGCGGCTGGAATACAGGATTCCATCGAAGCTGGCCGGGTGCTCCATGATGGCCTTTGCCCACGCTTGGGGGAAACGCAACTGGGGGTTGGTAAGAGTGCCGATGTCCACGCCACACGCCGCGAGAGTTGCCGCCGAAGTTAGGTCGCAAACGATTATCCGGGGCACGACGATTGTGGTTAAAATCCGATCTCGCCAATCCGCCGCGGGCAGTTCCGGTCTTTGCTCCAGGTTCATTGCGCCGTAGATTTCGTCACCGTATTTTTCCAACAGGCAGCTTCGGGCGTCGCTCCCGAGATAGAGAGTTCCCATGCCCAGTACGGCGAAGCGATTGACGGAAGCCGGGGAGTAGAAGATCGGATCAAAGGCGCCGGGATGCAATCGCCACCGCCGGGTCAGGCCTTTTCGGGTGACGGGAATATCCCTTGAGGCGAAGTCACCCGGCGGCAGGTGAACCGGTCGCTTTTTCCGTGGTCGCGGCATGGGCCCAATCCGGAACGCTTACTCGACCTGAGCGCGTGCAAGCTCGATGACGGGTTCAGCTTCGCCTTTGCGCAACAGGTCCAAGGGACGTTTGTTCTTGAGGCTATCCCTTGGATTAACGAAAAAAAGCACCTTGGCCCAATCGTCCAGGCGCTTGTTCTGCGCCAATACTCCCAAAGCTTCGGGAAGCCCGCCCAGAACGTGCCCGTCTTCGCGGAACTGCCAGACCGGAAACCGGATCGCGCCCTGTTTCTCTCGCCAGCCCAGCAACCGTCCCTTGTTGTATCGGTCTATGACTGCTTGCTTGACCAAGCCCAAGAGACGCCCTGCTTCCTCCGCGGACAACGTACCCCCTTCCATCTCCTTAATGCGCTGTCGCGCCTCGATCCCCCGGAAGAGAGCCTCGGCCAATGGAGACTTAAGTGTCGTCGGGATGGCCCTGCTCAACGCGATTCGGACTCGTTCGACAACATCGACTGGTTTTAAGCCTTTCATCGTTCTCAACAACTGAACCAGTTCGTGATCTACGGTGGCCTCTACCAGTGGCTTGGACTTCATGGCTACGCTCATAAAAATAAAGTGCGCCCACTGGATGATCTTGTCAAGTTCGTCCAGTTTCAGAAAAAGAGGATGACATTTGCTCCTGTTCGAGTCTCCCCGGGTACCACTGAGCCTTCGCTCCAAGCTTTGAAACAGGAAAAGCCCCGCTTTTTTACCCTATTTTTTAAAAAATGACTTTGCCTCTGAAGGCTCCAAGGTTTGAGTCTTCCTTTTCAACCTGCCCGTCGCGGACGGTGCCACTACCATCTCCCGTGCCGTCGGCTCCACGCTCCGCTGAAGGAGCATGCGCCGAGTTGGCTCCCCACAGTTCCTTGGCCAGAACGCCGTGGTAAGACTCTCCAGGACGGGTAACCGCTTTTTTGCGATTCCACCTAGGCATTTGCTACATTTTTGCTACATTGAAACAAATTTACCTCTGAAAAATAAGAAAGAATAGTCCCAACGGGATTCGAACCCGTGCGACCTCCGTGAGAGGGAGGCGAGCTAACCGCTACTCCATGGGACCGTTCCAAATTCCCCTCGTGAAGGGGGAGCAAGCAAACCACATTAGCATATTCTTGTCGAGCCCGAGAGCAACGCTCCGGGTTTGACTTTGGGCGGGCTTCCCGGAAAATGCCCGCCGCGATACCCGATGGTGTAACGGTAACACAGCGCCCTTTGGAGGCGTTATTCATGGTTCGAATCCATGTCGGGTAGCCCCTCTGAAGACAGGGGGCAGTGTACCTTAAGTGTACCTTTCGGTTAAGAAACGGAGTATTTGTACACCGGCGCTCACTGATTGAAACCTTGGCTGTAGAGAGGTTGTAATCCTGCCGTGGGAGTCCGTCCGGCTTGCCGCTGAAACGCATCTGAGCCAAACCGTTAAGGCTTTACCTCTGGCTCATTTGCATTGGCCCCAAAAGAACCCCCTTAGCTGGGAAAAAAATGACGCCTACCCCGCGCTGAGTGGAGGGCATGTCCGGCAGCGTATCGAGATCGGCAATGAGTGCGTACCCCATGCGTCAAGACTAACGGCTGGAAGGGATGAGTCGAGACTTCTACGCCGGGTTAATCGCGGTAATGGCCGCTGTTTTTGTCATCCCTCCAGCCTTTGTTCTGGAACTTGGGCACGTCGATGACGCGGCGGCGCTCGCTCGGGGCGGTCTCAGCGTGGATTTTTTTGAGATCATGGGGAACGACGTGCGTATAGACTTGGGTGGTGCTCATGTGGGCATGGCCGAGCATTTCCTGAACGTGGCGGATCGAGGCCCCGCCGCGCAACATTTCCGTGGCGCATGCATGGCGCAGCGAGTGAGTCGTCACGTTGAAGGGTAACCCCGCCTTTTTCCGGTAGAGGGCCACTTGGTCGCCGAGGTATTTTGTGATGAACGGCGTGCCCTGGATGGTGAGGAAGAGGCAGGTCAGACTTTCGCGCCGCCGGCTTTTGATCAGATGAACCGGGCGCACGTTTTTGATGTATTCCGCAAGGTAGGTCAGGGCGGAACGGCCAACCGGCACCAGCCGGTCCTTGCGCCGCTTGCCCTGGACCACGCGCACGAGCCGTTTCTCAAAGTCGATGTCGTAAAGTGACAGCGCACATAATTCTCTGGCGCGTAAGCCTGACGAGTAAAGCAATTCAAGGATGGCGCGGTCGCGGAACCCGTAAGGTTTCTGGAGGTTGGGGGCCAGGAGCATCCGGGTCACCTGTTCGCCGGTGATGACTCCTCTGGGCAACCGCTTCGGTTTCCGAAGCGGCGGCAGGTCGGCGCATGGATTGACGAGCGCCTTGCCCCGCTGGTGGAGCACGGCGTAAAAGTCAGTTAACGTCCACATGAGCGCATTTTGGTAAGCCTTCGAACTAAGATCGCCGTCGGGTTTTCTCCGTTTGGAGAGGAACGTCTGGTAATGGCGCACGTCCTCAAAGGTGACATCGCGCACGTCGCCGATTTGCTTTTGTTCCATCCATTGCACGAAGTACGAGAGGGCCTTTTGTTTGAAGTAGATGGTGGACTCGGACATGTGCAACTGCCGTAAATGAGTCTCGTAAAGTTCGAGCGCCTGTTCAGTCGTCATGACTTCCTCGATAGGTGACCGGCTGCACCGGCAACCGTTCCTTGGGGTGGGTCTGGGCGTGGACTTTCAGCAGTTCACCTTTCACGACGTGGAGGTAACGCTGGGTGGTGGTGAGGTCACCATGGCCGAGCATCTGCTGGATGTGGCGCAGGTCTGCACCGTTTTGGAGCATGTCGGAGGCGAGCTGGTGCCGGAAGCTGTGGGTGGTGAAGAGTGGGTTGATCCGGGCGCGGGCGGTGTAGACGGTCATCTTCGCGTCCCACCCGCCTTTGCTCAACGGCTGGCCGCTCCGATTCAGGAAGAGGGTGTTGCTGTGTGCTGAGCGTCGTTGGCGCTGCAACAGGGGCCGCACGGCACGGAGGTATTCCCGCGCCCAGGCGAGTGCCCCTTCACCGATGGGCAGCACCCGCTCGGTTTGGCCCTTGCCCTCGCGGATGGTGAGCAACCCTTCTTCAAAGTTGAGGTCTTCGACGGTCAACGCCAGCAGTTCCGACAGGCGCGGGGCGCTGGTCCACAACACCTCCATGATGGTGCGGTCGCGAAAGCCGATCACCGTTTGGACGGTGGGTACGGCCAGCAACCGGCGCATTTCGCCGGGCTTCAAAAGCACAGCGGGCAGCAGTTGCGGAGCGCGCGGGAGCTTGATGATGTCGGTCGGATTGAACGCGATCCGTTTGGTTCTTTTCAGGAACCGGAAGAACGACTGGACGTAGGAGAGGTAATTGATCTGGCTATTGCAGGCGAGTTTTTTGCCGGTCTGACGACTGGTGTAATCAAAGATGTAGGCTTGGTATTCGGCGATAAGATCGCGGTCAATGTCGGGCCAGTTGACCCGGCCTTCGTTCAACAGGCCGCGCCGGGTAAGGAACTTCCAAAGGTGGGTGAGCTTTTGGATATGATCCGCCGGGCTGTTTTTACTCAGGCCCTGACCGCGTAGCCATTCGCGGTAATCGTCGAGGACGACGGCAACTTTACAGCCCTCCATGCTTTCCCGTTCCGGTGTCCTACTTGAGGTTAAGTCGCTCATAGCCAAGTCAAAAAGCGGGACAGTTACCGAGTTCCACTTTTGCTCCGCTTGTCCCACTTTTCCGCGAGCAGTTGCGGGGTGATGAGGCCGTCGAGATGACGGGGACGGGCGATGTCGGCCAAACGATACCGGAACGAGCCGCCCTTGGAAGCCCGCTGCACCTGCACATATTCGAGTTCTTCAAGTTGACGCATGTGCCGCTTGACGATGTGGTCCGGTAGGTTGACCGCTTCGCGGATGTCGCGGCGGCTAAAAGTAAAAGCGTTCGGCGCACACCCGGCTTCCTTCGCTTTTTCTGGAACGAGTTTTTCGACGTGAGCGAGGAAGTCGGCCACTGGCTTGGGTAGGTCGCTACTGGCCTGAGCAAAGACCTGATGGGCCAGGTCGTAGGCCATCGCGTAATCCTCGATGCTCGCAGTGAGGTAATCTATATCAGCGTCACGATTAACGGGCCGCTGATGCTGATGCAAAAAGGCGATGCCCTCGATGAGCGACAGGAGCCGGTCGTTGTCCCGCCGTCCCCGCAACCATGAGGCGGGGAACTCGATCAGGTCCACGTAGGGGATGATGATTTTGAGCGGACGTAAAAGACGTTGCGCGTTGTGGTGGATGCGGACGACTTTTTCTTTTTGCTGCTCGGTTTTCCATCCCTCCAAGGTGCGACTGCGACGTTGCGCCGCGAAGATGGCCTGCGTCTGTTTTTCCGATTCATCTATATATAATTCAAAACAGCGGTTGGCGTTTTCGGGATTGATGTGCTGATCGGTGGTCGATTCCATGAACGCGATCGGCCCATGGATTTCCCGGACGATGGTGCGGATCTTCCCGCTGCTCGGGTCTTTCATCGGCACGGCCAGTTTCAAAACACGGCGGGTTTGCAAAGTTCTGATGGGATATTCGGCTTCCTCGCTGCCGTCCCGTTCATCGACGATGAGAAGTTTGTGGGTCAGCGCATCGGGCTCCAAATAGTAAAGGGCCTGTGGGGTGAGACGGCTGAAGTAGTGGATTTCCTCGGGCGGAGTCAGTTGCGCGATGCATTCCATGAGGAACGATTTTCCGCCGCCCGATTGGGCGCGAAGGATGCCGGAGAGCGGCTTGGGCAACAGGCGGCTCGTGCCGATCAGGTAAGCCAGTTTCTTGTTCTGCGTCTCGCCGATGTACCCGACGATTTCAAGATCACCGGCGATGCGCTCCAGCAACCGGGGCGAACGTAATAACTTCAGCGCCTCCTCCCGCTCGGCCTCGGTCATGATGGGCGCTACGGGTGCGGGCGCGGTTTCCTCCTCCCGTATCTCTTCCAAAAGATCGAGCAGGGCCAATAAATCATCCTCCACGTTTTGCGACTCGACCATGAGCCGTTCCGCTGCGGCCGTACTGAACATCTTCCGCGCTTTGTGGTAATTAAGGTCGAGTTGATCGACGTGGTGCGTCTCCTCTTTTTTCGCGGTGAGCACGATCTTGAGTCCACCCTGTCGGCTCAGTCCCTTCACCCGATAGAAGATCGAACCGTTTTGCGCCACCACGGCCTCGTCGGTTTTCTCCACCAGCTTCAAACGGGGATTGGTGGTCCGCGTCATCCCCACTCGGGGGGCGGAGGTGAGCAGTTGGACAAAGCCTTCGGGTGTGCCTTTGAAGTCGAGGACACGATTGTACTGGAAGTAATCGCTGGCGTCCTTGATGCCCTGCGGCCAGTGGAGCCGATGCACTCTTATTCCGAGCGCGGTCAGTTCCGATGCCAGTTTTTTTACCGCCTCGTCACCCGCCTTGTCCTGATCGAACGCGAGGATGATTTTACGAACACTGTGCTTTTGCACGAGCGCCGTGTGCAACGGCGTCCAGCCTTCCACACCACAGACCGCGATGCTGTTTTTAATTCCGGCCTGCCACAACGCGAGGCCGTCAAAGATGCCTTCGGTGACGATGAGTTGGTCGGGATAGGCTTCTGCGGCGGCGTGGTTCCAGATGCCGCGCTGAGGCCCGGCCATGTTCAAATACTTGGCATCCATCTGGCCGTCAATGTCGCGGCCACACAGTCCCACCGGCACACCGGCCTCGTCGAAGATGGGTACGACCACGCGACCATAGAAGCGTTCGTTGCGCTTGTCATTGAACAGGCCCGCTTCCTGGGCCAGCTTCACCTGCGCCGGAGTCAGCTTGCTTTTGACCGTGCCATCGACAAGGCCGATTTTGAAGTGGGCGATCATGCCCTGATCGGTGAGGCCGCGATTTTTCAAGTAGTCGAGGCCGCGCCGGTTCCGGCCAAGCAAGGCTTGATGGTAATGGTCGAGGATCGCCACGAACAACTCGGGATGATGAGCCGGTGTGGTCGGCGCGGGCTTCACCATGTCACTGCCACGCTGCACGCCGGGCATCTTGGCCATCAGCCGCATCGCCGCTTCCTTCACGGTCAGGTTTTCCTTTTTGGCGACGAACTGGATGACGTTGCCTGCCGCGCCGCAGGCCATGCAATGCCACAGTCCTTTCGCCGGGGTCACCCGCAGACTTGGTTTCGTGTCCTCGTGGAACGGGCACAGCCCGACATAATCGGCCCCCTGCTTTTTCAGGGGCACGCCGTGATCCTCGATCACCCGCACGAGATCGGCTGCTTTTTTAATCGCGTCGAAGTCGGGGTTCATACGAGGCAAAAACCCGTCAAGCCAGTTTTTCCGGTTTTTGACATGATCGTCTATTACTAGTATCGTGCGTAATCATGCAAGCCCTTTCGGTAATTGAGCGATCCGTCCCCTATGATCTGCTCATGGCAAAAGGCAGACCTTCCAAACGACCACGCTCCGCTTTCGGCGAACGGCTCGCCTCCGCACGAGAGCAGCTTGGGCTTTCTCAAATGCAGTTGGCGCAACGCCTGGGCGTCAGTCAAAAGGTGATTACCTATTGGGAACGCAATGAAGTGGCGCTGCGGTCCGAACAACTCACCGCCATCGCGGAAGCCCTCGGCATTTCCGTCGAAGAGTTGCTGGGCCAGCCCAAATCAAAGTCCCGCCCTGGCGGCCCGGTGGGCAAAGCCCGGTTGATGTTTGAAGCGGTATCGAAGCTGCCACGGCGGCAGCAGGATAAAATATTCGATATTCTGGAGCCGTTCGTGAAGGAACACCGCAAGCGTAGGCTCGCCTAAGCCGTTTCTGCCTCGTCCCAGCAAGCGCCGTGATCTGCCGGCCCTCAACATTCCCCGGAAGACAGCCCTGATCGCCCCGTATAGGTCATCCTGGCGCGTTTGCGGCCCGGTTTAGAACGGCGTCTGCTTGGCTGATTCGAGGTTTTGATTGCCCGCCTGCGGGTTGAGGTCGTAATCGAGATTGAGGAAGTTAGGTCCGCCGTTGACCATCCAGAAGCGCATTCTCGCATAACGGTTGCCGCTCAACTGGAGGAAGTATTGTTTGGTCATACTTTTGCTCCAAGGCGAAGCCGTGGCCGACATGTCAACCTCGTCTTGCGGCTGATAACCACCAGGTGGCGCTTGAAAGTCGAGTTTCCCGGTTCGTGGTTGCAAACCTCCTCCAAGGACTGCCACGCGACATTTCCATGGAAAGGGATGAACAACATCTTTGCCATTGTCGGTCACCCAACTTTCAACCTGCAAGTCTCCCTGGCCTGCGGCTACCACCCGCCCTTGCGCTAGATCGATGTCTACCGGCGTTCCATCTTTCGGTATGGGTATTCTGACGTGCTTTTGCACCAAGTTTGTTGCAGCCGGTCCTTTTTGCGTTAGCACAAAAACAGTCCGTTGAGCCTCCGTCGGGAAAGATTCCATTTTGCCTGCCCTGCGAAAGGACACCTGATTATTTTTGGACTTGAAGAAGTAATTTAAAGCCGCAGCGGATTGCTCTTCAGTGGAGTAATAACCTTCTTTGGAAACATACACGACTATACCCACGCCCTTCTTTCCGGTCAGTGCAAAGAGACCGCCGGCGTCGCTAAGCATGGTCACCTTGCGCTGATCTTCTTCCTCCCACGGCTGGCTATCGACGGAAAAAGTGACCGTGGCACCCGCGACAGGGTTTCCATTTTGATCTACTACCTTGCCCCAAAAATCGATCGGGGAGTTATAGGCCTCTTGCATGGCCTGTTGCTTGGGAGTCAGATTAGGATTGGGATTCTGATTCTGCCCGAACGATAGCGTCCCCACGAGGCACGCGATGATGATGAGAGTCTGTTTAGTAATCATTGGAAATTGAATTGGGTTATCACGTCCTTATAGAACTGTAGCGTTCCACCGCTACTGTCCGAAAGGTTGTAGTCGAATTGAGGACTGTGAGCCGTAGACCCCGGAAAGTATGCCTGCATGTTCAGATCTGTATTCACTGCGCCTTCAATTGCTCCTACTCCGGCTGCGTCTGTTTCAGTTCGAGCATACATGGACATGGATTCATGATAATCAGATACCGTCAGGCTAGGATTGGTACCAGTGGTCGCAGTCGTAAAAACGTCTCGATATAAAGGTGAAGGATGAGCTGGCGAAAGAACGTATTGAAGCTGCACGCCTACTCCGCCGGTGTAGACGTAGCTGGTTGAAGTACCTGCGGTATTACCTTTGTCTGCCATTGCATTGGCCGACGTCCAGTCGTGAAGAAGCACGTCATCGAGCGAATTATAGGCATTGTTCAATCCGCTTAGTCCCGAAAAGTAGCCGCCATATCCTCCGGAAGTATATAAATCGGGCGTGGTAAATGTGACGCTTGTATTACTTAAAAAAGTGGGATTGGTGTCGTAGCATCTGGCCGACACCGCCGCATCCATCATGAGGTATTGGAAATTTGCTCCTTCTTTCAGAGCCTCGCTGGAAACAATGTTACCCATGCTATGCGCCATGACGGCTACACTATAACCTTGTCCCGCTAAGGAGGTACTATACTGATTAAGCGACCCGGCATACTTAAACCCGCGATACTCCGTGTCAAAATAGTCCGGCGCATCAACGAGATAATTTGGCGATACGGCGGCGCCGGATTCCTCACTCGGCCAACGAAGGGAAGCAAAGAGGCCTTTGTATCCTCCCCACCAAAGTCGTTTGAAGCACTCGGAACTTTGCTGGACATACCGCTCGGGGGTCACGATCCAACCGTGGACATAGAGAATGCAATTCTTAGTTTCATCCGCAGGGTGCTCGAAGTTGGACGAGGTGGTGTTGTTCCACCCAACAGTTGGGGCAGGCGGCCCATTGGCGTCATTCACAGAAGTGGTAGAAGACCAATTTCCGTTAGCAGGAAAATTGTATGGAGATGGTATGTCGGTCGGTCCTGATGGCGTCACCTGGGCCTGCTCGTACATGTCGGTGACGGTTTTGAGGCTCATGTAAACCTGAGCGCCTTGGCCGATGACGTTTCCATTGGAATCCTCAAAAACCATGACCAACTCGCCAGTGCCGGCGTGCACGCCCTCGAACAAACAGTAAGTGAGGGAATTGGTTGAACTGAGATTGGAAAAGAGACTGGCGGGCAAAACCACTGGTGATGACCCCGTTATTTGAGCGACCATTGTTCCATAACTACTGCCGGTGTTTGGATTGACTGCGGTCACTTGGTTATTTGCGGCCGTGTCGTCGTTGAGGTACTCCGTGCCACCGTCTGGACTGAACGCTTGGTAGACGTTAATGACAGGACCACCAGAGGGATTCTGCCATTGCAAAGCGACTTTGATCGCTCCCGACTTGATCGCTGACTGTAGGCCTCCGGTGTAAATCCAGAGTCGCGCAAAATTCTCTAAGTCAGCCTTGTAGTTGATATATCCCAACGTGTCGTTGGCCGGTGACGCTGAGCTGCCATATAATGCCGCCTTATCCTCTGCTGTGTTCTGACCGTCATTTACCCAGAACCGGAACGGCTGCGTTTGACTGGTCGTGTCAACCGGCGCTCCGGTTGGATTGTAGTTCGCCATCGCGATAGTTCCATCGCGGTTGGCATCGACCGCTAACTCCGCAGGGAGGAGCACGACAGTATGTCGATCCTAAGCCGCCGCTCACAATATCTCTCGTGGCCAATCGGATTGCTGGAGTAGAGTTACGCTAAACAGTCGGGATTAGCAACGCCTAATCTGTTGTCATCCGCTCTCTTAGGCTGCAAGTTTCCATAAAAATCTGCTAAATCGGCATCGACAGGAACGAAACGATACTCATCCTTCGACTTAATATGAGCGAGACCCAAGGTATGACTGTACCCGACCGCCGTCCAATTAAGACGCGCTCAACGTGGTGGGCGCAGGCGATTACTCGTGGTTTGGTGCGTTTGGGTATCAGCCCGAATCAGGTTTCTGTCGCCAGCATCGCCTTTGCTCTGGTTGGCGCAGCGTTCTTTTCTTTGGAAGCAAAAGGACGTGGCGGCCCATGGCTCTTTCTTGGCGTGGCAGTTTGCATTCAACTCCGACTGCTCGCCAATATGCTCGACGGTCTAATTGCGGTCGAAGGCGGACGTATGACCAAAACCGGCGAGTTATATAATGAAATCCCGGATCGAATCGCCGACGTGGCTTTTTTGGCGGCGGCGGGCTACGCCTCCCAGCATGGACAGTGGGGAATCGCCCTGGGCTGGAGCGCTTCGGTACTGGCCGTGACTACGGCCTACATTCGGGCCATTGGAGCCCGTCGGGGACAACCACAAGATTTCTGCGGACCGCAGGCAAAACCGCATCGCATGTTTTTACTCACCGTGGCGTGCATCCTGGCCTTCGGGGAAAAGTTGGCCGGGATGGCCCCGCGCATTCTATTCATCTTCCTGATCGTCATCACACTTGGAACCTTGCTGACCTGCGTTCGCCGAACGGTTCGGCTGGCCCGGCAATTGGAGTCAACATGATCGCAGAATTGTTCGCCGCCGGTGTAAGGCTCTTTACCGGCGTCCAAGCCCGGTGGCTAGGATGTGCTCCTGACATCACGCAGCGAGTCTACTTTGCCAATCACACCAGTAACCTCGACTTTCTCGTCCTCTGGTCGGTCCTGCCCTCCAACGCCCGGCGCAAAACGCGACCAGTGGCGGCCAGTGATTATTGGCGGGGCGGACAGCTTCGTTTCTATCTCGCCGATCATGTCTTTCACGGCGTATTGATCGAACGCAAGAAAGTTACTCGCTCGAATAATCCGATGGATCAGCTCATCGCGGTGCTAAAGGGCGGTGAATCGCTCATCATTTTCCCCGAGGGCGGACGCACGACGGAACCGGAAATGCGGCCTTTTAAGAGCGGACTTTATCATCTGGGCAAGGCGATGCCGGACGTCGATCTGGTGCCGGTTTACCTCGACAATGCCAATCGCGTTCTGCCCAAGGGCGAATTCCTACCCATTCCTTTTCTTTGTTCCGCTAATTTTGGCACACCACTCCATCTTCTGCCGGATGAATCGAAGGACGCTTTTCTGACGCGAGCACGTGCGGCAGTGGAGGCCATGGCCAAATCATGAACTCATTTTCCCTCGATCCCCAGATGCTTGAACTCGGTGCGGGCATCTTCGTATTGCTGCTCGTCGCCTCAATCATCGGATTCATTCTGAAGAAAACAGTTAAAGGCGAAAGGGGACAGGAAGTGATTCTGAACCTGAATGCCCGGATCAACGCTTGGTGGGTGATGATTATCATTTTCTTCCTCGCGATGGCCACGGGAGGCATTGGCTCAGTCATCCTCTTCGGGCTAACTTCCTTTTTAGCACTGCGGGAATACATCACCCTGACGCCAACCCATCGAGCCGATCATCGCGCCCACGTTTGGGCCTTCTTCATCATCACTCCATTGCAATACGTGTTGATCGGTTTTCACAACTACGGTTTGGCGATCATCATGATTCCGGTTTATGCCTATCTCTTCGTGCCGATCCGCAACGTGATCGCGGGCGACTGCCAGGATTTCCTGGCCCGCAGCGCAAAGATACAATGGGGCTTGATGGTCTGCGTCTATTTCGTCAGCTACGCGCCTGCCTTGCTACTCCTCCATATACCGGGACGGGAGGGGCAGGATGGGAAACTCCTCTACTTTCTAGTTTGTGTTGCGCAGATGAGCGATGTCCTCCAATACGTCTTTGGAAAATGTTTTGGACGACATAAAATCGCGCCGAACATTAGTCCTAATAAAACCATCGAGGGTTTTGTCGGCGGCGTAGCCGGGGCGGTCCTGATTGGTACCGGACTATACTGGATTACCCCCTTCAATCCATGGCAGGCAGCATTGATGGCGCTGCTCATCGCGCTCATGGGATTTTATGGCGGCTTGGTGATGTCGGCCATTAAACGCGACCGGGGTGTTAAGGACTACGGCGCGACCATTCCAGGTCATGGCGGCATCATGGACCGCATCGATTCGCTTTGCTTCGCTGCCCCGGTTTTCTTTCATCTCACCCGTTACTTCTTCACATGAGCCCGATCACACCGTCTTTGCTTCAACCTGCACTCGGGTCCATTGAAATAGCCCAAAAGATTGCCGAACGCGTCACGCAGCAGGTTTCCGGTTATCAAAAATTTCTCGGGCAGCATCAGGTTCTATCTGATGCAAAATTTGACCAGTTGCCGTTGACGGACAAGGCGGCCTATCTCAAACAATTTCCTTTGCAGGAACTGGTCGGCGATGACTTCACGCAAACTTTCAACATCTTCAGTTCTTCGGGTTCCTCCGGGCGCGCTTTTTACTGGCCTCAGCTCAAATCGTCTCATCGCGCCTCGGAAGCGCGGTTGAAGCAATTGTTGGAAAGTGTGTTCGCTGTACATCAACGCAAAACGCTCGCCATCGTCGGCCTGGCCTTGGGAAGCTGGATCGGCGGC
>JAJSLI010000018.1 GCA_021272315.1 Methylacidiphilales bacterium | reverse complement strand
GAAGGCGGCTTGGGTGGCTAGATCAAGATGCGCGGCAGGAGCATCCATGTGAAAATGGGCATCAAAGGTGTGGTCGCCGGTGCCATCAAGCGTGTCGAGAACCAGGGCGTAGTAGGGCCGCAGGAAGAGCACCCGGCGGGTGTGCGTGACGGAATGGTCCACCTCGCCCGTCCAGCCGATGGGATAAAAAGCCTTCGGTGTATAGATGCTCTGCTGGTAACCCGCATCGTACGTCCCGGAGACAAAATCAAAGAGCGGGGAAGTGACCCATGGATTTGTAACCGGAGCGAAAGGCGCCTTGTTGTCGGGCAGATGCTGCCATTTGCCATCGACGATGATCGTGTTGTGCGAAGCCGTGCCGATGGCGAAGCGGCGCCAATCGGAATGATCGTAGGAATACGTTCCCGGATCAAAGAGCAGGGTCTTGTTCCAGGCGCGCAGGACGACTTCGAGCTTCTCCTGGTGCCCATGGCCGCTTCCGAGGGGCCCGGCGCGGAAAAACAGGAACAGGTCGTCCGGTTTCCAGCCGCCGCGCATGGCGTAGAAGCCGGCGTAGGGCAGCATGGTCGAATCGGGTGGCGCCGTCCCCTCCTTACCCCCTGAGGCCGCCCATTCCAACAGGGGGTCATCGGCGATTTTGAGTCCCGTTTGAGCTTCATGCCTGGCGTTGACTTGCCACGAGTCGTTGGTGCAGACGTCATTGCCGCTTTGGTCCATCACCAGCACCAGGGCCCGGTACATCGCAATCACCTTGGTTTGAAATGCGTCGGGAATCGGCAGGTTGTTCAGCTTGGCCAGTACGAGCGGGGAACGAAAGCCGTTGACCGAGGCCATGTGATAACCAGGAGTCAATTCAGCCTCAAAACCATCCGGCGGCACCATGCGATCGAGTTCGACCGTCAGGCGATCGATCGCAAACTTGCGCCACATCGCCGCATCCTTCAGTTCCGGGAAAAGGACGCCGATAGTGTAGAGTCCCCAGCACTCGGTGGTGACCCAGTTGCCGGTGCGATTGGAGTGGGAGAGGGAGCGATGCAACCAGTCCCCATGCTCCTGTATGAGCTTAAGGTAAAGCCACTGGGCATCGGGAGTGAAGGATGGGCTGTTGAGAAAATGCTCGTAGGCGTAAGGCCACGAGTCGCTCATGCGCACTCCGCAATCGAGTGAAAGCCAGAGCGTCACCGGACCTTGCGGCAGGTTCAAAAACATGCCCTGCTCTCCGGAGTAGATAGGATTTTTAGCCGCAAAATCGGTTAACTGGCTGACCCACTCAGCCGCGTACTTTTCATCGTGCGTTTTCCAGTAGGCATCGGCCAGCGTTTTCCAAAAAAAAGTCCGGCTGACCGAACAGTAGGTCCACTGGTCGGTAAAATTGGGATCGGAGAGAGACAATGGATTGTAGGACCAGTTAAAATCCCTGCCCATAAACGCTCCCGCCACCGGGGGCTGTCCTGGGGTGGCATTGCGGATATAGTGGGCGCAAACCTCGTCACCCAGGGGATCGGTCTGCTCGACGGGCGTGGACGGTTCATCGTCGGGCATGACGATCCAGCGCGCCGTACTGGCCGTGCGACGGTAGTCCAGGTAGGCTGCCTTCGTTGCCTTCATATCGCCCGACTGGGCGGCGGCTTTCACCTTTTCCATCCCCTGTGCGTCGAGATTCAAATCCGCTTCGATTTCCGCATCGGTCGTGACCGGCCCAACCTGGGGCGGCGGCCCGGAGTCAGAGGCGTCTTGGGCCGTGACATAAGCGCACGCAGAGGCGAGCGTCAAAAAAGAGACGAGGCAAGCGATTGTTTTCATCAAATTAGGCGTTGAGGATCGGCACTGTCCAACGAAACCCGACAACGAGACGATGCCCGCAGGCATTTCTTCATCCAGACAAGCTGAGCGGAAAACGGAAGAGCCCATAAAAACCGACATCATTTCGCCCCTTGCCTTGAAACCACAGCCTCGAAGGATTCGTGTTACCTGGTATTCAACCTCAGAGTGACGAGCTCGAACGGCTTGAAGATTAGCTTGAACTTGTTGCCTTGGCCAATAGGGACCGTCTCGTCGCCCTCCTCCAACAGGTTGACCTTGGTCGCCCTTTTGATGGGACGGGTTAGGGAGAAAGTGGCGGTCTGGTGGGCGCCATGGGACTCATAGAAGCGGACGATCATGTCGTCACCGTCCTCGGAGGTTTTCACGGTGTCTATCACCACCGCCTCGTTGTCGAGGATGAGGAAGGCATGGGTCATGGGTTCAGCGGCGTTGTCGAAGACGCGTAGAGGCTGATTAAAGGCCGCCGCCACGGGGGTAACACCGCCTTGCTGCGGTCCACCGACATGAGGAAAGAGGGCATAGCGAAAGCGATGGGTGCCCATGTCGGCTTGCGCGTCCGGGGTCTTCGGGGCGCGCAGGAGGGAGAGTCGCAGGACGTTGCCATGACAGGCATAACCGTATTTTGAGTCGTTGAGGAGCGCGACGCCATAGTTTGTTTCCGAGAGATCGGCCCATTTGTGAGCACTTACTTCGAAGCGGGCAACATCCCAGGTCGTATTGAAGTGAGTCGGACGCCGCAAGTGGCCGAACTGGATTTCGTAAGTGGCGTAGTCACTGCGCAGGGCGAGGGGAAACTCGACTTTGAGGAACTGCTCCTTCTCCCGCCAGTCGGCCTCAACCGCAAAATCGAGCCGGGGCGATTCGGCATCAAGGGAAATGCGCTGGATGAGAGAGGCCTTGGCGCTGATCTTCAGTGCAATCTCAACGACAGCGCGAAGGGGATTTTGCTCAACGATCCTGGCCGAGACAACCTCGCCGACGTTCTTTCTCTTTTCCAAGTGATAGATATCGACGTCCCAAGCGTCCCATTTCTCCGGTTTGTCCTCAAAGAGGATAAATTGATTGCCCTTGGCTCCAGCGGAGATCGTTTCCCGGTCATGACGCTTATCGAGAAAGCCCGTCAGGCGGCCCGAGGAGTCGAGCTGAGCGCGGACGAGATGATTTTCCAAAACGAAGCCGGTCGCAGTTTGCGCGACCGAAACGGGGCTTTCCGTCTTCGTCTCCGGCGCCATGACGGCGTAACCGTACGCGGGCGCCTCGGCAAAGGTGAGCGTCTCTTTGAGGGAAACCACCTCCCGGCGAGGCCAGGAGAGGGTGTTCAGGACCAGGATGTTCTTCCCGCCTTTCTTGGGAAGAAGCTTCGCCTCGGCCTGCTCGCGGAGCTTCGCGGAGGAGGAGAGGATATCGGCGTAGTCCTTGTCGGAGTCGCGGTAGACCTCGTTGATCGAGGAGCCGGGAATGATATCGTGAAACTGGTTGAGGCAGAGAACCTCCCAGAGGCGGGTGATTTCCCGCTTCGGGACGCGCCCTCCGGCGACGGCCCAAAGAAATTCGACATCGTGCAGCAATTCCTCGCCGCGACGGTTATCGCGCTTGTTGTTCGCCTGGGTGGTGTAGGTGCCCCGGTGCAGTTCAAAGTAGAGTTCACCCGACCAGACGAGAGGATCGGCTATGCCGGCCTTGCAGCGTTCGAAGAATTCCTGCGACGAGCGGATCGTCACATCCGGCAACCCCGCCACGTTCTTGACGCGGCGCAGACGCTCCAGCATTTCCTCGGTCGGACCACCCCCTCCGTCGCCGTAGCCAAAGAGCAGCATGCTTTCGTTGGCCCGTTCCTTATCCTTGAAATTATGGTAATGGCGCAGGATCTCCTCAATGGTGACAACCGAATTGTACGTGTCGGTGGGAGGGAAGTGAGTCAGTACGCGCGAACCGTCGATTCCTTCCCAGAGGAAGGTACTGCTGGTGGGTCGGTTGAACTGGTTCCAAGAGAGTTTTTGAGTCAGGAAAAACTCGATCCCGGCCCCCCGGATGATCTGGGGAAGCGCTCCGCTATACCCAAAAACGTCGGGGTTCCAGAACTCCCTGCAGTATTTTCCAAATTCTTTTTTGAAAAAGCGCTGGCCTAAGAGAAACTGCCGGACGAGCGACTCGCCGGAAGGAATGTTGCAGTCAGGCTCGATCCAGGTGCCGCCAACCGGCACGAACCGGCCCGCCTTCACTTTGGCCTTGATCTTGGCATAGAGGGCGGGCTGCAAGGTCTTGATCCAGGCGAGCTGCTGCGCCTGGGAGCAGGAGAACTTATACTCGGGGTAATCGTCCATCATGCGCACGGCGGTGGAGAAGGTGCGGTAGCATTTGCGCTTGGTTTCGGCCAGGGGCCAGAGCCAGGCGGTATCGATGTGGGCATGTCCGATCGCGCTGAGGTGATGATTGCGATCCCCATTCTTGGCCGCGAGGAACTTTTTGGCGATCTTCCGCCCATCTGCGTAGGTGGAGGGATCATCCAGCACGACGGCGTTGATGATTGCGTTCGCCGCTGCCAGTGCCGGACCTTGGTGCGGACCATCGGCAGGTAACTTCTCCGCCAGTTCCTTAAGCGTCACGAAATCCCACAGGAGATCCCATACCGCCCGGTCGCGTATCGCCAACTCGGCATGGCGCAGCAGGCCGAGGGAGTTCATCTGGAATTTTCCCTGTTCACCGCTGATCCCAAACATGCCGTTGACTGCCATTTCGACGTAGAGGATGCCGCGTTCCCCGCCAACGGCCTTTGGGGTGATCGTGAAATGGGAACGGATGTCCTCGGGACCGAAATTGTAATTGGTGAGGGCTTGAAGAGGGATGCCGTCCCGCCAAATGCATCCCTCGGAACTCGAATTGAAATGGAGCATCACCTCACGCCCCTTCCACGTCTTGGGAATGATATAGTCGATGCGGAACCAATGGGTCGACCAATCGGGAGCAAATGTTTCGCCGATCTTCACGGAACGATAGTTGCCCCGTAGGGCCTCAGCATAGGAAATCCGATCCAGGGCGGAAAAGACGGAGAGCTTCGCCAAGGGAGCCGTCTCCGGATAGAGGAGGGCTTTGAGTTCCCTGGCAAAACGAGTGAAACGGCCTTTGGTCAATTCGGGGTGTTTAAGCATGTGGGGAAACGTGGTAGCTGCAAGCTGTAGACGTGAAGTGGAATCGCTTTGAACAACGTCCGGAAGGAGGTGGCTTCCAAGACGCAAAAAGCCTCACTTGGGTCAGTCAAAATAAATCTGCCTTAGGCTTAATCCTCAACCAGCGAGCCTTCCGATTTAATCGTGGCGACGACGCTTGCGCTGGTAGACGAGCAGCAGCCCCAAGCCCAGGGCGAACATGGCCCAGGTGCCCGGCTCCGGCACCACGTCCAATTGCAGGGTCAGGTCGCTCCCCGAGCCAATGATAACGAAATCCGCCCAATTGACCGCATTCGAACTCGTCATCCCGTCGAGATCGTTGAGCACAATGTCTCCGTTGGTCAAGTCGCTGTTCAACTGCGACGCCGTGATCACCGAACTGCTGAAATCCGTGATCAAGTCGTAGATCGCAGGCTGTCCGGTGCCCAGTGTCCCGGCACCATACGCGCCCGTGCCGTTAAAGTTGAGCGTCAGCGCGTTCGTCCCCGTCCCCAACGATCCCAACGTCAACAAACCCCCGTTCAAATTGATCTCGTTGCCGCCCAACGGCTGCGTCACCGGCAGACTCACCGGCCCACTATAGAGGTTGTACGTCAGGTTCGCTCCCCCATTGAGCGCCAGGCTCGTGGCAGAAAGAATGTTGTTGGTCGTCCCCGACAGAAATTCCTGCGGGGTAAAGCCCGCCGCCCCGGGCGTCACATTGCCCCCGGAGTTCACGATGATCCCCTTGACCGATCCGTTGCCCTGCAAGGTGCCTCCGTTGATCGTATTGGTCGCGCTCACCGTCGAGCCCGTCACCAACAGCGTACCCGTGGTCACCGTCGTCGGACCGGTGTAGGTGTTGGTTCCGCTCAGCGTGAGGGTCCCCGTTCCATTCATGACCAAGCCGAAATTGGTGGCCGACCCGCTGCCGCCCAACGAACCGGAGAAAGTGTCATTGGTGCTCGTCGTGACCGTCAGGGTGCCCTGGTTGGTGCTCGGCGCGTTGGTCGTGGTCAGCGTGGTCCCGCTGCCCGTGCTGGCGCTGCTGATGACCTGGTTGGTCCCGCTGCCCGTCGCCGTCAACGTGGCCACCGTTTCGCTCGTCCCTCCCAGGTCCAACGTGTTGACCGCCGTGTTGCTATCGGTGCTGGCGCCGAGGGTGACATTGGACGCCGGCGACGTCGGCAGCGCGTTGCTGGTTGTCGTCAACAGGTAGCTGCCCCCGGTGATCACCGTCGGCCCGTTATAAGTGTTGTTCGTCGTCAAGGCTACCATCGCCGCCCCACCGTAGCTCGTGCTGCCCAGATCAAGGTCCGAACCGCTGTTGCTGCCGCTGATGACCCCGCTCACCACAAACTTGCCCCCGGACAGCGTCAAAACACTGCCGTTCTTGTTGATGCTGCCGCTCAAGTCCAGCACCCCCGTGCCCCCGTTCTCAATCAACCCGTAGTCGTTCGAGGTCACCGTGATGTTCTGGGTGAGCGTCCCGCTCGTGTTGCTGTTGTAATCGAGAATCGCATTGCTGGAGGAACTGACGCCGTCAAAGGTGACAGTGGAATTGGTCGCGCCCAAGGCCACCCCCGAGTTGATGCCCAGTACGCCGGCTTCGATGGTCGTGCCCCCCGTGTAGGTGTTGGTGCCGGTGAGAATCAGTGTGCCCGCGCCGCTCTTGACCAGTCCAAAGTTGGTCGCCGAACCGCTCGCGCCCAATGAGCCGGAGAAGGTGTCATTTGTCCCGGTGTTCGTATAATCGACTGTCAAGGTACCCGTGGTGGCGCTGTTCGAGGTGCTGATGCTCAAGTTCGTCCCGCTGCCGGTGCTGAAACTGCTAATGACCTGGTTGACCACGTTGTTGCTGGTCGAGCCCACGTTCAACGACGCCACCGTTTCACTGGTTCCCGCCAAGTCCAGGGTGTTGGTGACCCCGCTGTCGCTCGCCGCGCCCAAGGTGACCACCGAGTTGGTCGGCGTGGGCAAAGCGTTGTTGGTCGTCGTCAACAGGTAGCTGCCATCGTTGATGTAGGTCGGCCCGTTGTACGAATTGGTCGTGGCCAGGGCGACCGTGGCTGCGCCACCATACGAGGTGCTGCCAATGTCGAGGTCGGAACCGTTGCTGGTGCCGCTGATCACGCCGCTGACGACAAACTTGCCGCCAGCGAGGCCGAAGACGCTGCCACTCTTGCTGATACCGCCGCTCAAGGTGAGAGTGCCGCCCCCGCTGTTATCGACGAAGCCATAGTCGCCGGTACTGACCGTGAGTCTTTGGCCGAGAGTCGCCGTCCCGCCGGTGTACTGCAAGACGCCTGGAGCGGAGGAACTCGCGCCGGTGAAAATAACGTTGGTACCTTCGCCCAGCGGCTGCGCGCTGCCCGAGTTGCTCGTCGAGGCAATGGCGAGCACGCCGTCGTTGATCGTCGTGCCGCCATTAAAGGTGTTCGCGCCGGTGAGCACGAGCGTACCCGCGCCCGCCTTCGTCAGGCCGTAGCTGCTTCCGCCAATCACGCCGCCCTCCGTCAGTGTGTTGTTGCTCACGGTCACCGTCGGGCTTGTGCCCAGCGTGACCGCGCCGGTGCCCAGATTCAAGCTCTGCGTGCCAATAAAGCCGAAGCTGGCGTTCCATTGCTGCGTATTATTGCTGGCTAACGTAATGGCGGCTGACGAACTATTGTCAAGGAAACCGCCGTTGATCTCGAGTACTCCCGAGCCGAGAGCCGAGGCGTTGTTGATTGCCAGCGTGCCCGAGTTGATCTCCGTGCCGCCCGCGTAGGTATTGGCGCCGGAAAGGATCAGGATGCCCGTGCCCCCTTGAATGATAGCGCTTCCCGCGTTGACGCCGCTAATGGGGTCGCTGATCGTCGTGTTGCCCGTACCCGCGATGGTCAGCGTGGACCCATTCGCCACTCCATACGACGCCAGCTCCACCTGGCTCCCCGATAAGGTCAAGGTATTGGTGGAGTTGTTCGTAAAAGTATTGCTGCCTCCATTGCCAGGGAAGATCACGGGGCCCTGGATGTTCACCGCACCCGCGCCATTAGTGACGGTCAGATTGGGATTGCTTAACTCGCCCTCGAACGTCGTGCCCCCGGCGCCCGCGAGCGTCAGAACATTGCCGTGAAGAAAGACCAGCCCCGTTATCGTCAGGGAATTGGTGGAGCTATTCGTCCAAGTCTCGGCTCCTTGTAACGAAATCGTTGAACCGAGGCTCACCGCGCCGGCTCCGGAATTCACCGTGATACCGCCGGTGTACGCGAGGTAGAGGGTGAAGCCATCGCCGACGAGCCCGAGACCGGCGGGGTCGCTGACCACAATGGAATTGATTGACATGTTGGAGCCCAAGCTGGTTTGCGTGGCGCCGTTAATTTCACCGTTGCCCGTTCCGTTAAAATGGAGGACGGTGCCTGGGCCGGGAGTCAGGGAGGTGGCGGCGTTGGTAGTCGACGACGTCGACCAGTTGCTCGTGCCGGTGCCGTTCCCGATCGACCACACGTTGCTCCCTCCACTGTAACCGCCCACCCAGTATTCGTTGGAGGGGGTATTGGTGTTGCTGGTGATCCCGACCGTGATGGCGTTGCTGGTTGCGGTCAAGGTTCCCACCGTGAAATCGGACGCATTGTAAACGTTGCCGATGGTGGTGGACGTCGCGCCATTGAGGGCGGAACCGCTGCCGCCGGTAATCAGGGTATAGGTTCCCGTAGCCGGTGTGGCACCGGTGAGGCCGTTGCCGCCGGTGATCCCATAAATATTCACGGACAACGAGCTGCCAGAGACGGTCGCCGCGCCCGTCACGTTGATCTCGGCATTCGTCGTCGTTGAGCCGATGGAGCCGCCCAAGGTCGTCCCGGTGCCGCCTGCCACCGTCAGGGTTCCCCCAATGGCCAACGAGTTGGCGGCGCTGCTGGCGCTGAAGTCCAGCGCGGCGCCCGAATCGACGACCACGTTCGAGGTGCCCAGCACGTTACCGCTGCTTTGCACGACCAAGGTGCCCGCCGTGACGGTCGTCGATGCCGCCGTGAAGTTGTTGGCCCCGCTAAAAACAACGGTGCCCGCGCCGGTCTTCTGTACCTGAAGACTCGCCGATCCCCCGCCGATCGCGGATGAAACTGTCAGTGCGTCGTTTGTGGTCGCCTCGAACTGGTAGGTATTGGTGTATGTCCCAGCAGCGCCTGTGGGAAGCGTGAAGGTGGTGCCGGCCCATGTCGCCATGCCGGCGCTGCCGGTGTTCACTTCGAGGGTTTGGAAGTCATTGGTGCCAGTCGTGCTGCCTTTGGTTCCTGTCACGATGATCGAGTTGACGGTCAGCCCGTTCGTCGCGAGATTGATTGTCCCGCCAACCCCGCTGCCGCTGCCGAATTCGACCCCGCTTGTCGGGTCTGTATAGAGATTATCGACAGAGCCGGTTTGGGGTGTGACGATAACTAACGAACTGGCCGCCGTATCAGCCGCCGTGTAAGAGGTGGCTTTCCAGTTTATGGTGTTGCCGGTATCGGCGCCGTTGAAACTGTAAAAGATCTGGCCGGTATTGTTATTGATGAATGGACCGCCAAAGTCAATGGTCTGGTTGTTATAGTTGCCGCCATTCATGCCACCATTGTTCAAGCCAACGTTATTACCGAGGGTGAGGCCGCCGGCAAAATCTACAAGATTAGGATCGCCGAAATCATAAGCGATCACGCTGGTGGCGGCGCTGTCATTCAAAACCACCATGTTATCGAATATTACATTCTGTGAGAGGCCAATTCCGAAGATGATGTGCGCAGTGTTGGCGCCGGTATAGCCGTCATCAAGCGTTAGCGTGCCTCCCGAGAACGTATAAGTGTTCGTGGTGCCGAATGCAAGCCCCGCCGCCGTGACTCCGGTGCTGGCGATCGTAATGTTCGTCGTGGTCCCTGCCGCGCCATTGAACGTGGCATAGTAGCCGCTCGATCCGCTCACGGGGACATCAGCAGGGTTCCAAAGAGCTGTGTTGGTGGTGGTCCAATCCGCACCAGTAGTACCCTGCCATGTGGCGTATGATTGCGCGTCGACGGTGACGGGCAGCGCCGCCACGAGGAGACCGGCAAGAAGGGGAATCAATGACTTTAACGAGAATTTTTTCATGATGTTTAACCCTAAGGATTGTTCTAGGTTCTCTCTTTTCGTTATCGTATTATCTCTTTTTTTCATGCCAGCGCGAAACATTATTGCTTTCACAACTTCTTTTAAAATGCCCACGATACATTACCTTGGAAAGCCTTGTAGACCGGAAGCATTGCTTGATTTAAATGGAGAGTACTATTGAGCCAAACGGCCAACAAGCAGAGGATTACTACTATTGAGAAGTTAATTGATAACTTGAGTTAGTATAAGCGTTTTGGAGTATCCGGCGAATCTCCCCGATCGCGCTTTCCCGTTAACCCGCGTCGGCCCGCCGCCACCGCCGAATCTGAGGCTCTATCCGCTCCCGGAATCTAACTCCGGCTGCAGCGTTTTCAGAAATATCGTAGCCGCCCTTCTGCCCTTTGACCCGCAGGGCCAACGGAAATTAGCCGGTGGCGACCGCGCCTTTGAATACATGAAGTGTGTTCGCTGGCCCAACGGCAAAGTTTCGTGTCCCCGCTGCGGATCGGAGAAGGTCAGCATCATCTCCACGCGCAAGCTCTGGACTTGCTCAGAGTGCAAGACCAAGAAGCAATTCACGATCAAGGTGGGAACGATTTTGGAGGACAGTGCCCTTCCCTTTGAAAAGTGGATTTGCGCCTTCTGGCTGATTGCCAACGCGAAGAACGGCATTAGTTCCCACGAGATAGGGCGCTCCCTTGGCGTCACGCAACGCACTGGCTGGTTTATGCTACAGCGCATCCGTCTGGCCATGCAGAACGGCACGATTGTCAAAGTCGGTGGCGAGGTTGAGGTCGATGAAACTTGGATCGGCGGCAAATCGCGCAATATGCACCTCAACAAGCGCAGGGCGCGTGTTCATGGAAAGACCGGCGGTTTGCCGGTCAGCTTGGCAAAAGTCAGGCTCTTGCCGACGATGCCGGAAATGGCCTTGGTGAACCTGCCCGCGTCCGTGTCTTTCCGTTCGTTGAACCGGAAGGCTTGTTCGTCGAGGTAGCGGAAGAGATGGAAAGGCTCGACGTTGACGTAAGTCCCCTTGATGGTCCGTTTCAGCAAGCACCAGAAATTCTCCAATCCGTTCGTGTGAATCTTGCCCTTGGCATAGCACTCAGCATGATCGACAACCCCGTGCGTGTATTCGCCCGTGTACCCAAGCTTGGCATAGGAAGTGGTCGCATCCGTATACACATTCGAGCCTTTCAAAACGTATTCCTTTACGTTGTTCAAAAGCTCGGAGCGTAAGCCAGTCTTGGGAACTTTAAGCATGACCTTGGAATGCTTTCCGTGACGCTTTAATAGTCCTTGGACGGGTGTCATGTGGAAGACGGAAGGCGGTGATTTATTTCCGACCTAGGCAGAAACGAGGAAAGCGGCACAAGGGAAATTAACCTTGCTTATTTTTTTTCATAAAGATAAAGCGCTAGGATGCCTGCTGAAAAACTGGCGCTCAGAAAAGAAATTGCTGAACTTAAAAATGAGGTTGAGTATTTAAGGATGCAGGTTGCCAACTTAACCACTATGCTTAAGCTGGAACTGGGCGTCCCAAAAGCATCTCTGCCCTCAAAGTCCAAAACAGCCCGGATTTCAAATTAGGACACTACCGGATATGGCACGGGGTTTACGGGAAAGGCAAGTTGTTATAGGGTTGCGGCGTGGAACCAAAACTTTCCGAGCCAACACCGTTTCAAAAATTTGATGCGTTGACGCGAACCGCGATGAGCGTTCCGAAGTCTGAAATTGATAAAAGAGCCGAAGAAGACAGGAAACAACGAGCACAAAACCGTCGTAACCGAACAAAGTAATCATGGAATCCCCTCTCACAATTCCTGCCTTAGAAATTGAATGTCCCGAATGTTCGGGACCCCCCCTAAACTCGTCCACGGAAAGCTTGCGCCGGTTATTGTTACCCACTACTCCATTTCGCATTATTAAAATGCCCGCTTCTTCTGCTGCCGCGAAATGAGATGCGAGGTTCTCGGTCCAAGAGGATACAGCCGTCGATAATTGCGGGCCTATTTTAAGTCTATTCCGGATAGCGGATGCCGTTGTCTCGACGGCGATATTAACGCTATATTTCGCGACGAAATCCAATGGCTTCGCGCCATCTAAAATTAAGCGCTCTCGGAACCAAGCCTGCCTTCTCTGACATTCATAAATCACATCAAGCATATCTGGGCTAGGATTGCGCGTACAGCTCCGGCTAGGGTTCGGAAGTCCTTAATCGGAATTTTTTCTTATGGAGGCTCATTAAGAAATAAAAACCCAAAAGGGGTATATGTTTTCTCGGCCAATGCTTCGGCCTGATGAAACGTGATTGCGCCTGTGCGCTCCCACTAGCAGAACTTTTTCTGCCGTGGCTTCTTTGTGCATCGTCTAGACAGCCTGTTTAAGCTGCTCGATTCGCGGGCTTATAAGGCAAGAGGGAAGTTGTCAACCCCCTGTCAAGGCGCCTTCAGATATTTGGCGAGGAAATCATAGAGTGCCTTCTTGATTTCACCACTATTGGGATCAAGGGTCGTTCCCGGCAAGGGGCTGAAACCGTGCCCCCCATTTTTGACGACAATAAACTGGTGTGGGACGCCGGCCTTGGTCAAAGCCGCATCGAACATGATTGATTGGGCGATCGGGACGGTAACGTCGGCGTCACCATGAGCGATGAGCATGGGCGGGTCACCGGCCTTGACGTAGAAAAGTGGACTGGCGCTTTTCCAAAGAGCCGGATTTTGAGCGTACGGGACGCCGAATAACAAGAGATGCTGTCCGACTGTACGCGGCGGGTTGCTGGCGGGGTCGGTGAAATCGGTCGGTCCGAAGTAATCGACGACGGCCTGGACTGCGCTACTGACCCCCGGATACCCGCCGTCACCCTGGTATTCCTTTACATCGGTCATGGTGCCGACACAGGCAACGAGATGACCGCCCGCGCTCGCGCCCCAAACGCCGATGCGATTCGGATCGACATGATACTGCGCGGCATTGGCGCGAAGCCAGCGGACGCCAAGCATGCAATCCTGAATCTGCGCGGGCCATTTGGCCTCTTTGCTCAGTCGGTATTCAATGGATGCAGCGAAATAACCGTTTTGGGCAAGTTCATACACAGGCGATTGCTTGTGGCTGCCGGCAGCCCAGCCACCGCCATGAATAAAAATAACCGCGGGAAGCAAACCGGTGGCATTTACCGGATAGGCGACTTCCGCATGGAGGTCGCGGGCTCCGCCCTTGCCGATGACGACGTCGTGAAGAGCAACGACCCCGGGCGGAGTCGCCGAAGCGAGCGCCGGTGCGTTGGTCTGAGCGGGAACAATGGAAAGAGAGAGAAGGGTTAAAAAGGTGAAGAGGGCGCAGGAAGACTTCAAGATGGGCATAGGCGTTCAACCCTTATGCGCCGCGAAAGTTTCCAAGTCGGGTAGGCGTTGACCGCCGCTTAAAATAAACAACATACTGATTACTTATTAATTTCACAATTAAAGTGATCTTCTGCTTGTTGCGCATTTCACTCATTCGCATTATGAGTTGATGCTGAAACAGATCTCCTTAACGCCATGCAGTCTCCCCGTCCTGCGTCGCCTCGACATTGGGACCATGTGTCGATCCATCCGTTCGCTCACCGGCGCCGGATGTTTTCACGAACCGGAGAACATGTCATGATGAGGGAACAGGGCGGCCTTTTTGGCGTATCCCGCCTGGTGTTATGCACGGCCTTGGCGCTGTTTCTCATGGCGGCTGGAAGACGCGATGCTTGCGGGGCGGGAGAAGACAGCGCTCCCTTGACACCGCCTTCGTCCGATTCGGGGAGTGAAACATTACCGGTCATGACGGACGAGGATCTGTTAGCCTCCCTCGATCTCGACACTCCAGGCATGGAAAAGGTCAAGGCAGCGGCCGCAACCGGCGACATGACCGCGGTGAAGGCCGCCTATCTCGACTACCGCCGCACCGCCTGTCCGGTGCGCTGGCACTACCAACCCCTCTACGGCACTTGGCTAACCGACCCTCCGGTTCTGCCGACGAGCGCGCCAAAGGAAGCGGCCGCCACGGATGATCCCGCCGCCGACGAAATTCTGGCCCATCACCTCTACGACAGTATCTATGGCGGCGAGCACAAGATCATCGATATGGGCAAAGACTTCAACTGGACCTACAACCCGCGCGCGCCCTCCGATCCCGCGTTTAGCACCGAATTTACCCATAACGTCGGACGGATGGATTACTGGCGTATCCTCGCCACAGCCTACTGGAAAACGCTGGACGAGAAATACGCCGCCGGCTGGGTAAGCCAGATGGAGGACTTCGTATCCAAAAATCCGCCCCCGGTTGTTCCGCCGGCCGATCCCCTTCATCCGTACGAGGAGAATCTACTCTGGCGAACGCTCGAGGTGGCGATCCGGATGAACAATTCCTGGCCCAACGCCTATTTTCATTTCCTAAATAGCCCGTCCTTCACGCCCGACGCGCAATGGATCTACCTGCGTTCCGTGTATGACCATGCCGTGGTATTACAGCGGGGGCTGGAGAATTCCGCCCGTTCCGGCAACCATGTTACGACGGAGTGTTCCGGCCTCTACACCGTCGGAGCCCTCTTCCCCGAATTCCGCAAGGCCGAAAAATGGCGTCGGATCGCCCTCGATCGTGAGAGCGTGGAGATAGGTCGGATGGTCCTGCCCGACGGCTTCGAATCCGAGTTGACCCCCGGTTACCACTACGGCGCCATCCACGGATTTTTGGGCGTCTATGATCTGGCCAAGCTCAACCACCTGCCAATTCCCCCTAATTTCAAGGAAAAGCTTCTCTCCATGTATCGGGCTTTGGTGCTGGTGATGGATCCATCCGGCAACACGGTGCCGACCAACGATTCGTGGGGGACGGTGAATGCCAGAGTGATAGCCAAGGAAGGGCTCAAACTTGTTGGGGACGATCCTCTGCTGGCGTGGGCAGCCTCGGATGGGAAGGAGGGCACTCCTCCCCCCACGTCGACCATGCTTCCCTATGCCGGTTTCTATGCAATGCGCGGAGGCTGGCAGCCCAACGACCTCTTTCTCTTTTTCCGAGCCGGACCGATCGGGACCAGCCACCAGCATCAGGAAAAGCTGGAGGTGGTGTTAGCCGCTTGGGGCCGCACAATCCTGTTCGATCCCGGGGCTTATCAGTACGATAGTTCTGACTGGCGGCGCTTCACCCTGGGGACGGCTTCCCACAATACGATCATCGTCGACGGCAAATGGCAGTACGAGGATGAAGGATGGGCGGGAAGCCATCAAATCACCGAACCGGTTCATAATCCATGGGCCACGACTCCCATCTTCGACTACGTCTCGGGCACGTACGATGCCGGCTACCGGCAGAACGAATTTGGCGTCCCCAAAGGCAAGTCCTGGAACAGCTGGGTCGGCCCTTTCGACAAAACAGTGACCCATACCCGGCGGGTCTTGTTTCTAAAACCCGACTATGCGCTGATCCTCGATACCCTGGACGGTACAGGCCATCACACGTTCGATGCCCATTTCAATATGGACGCCCCCGGCGCTACCGTTGATCCCGCGACCCAGGCCGTCTTCAGCAAGTCCGAGGATAACATTCACATTGCCCTTTATCCTTTGGATCGGGACAACCTGGCCGTCGACGTGGTCCAGGGCCAGAAGGACCCGCTGCTCGGCTGGTTTCCCATGCAGCATCGGGCGATTCCCACCGCCCGCTTCCGCAAGGTACAGGACGCCCCCGCGATTTTCGCCACCTTCCTCTATCCCTACCGGGGCGATGCGCCCACCTTTGCGGCCACGCCCCTGGCCATTGCCGGGGATGGCCTCTGGGCCACGACTCTTCAGACGTCGTCGGAGCACGCCGAGGTCGTGATGGCGAAGGACAACGTTTCGCATAAGATCGATTTCCATTCCGAGTGGGCTGGGAACGTCAAGGCCCAGGCTGCCCTGCTCATCCTCCGTAAACCTGTGGCGGGAAATACGCTTTGCTTCGGGGGACGGAACGTGGGCGCTTATCAGGATCAGACCCTCGCCTTCTCGTCCCTCTCTCCCCTCTCACTTGCTTGGATCGAGGACCATGGCCGGTTTTTATTTTTCAATGCGGAGAACGACGCCCGCACGATTACCTTCACGGCTCCCTTTGTGCAGGAGGTGTCGCTGCCTCCCGGCGAATGGCGCGAGGTTTCCCAGGAAGGAACTGTTCCTGCAACAGCGCCGGAACCGTTTGCCCCGTTGCCGCCCTGAAAGCCATCGCCTGGAACTCATATCAAAGCAGCAACGCCATGAAACCGCAGGCCATACTCCCTTGCCTGTTCGGTTTGATGACATCCCTTCTTCATGCCGAACTTCGATTGTCGGCTTTGCTCAGCGATCACGCGATGCTGCAGGCTGGCAAACCCATCGCCATTTTGGGATGGGCAGGACCGGGCGCGCAGGTGAAGGTGGCGTTCATCGGTCCTGACACCGGCGAATCCGATCATTTCCGTGGAAAATGGCGCCGGGCTCCCTCTCGTTCCTTTTCGAACCGATACAGAGAGCAAAAATAATCGTCAGGTAACTCCTCTCAACATGATGTCTCAACATACACACACCGGCGCCCGGCGTCTCGTTTTTCCGGCCAAGCAGCAAGTTCTTCTGGAATCGTTCGACCCTGGAAAGCCGGGGAGGAACCAAGTGCTGATTCGCACGCATCTTTCGCTAATGAGCACTGGAACCGAGAATATCGTCTTTAACCGTCTTTTCGATCCGGGCACCCATTGGGATAAATGGGTCAAATATCCCTTTTATCCCGGTTATAGCTCGGTCGGAATCATTGAAGAAGTGGGGAAAGAGGTCGAGCACCTCCAAAAAGGCCAACGTGTAGCCTTTCGTGAGGCGCATCGTTCGCTTGCCTTGCCTAACGCAGCAGAGTGCTATCCCATCCCCGACGCCGTTTCCTTCGAGCAGGCGGTCTGGTTTGCCTTGGCCAAAATCACCTTTCACGGCGCGCTGGCCGCCCGCCATGTGCTGGGCGACAGCGTTCTGATCATCGGTGCCGGACCCATCGGTCAAATGTCGATCCGCTGGGCTCGGGCGGCGGGTTGCACACCGATCATCGCGGTCGATACGGCGGTCCATCGCCTGCCCCTGGCTCAGGACGGAGGGGCAAGTGTCGTTGTCACCTCCCCCATCAGCGAGGCCAGGGAAGCCGTTCTCGCGGCGGGAGGCGGAAAATTGCCCCGCGTCGTGATCGACTCGACCGGCAACGCGACGGTTTTTGCCGCCGCCCTCGGCCTCGCGGCAGATCGAGGTACGGTCGTCATCATGGGCGATACAGGTTCACCCACCAAGCAGGCGCTGACTTCCGATGTCATCAGTCGCGGCCTGACCATCGTGGGGGTGCACGATAGCCACAACACCGAGGAATGGAATGGCGCAACCATCTCGCGGCTCTTCTTTGATTTGGTTGCCGCCGGTCGCTTCCCGATGGCGGGGCTTACTTCGCATATTTTCAAGCCGGAACAGGCCACCGAAGCCTATGTCACGGCCAACCGCGACCGTGCCTCCACCATGGGTCTTATCTTCGATTGGACGGGCGAGTTAAAGGGTAAAAAATGAAGCCGCTGCGGCACGCTCATTCGTTGACCTGTTCGATTTGCTCGTCGAGGATCTTCCCGGTAAAGCGATCGATGGCGATGTGAAGCCAATACCTTCGTTCTCCGTTGACCACAAAGTTGTCCATATTCGTTTCACTGGGTTTATAGATTCCCGTCTGGGCAATCAGATCGATCATCAGGTTCCACACCCGGGTCTGGCCTCCGCTGGAAAGCGCGCGCATGGCCGATTCCCGCAACCGCTGGATATTGAGCGTGCTCGTGTCCGTGAAAGCGTGGGTCAGATCGTTGGTATTGTTGACTAGATCGCTGCTGAAACCGACGTATGATTTGCTGCCATCAATATTAAAGGGAGAAACCGCCGCGGGGGTGGAACTGACCGTTACAGCGCTGGTCCATTTCCCCACCAGTTCGCTGACATTGCGGAGCGGTCCCTCGCCGGAGGTCGTCGTGGCGGTCGTGCGATTAACCATCGCCTGGGCGACGGCGGCGGCCTCCGTCGAAGACAGGGAGTATGTCGTTCCTGTTTGGCCCGCGTTCGCTTCGTCCTTGTAGGCATAGCCCTGGCCGCCGGTTCCGGAGAGGAGGGCCTCGATCACCGGGACCTGCCTTGTGTTCAGATCGACTTTCCCCGCCACCAGGGCATTGGGATCAGAGGTCTCGCTGATGCAAAAGACGTCCAAGAGAGAGGCATAGCCGCTTTCCGGGGTAAAGAAATCGAGATTCCGCCACGGAGTTCCCGAAAACGTATAGCCGAGCTCCGCCACGGATCGGAAAGGACGATTGAGAATGAAGGGCCGGTTTTGGTTGTTCGTGGAGCTGTAAGTGGACAGGGGCAGGCCAATCGTGCTGTTGGATCCGGTGGTGTAGCCGCTCATGCCCCGGCGAACGACTCCGTCGGGATCGGCGAAGTAGTTGGAATCGTAGATTGGAGTTGGAGCGCCCACCGCCCGCGTGGTCGTGACATTTTCCGCATAATAGGCGGGAACGAACAGATTGTTGCCTTCATTGGAATTCACCGTCCAGCTTCCAGGATACCACCCGATCGTCGGCGCTACGGCGGTCGAGCCCATGCCCGTTCCCGGCGTGACGATGTCATCACCCTGGCCAAAGTCTGTGCCAGGCCGATCCGACGCTCCAAAATAAAACTCCGACATGGTTGGGGTGGGCCACTGAAAGGAGGACGTATACATCGTTTTGGATACGGCGTTGAACGCCCCGAAACGAGACGTGCGGGGGTCCATCCAGGAGATCGTATCCCCGGTATTGCAGAAACGCCCGCCGGTATCGTTGATCATAATCTGGGCCGGCCCCGTGTAGGAGGATGCGTAGCCGTTGTAACCTGCTCTTGACGTCGTGGCCGCGGAAGTTGTCGGGATGTTGGCAGTATTGTCCTGGTAGGTGACCCAGGTTCCGGATGGATTCTGGTATTGAAGAATGTAGTCGACCACCGTCGGAAGGTTCTGATTCTGCGACCCGGCGGAGGAGGAGGTGGCAACGAACAGGTAGAGTACGTCGGCGGAGGTGGGATTGGTCGAGTTGTACCCCTGAGCGGTTTGGAGGGGTAATACGGTGCAGGGCGTGCTGGGGCCTTCCACCAGCGGTGGGTTCCAAGCGTACGCCCAATCGCCCGGCGGCTGCCCGAGCAGCCAGGCATTTTGGTAAGTTCCCAGGTAGATTCCGGAATATTGCTCCTCCGGATAGGCGCTGCCGGCGTTAGCGAGATCGGTGACGTTGCTCAAAGAATTACCCGCGGGCGTGCCTATACATGAATTGGTCGGGGAATTCAAAGTATTCAGCCCACCGAGGAAGAGAGGCTCCGTGGAATTAGTCGCGGCGCTTATCTCCGCAGAGGTAAAATCGATTTCGCCCTTGCCCCCGGCCGGAGGATCGGTATCCAGTTGAACTGGGGTGGAAAATGGGCCCTTTCCATCCGTGTTATTGGTGGTGTCGCTTATCGCGATGTCGCCACTATACATACGACAATGCCCCTCGGGCACCAAACAGGTCGTTGCCGCTGCTCTCGCTGTCGGCGACCAGGTTGGTCCCTGCGCCAGAATAAAGCGGAAGTTGGTCGGCCCGACACTTGCCTTGTTGCTGTTGGGATCATGAGGGTTCCAGATTTCCGGCAACAAGAGCGCGGTGTCGATGCCATACGAGATGCGGGTGATACCCACCGTTTCCAGTGTGCCGGCGTTGGCTGTCGTAACGATGCCTAACGTGCGGGCACGGTAGAGGTAGGGCAGGTTTTTGTCCCCGTAGAAATCCCATGGCCGCGACGTCGTCTCCGCCTCGGACGGGCCCATATATTGAATATGCGGCGGGTAGGAATCCGTACTGAATTGAGCCATGATATTCGCGCCGATCTGAAAAATCTGAAAGTCGGCGTTGGTATCGAGTTCGTACTGGTTGACATCCACATAGGTGTTGGAAAGAGCAGCATAGGTTGCGACATTGTGGTTGGTAGCCGCGCCCTTGCCCAGGCATCCCGCCGTGATGGCCGCCTTCAGTAATTCGAAAAAGTCGGCTTCGCGGCCCAGGCCCTGCACATCGGAAAGCTGGCCGATCGCCTTGGTGGCGGTGCCGGCGACTCCGTGGTTATAGACCCAGCAATCGGTGGTGGAGGTGCCGTCGTTGGGAGTTGTGAACGTACTCCAAGTCAGCCCAAAATAGCTGAGGATATTGGCGGGCGTGCCTTCCTCAATCATCTGGAGGGGTATTCCCTCGTTGAGCATCGCCGTGATGATCGGATCGCTGGGATTATTGGCGTAGACGGTGGCAGACGGCCCTTCATAGGTAAGCCAGGCAAGCCGGTTCAACCCGAATCGCTTTTTGACCAGGGGTTCCCCCACCACCGCCGTGGTTCCATCATTGCGGGTGAAGGAGGTCGTCACGAGAACCTGCGGAAACGGGGGATTGACCGAAGTGGAAGACACCGGGGTATCTTGGCCATAAGCGGTGTTGCCTCCCGCGTCGGGGCTGGCAAATGCGCCCGACGAATAGTTTGCGCTTTTGCCCGCCACCGTGGGGCGCGCGTTGGACCCGGTGGTGGGATCGGGCCAGACAGAAGGCTGGTCCAGGCTGCGACTGAAGGTGCCGAGATACTGGAGGGCATCGGGGCTGGCTCCGACGGTCCCGGTTAAAAAATCAATCAGATTTTGCCGGCTGGTAAACTTTTGGTCCGACTGATTGCTACT
>JAJSLI010000159.1 GCA_021272315.1 Methylacidiphilales bacterium | reverse complement strand
CATTTTCAAAGGCCTCCGGTAAGGCGCGACTGAGGGAGTGATGCCGCAGCGCATCTCGACCGAAGGAGCAACGCCGCCGGAGGCCTTTGAAAATGCAACCCGAAGGGCCGGGGTTCTTTTGCCTTGCGGCTTTGTCGCTCGCTCCTCACGTAGCACTTTGGCTATGCTCGTCGCTCGGCTCCGCGCCGCAAGGCAAAATCCCTCCTGGCGCAGCCCGTGTCTACTTTTGCAATGAGTTCTGGAACCTGCCTCAAATCGGCAAGGCTTTTGCGAAACACCTTGCCAATCCTCCCGGCATCGGGGATATTGACCTTCCCACGCAACCTCGGGCGAGATGCAAGCCCAAGTTCGGCAGGTCGCGGTGGAACCCAATCGCGGGGTGGAGCAGCCCGGTAGCTCGTCAGGCTCATAACCTGAAGGCCGCAGGTTCAAATCCTGCCCCCGCAACCCTTTTTTTGTTTATCAGAAAAGTGCTTATCCGCTTGGAGCAACACAATGCAGGAATCTCCGAATGGACCAATGATAACCGGTAGTTTGCGCTACCTCATTACCACAGGCAAAGGTCAGCTAAATTCCATTTGAAAATCCGACCATGTAGCAACGACAAAACCTGGGAGAACATTATGCCGAAAATCAAAACCGTTCATGGATTCGAAAACCGCAAGGTCGTAGCGCAAAAGGAGTGGCTGGTCGCTCGCAAGAAACTTCTCGTTAAAGAAAAGAAGTTCTCGAAGCTGCGCGACGAACTAGCTCTTCAACGCCGCAAGCTGCCTTGGGTTAAAATCGAAAAGGAATACGTTTTCGACGGGCCGACCGGCAGGGTGACTCTCGCTGATTTGTTTGGCCGCAAGAGCCAACTTCTCATCTATCACTTCATGTTTGGGCCGGATTGGAAGGAAGGTTGCGCCCATTGCTCGTTTTGGGCCGATCATTTCGACAGCGTGAACATTCACATTGGACAGCGCGATACGGCTTTCGTCGTCGTTTCCCGCGCGCCGCGGAAAGAAATCGAACCCTTCAAGAAACGCATGGGCTGGCATTTCAAATGGCTTTCCTCGTGCAGGACGGATTTCAATTTTGATTTCAACGTTTCGTTCACGGCCCAACAGGTCAAGAGCGGCGTGATTCCCTACAATTACGGCAAATCCAACGTGGTATGTGAAGAAAGGGAAGGCGCCAGTGCGTTTTACCGCGACAAGAACGGTGATATTTATCACACCTACTCGACCTATGAGCGCGGGATCGACCTGATGAACACCACCTACAATTTCATCGACCTGACCGCCAAAGGCCGCGACGAAAAACCCGGAGCCGCGCAGGATTGGGTAAGGTACCACGACAAGTACCGGGACTGAGAAAGGTTGGCGCGCATGCTTGCGAACTGTGACCAGGACGCTCCGGCGAAGCGGGCTTACGCCCGGGCAGGGCCGGAGTTTTGCACGGTTATCCTGCTGGTTTTTACGACTGGACTCGCCGCCACCGGCTATTTTTGTAATTCCATGTCTGAAGGCATGTCCATGCCCGGTGGTTGGACGATGTCGATGATGTGGATGCGCATGCCCGGCCAAACATGGTTGGCATCAGCCGCGATGTTCATGCTGATGTGGCTGGCCATGATGGTTGCCATGATGCTGCCTTCGTCGTTGCCGTTGATGCTTCGTGATTACCATGCGCGGCGCTCTGGAAATAGCCCTGGGGCCATGATTTTGACTCTGCTGATGGCAACTGGATACTTCTTTGTCTGGAGTGCTGTTGGTATGGCCGTCTACATGGTTGGCACCCTGTTCGCGCTTGCCACGATGCGATGGACGGCGCTTAGCCAGGCAACCCCTCTCATTCTTGGCATAATGATATTCATCGCCGGTTGTCTGCAATTCATGCCGTGGACAATGTACGGCCTGCGGCGTTGTCGAGGGATGTTGCCCTGCGAGATGCCACCTGCGCAAGGTTGTGCGTCCACAAGTTGGTGGCTGGGCATTAGTCGCGGCGTTTCCTGCGTCGCTTGTTGCTCCGGCCCGACCTTGGTTCTTCTCGCGCTCGGAATGATGAATGCGGCCGTCATGGTAATGGTGGCGGCGGTGATCACGATGGAGAAACTAATGCCAAAGCCTGAGTTGATGGTGCGAATCTTCGGTATGATCTCCGTGGTTACGGGATTGATTATTATCAGCAACCTCATTTGGCAGGCATTTAATCCAGCGATGACGGGACCGCAGATATAAATCCTGCCCCGCACGTCCTTTAAAGCCTGTTTTAGAAACAGGTCAGCTCAACTCCCCTGCCACGCTTCGTCGTGACGATACTTGATCTTGCTGTCCACCCGGATTTTTACCCGGCTCGTGTAGCGGGTGTCGTTGGTGTCCGTCAGTTCGATATCGACGGCGTAGCCGCCCGGCGGGATGTCGAAAACCTTCTCGCTGATAAATCGCAACGGTACGGCGTGAATTTCGTGGGGCGGTAGCGTGAACGGTTCAACGGGCACTTTTAGCATCCGTTGTTTGTTCAACACCCGCTCAAAGCGTTCCAGCGGATAAAACATCTGCGGCTCTTTTCCTCGTCCGCTCATGTACACCCTTGCTCGGATGTCCTTTATTGGAATGGGATCGTTTGTGTCATTGCGACAGTCAATCTCAAGCCCCACGATGAGGTGAGCGGACGATAGTTCGACATGATCCACCGTCGCGGTCATGGAAACCCTGCGGGTCTCCCCCAAGCCACCGATTAATTGCTTAATCCAATCCATCTCGGCTTATAATAAAACTTACCACTAAAATTAGGCCATCGCTCCCGGTCAGTTGGACGTCGCCAGATTGATACGATGAATGAGGCGATTCATCGGAATTGGCAATTTTTGAAAATTCTGCTGGCGATGGCGTACAAAAAACCGACTTGAGAGAATGGAACTTCCCAAGTCTTTGGGCCCATTGTGAACTAGTTGCTTTGGGCGTATTGGAGCTGACTGGTAATGGTCGTGAAGACGCTTTTAACCTGGTTGCCCAGAGCGATCAGGACCGAGATGGCGACCACGGAAATGAAGGCGAGAATCAGGGCATACTCCACGAGAGTCTGGCCCTTCTTGCTCTTCATCCGGCGCAGCGCCGCTTTGGCGCGAAGAATAACTTTGTTGATCATTGTTTTTTCACCTCCTTTCAATAAAAAAATGTTCAAATCTGCAAAAGCTGGGATGACGTGGACCAAGTTTGAACTGATTAGGATCATATCTCGTGCCGACAAAAAAACACTATAAAAAAATATTTATAACCCTATGAAATCTAATGGTTCAACTTTTCATTGAGATGTGTAAGATATTTATAATTAGTATCTTGGAATGAGATTGGTTTCTTGGATAAGGTCAGTTAATGTCGCATCGCCCTCCAAAAAAAATTTCTAACCCAATCCCTAAGGTCAAGAAATCCGGGGATAGGACCTTTTTTGCCTAGCTGAGATTGTTTTTGCCTGTTCATAAGATTTGTTTAAGAAGCTCTTGCAGGGGTGTTAGTGTTGCCAATCTCGGGTGGGGATTCGCATAGTGCGGGGATGCCAACACAGAGTTCCGAGGCGCTTGAGGCGGCGCGGATGAATCCCGAGCGGAGTCTGCGCACGGGGCAGGGGTCGGCGCTCAGGGGAATTTTGATGAACGTCGCGCTGGGCGGCGCCAAGTTGGCGGCGGGCATTTTGGGACACTCGTACGCGCTGGTGGCCGACGCATCGGAATCCTTCGCCGATGTGATGGGCTCATGCGTGACGCTTTTTGCCTTGAAAAAGGCGGCGCAGCCGGCCGATTCGGACCATCCGGCGGGTCATGGCCGGGCGGAGACGCTGGCCTCGGCGGTGACGGCGCTGGCCCTGACGGGCGTCGGTGCATCAATTTTTTGGGCGGCGGCGGTTTCCCTGGGCGAACCCCGGCACGCGCCGAGTCCCCTGACGCTTTTGGTGCTGGTGCCGGTGATCTTCGTGAAGGAACGGATGTTTCACTGGATGCGGAGGCGGGGGAGGGAGATCGGGAGTCTCGCGGTGGTGGCGGACGCCTGGCATCAACGGAGCGATGTGGTGACCTCGGTCGCGGCGCTGGGCGGAATCATCGTGGCCTGGATTGGCGGACCCGGGTGGAGTCACGCCGACAGTTGGGCGGCCATGCTGGCCAGCGTGTGGCTGGTGGGGACGGGGCTCTGGCTGCTGGGTCCGGCCTTGCACGAGCTGATGGAAGGCTCGGTCGACCCGGCGTTGATGGAATTCATAGCGGAAACGGGAAAGAGTTGCGAAGGGGTCCGCGGCATCGACAAGGTCTGGGTGCGCAAGCTGGGCATGCGGTTGATGGTCGACATGCACATCGTGGTGGATCCCGATATTTCCGTGCAGGAGGGGCACCGGCTGGCGCACGAGGTAAAGGGCCGGCTGCAGCGGGAACTCCCGCAGGTGCGCGACGTGATGGTGCACGTGGAGCCGTTCGACGAGGAGCGGCGTAAGCGGATGGAGGCGAGGGGACGGTGAGCGCGTTTCCGCCGGACTATCTGCGAGCCCACTTGGCGGCGCTGGGTTGCGACGCGGCGCGGGTGGAGGAATCGTTCATCCACTCGGGCGGCGCCGGCGGCCAGAACGTGAACAAGGTGGCGACGTGCGTGCAGCTGCGCTATGCGCCGGCCAACCTGCTGGTGAAGATGCAGGAACACCGGACCCAGGCGTCGAACCGGCTGGCCGCCTGGAAATTACTGGCCGCGCAGTTGCAGCGGCAGCACGACGATCGGGCGCGGGAGCGCCGCGCCGCGCGGGAGTTGAAACGGCGACAGAACGCGCCAAGGCCGCGGGGCATCAAAAAGCAATTCGTGGAACTGAAACGGAGACGGGCGAAAACGCGGCAGGCGCGGCGGGATGTGGGCGGGGAAGACTAAGCCATCACCCCTTCATCGCCTTGTCGTAGCGGGCCGAAATGAAGTCCCAGTTAACCACGTTCCAGATGGCCTTGATGTAGTCGGCGCGGAGGTTGTGATACTTGAGGTAGTAGGCGTGTTCCCAGACGTCGATGCCGAAAAGCGGATAGTGCCCCTCGAGCAGCGGGCTGTCCTGATTCGGCAGGGTGAGAAGGGTCAGGTTTTTGCCGCCGTCGAGGACGAGCCAAACCCAACCGCTACCGAAGAGCTCGGCGCCGAGTTTGGCGGCTTCTTCTTGGAGTTTGGCCATGCCGCCGAGGTCGTCAGCGAGGGCTTGCTGGAAAGGACCAAAGATTTTTCTTTGGTCAATAGTACCCGCAGGTTGGAGCGTCTGCCAGAAGAGACTGTGATTGGCGTGGCCGCCGCCGTTGTTGCGGACGGCGGTTTGAATCGATTGGGGGACGGAAGAGAAATTTTTGAGAAGTTCCTCGATGTCGTTACCGGGGGCGAAGGAGGGTTCCTTGGCGAGAGCCTCGTTGAGTTTTTTAACGTAGGCGGCGTGGTGCTTGTCGTGGTGGAGGTGCATCGTCTCCGCGTCGATATGGGGCTCGAGCGCGTCGTACGCGTAGGGGAGCGGCGGCAGGGTGAAGGGGCCGGTGGGGGCGGGCGCGGCGGCGGGAGCGGTCTGGGCGAGGGCGGGAAAATTCCCGAGCGCGGTTCCGGCGAGGGTGGCGGCGGCGAGGGTCTTCAAGGCTTGGCGGCGGGTGGTGAGCATGAGGATTCTCCGGTGAAGGTTGGGATGTTTCCTTAAACTAAACGAGTCTTGGGCGGGTGCAAATGGGTCGTTTTAAAGTGGAGAGGCGGTCTCCGACTCCTCTGCATGCGAGATCAGGACTTGAATTTGTTGTAACCTTCAAGCTGCCACTTTGGGCGGTTCGTTGATTTGCACCCAATACTTTCCCAATTCCTGGACGGTCTTGACGAAGTTCTCAAAATTAACCGGTTTGACGACGTAACTGTTGACCCCGAGCCTGTAACTCTCCACCACGTCCCTTTGCTCCTTGGAAGAGGTGAGCGCGACAACGGGAATGGACTGCGTGCGCGGATCATCCTTGATGCGCTTCAATACTTCCAACCCGTCGACCTTGGGAAGTTTCAAGTCCAGCAGGATGACCTTGGGGCCGTTTTTGACGACGCGCCCGGCGTGAGGGCCTTCGCAAAAGATGAACTCCAGCGCCTCCTCGCCATCATGGGCGACCTGAATATGGCTGGAGAGATTCGCCTTGCGCAACGCGCGCAACGCCAACTCAAGATCTTGCGGGGTATCCTCGACGATTAGAATTTCAACAGGGTCGGTTTCACTCATGGTTTGCCTTCTTCGTGTAAAGTAAAATAGAAACAGGCCCCTTTGTCCACCTCCGCTTCGGCCCAAATACGTCCGCCGTGCCGCTGAACAATCCGCTGCACGAAGGCTAGGCCGACTCCCGTGCCCTCGAACTGGTCCGTGGGATGCAGTCGCTGAAATACCCCGAATAATTTATTGGCGTATCGCATGTCAAAGCCAGCTCCATTATCACGAACGAAATATACGCTTTCTTGCTCCACCTTGCAGCCGATTTCGATCACGGCGGGGTTGCGATGACGTGTATATTTAATCGCATTGGACAACAGATTGGTCCAGACCTGCTTCAACAGCGCCGAGTCACCTTGGCAGGAGGGCAGGTGCCCGATCCGAATGTCGATCTGCCGGCCTTCGCGTTCGGAACTGAGATCATTAAGGACATCGTGCACCAGGCTGTCGTTGTCCACGGTGTGTTTGTCAATCGGCAGCCGGCCCAAACGTGAAAACGAAAGGAGATCATCGATGAGGGTACCCATGCGTTGCGCGCCTTGGCGAATGTTCCGGAGGTAACGAAGGCCTTCCGGGGGCAACTGCTCGCCGAAATCTTCCAGCACGGCCTGCGAAAAGCCATCCATGGCGCGCAACGGTGCGCGCAAGTCGTGCGACACCGAATAGGAAAAGGCTTCGAGTTCCTTGTTCGACGTTTCAAGCTGGACCGTGCGCTCAGCCACCCGGGCCTCCAGTTCGGTGTTGATTTGATGGACTTTTTCCTGGGCGTCTTTGCGTTCGGCCACCTCCTTTTGCAATGAGTCGTTCGCCGTTCGCAGGGCCTTTTGACCCTCCTCGATGCTGACCAGCAGTTGATTGAACGCGTTGGTCATCAACCCGGTTTCATCGCGTCCCTTGGCCTCGACCCGTACCGCGTAATCTTTGTTTTCGGCGATGCGCCGGGCCGTTTCCGCCAGGTTGAGGATGGGCTGGGAAATGGGCCTCTGCAACCACGAGGCCAAAATAAAGGCGACGAAAACCGATCCGACAAAGACCACCGCCGATAGGCCCGTAAACAACTTCAAGTGGTCGTACAGTTCCTGCAGGCTGGTCTGGAGATAGATGGTGCCAATGCGTTTCCCGTTAAGAAGTACGGGACGAAAGACAACCAGCTTATCCGACTCGAAAAAACTCCCGTCGGCGGAGGGCCGGTCAGGGAGGTCGACAGCGGCGTTGTCCCGCACATACTCGGCAAACCGATTGCCGTTTTCGTCATAAAGACCGGCGGCGAGCACGCTCGGTTTGGCCTGGAGCGAACTCAACGTTTGTTGCGCCGCGTTTTCGTCCTGAAAGGTCAGCGCGGCCTGCGTATTCTTCGCCAGTATGTCGGCCAGGACAATGGTGTCCCGCGCCATCATATGGTGGAAATTGAAATACTGGAACGCTCCCAGCACGCTGCACAAAAGCAGCAGCGCCACCGCACTGGTGTACAGGATCACCAGCGTCAATTTTTTCCGAATAGGCAGGTCGCGCAGCCAGTTTAAGAGAATAGTCTCGGTGCTCATTGCTCGACGATTTTGCCCAGCGCCAATAACTGCGAACTGATCTTGAGTCCGCATTGCCGGGCGGCCTGGGGGTTGATTTCAAAGCGGACCTTGCCGTCGGAGAGGTAAAAATCGATGTCGCCCCCGTCGTGGGCGAAACTCTCCACCTCGCTCACGGTCAGGACCGGCCGGGAACCGAGTTGCGACAAAATTTCGCCGACCTGGGCTTCTGCGGAGCGGCTGACAAAGATGATCTGGCAGCCTTCCAGGTCCTCAATTCGTTGCGAGCGCACCACGATCAACCGGTGGTTATTGATCGTTTCGCCCTGGACGGTGGCATCGATGACTGCGCCGAAGGGATCGTCGCCCAGGATGCCGATGCTAAAGGGGGCGTCGGGGCCGGTAAAACTGTTCCCCGGCCACTTCACGAACTGCGCAAAGTGGAACAGGAAGGCGGCTTGGATCTGGTATTCTTTGCTCGTGTCCGATTGCGCCCGGGCCGGTTCCAACCCCGCCGCGACGACCGGGAGCCCGAGCAATAAAGCGAAAAAAAAACGGCGTGATTTTACTGGAGGCTGTCCGAAAAGTCGGCACGCGAAAAGAGATTTCGTCCGCCCAGGCGTCGGAAGCCGGAAAAAGGAATTTAAAAATGCCATGCGATCTTTCCATAAACGCTGCGTTCGATCTGAACCTGATCCGGGCCGGGAAAGCCATACTCCGCATGCTGGCCTTGCAGGAGGTTCTGGCCAACGATGGAAATCTCCAGGTCCTTCGTCGGGTGCCAGGCCAGGCGCGCGTCGAGTTCAAAGTAACTTGGAACGCTCGCCGCCGTCGCTGCGTTGTTGATCGTCAGCGAGTCGATAAAGCGCCCGTTCAGGTCGAAATCCATGTTTTCGGGCAGATCCATCGAGGAGCGCAGGAAGACCTGGTTCTTGGGGTCGGCCGTTTCGTTGAGCGCGTTGGTAAAATCGATTTGTCCCGGTGCAACGTGGATATGTTCCTGGAGATAATCGTACCCGGCGTGCCAGCGCCACCAGTCGAGCATTTGGTAATCGGAGCTTACCTCGATCCCATACGTCTCGCCCTGGAGATTGTTTTGAAGATAGATGGGAAGATCAAGAGTGGAGGCTGAACTTAGGCTTGTGCTTCTGATGTCGCTGTAGAAGTTGTAAAAGGTAGAAATGGACCCGGAAATCTGGGAATCAAGCTGGGCCCGATAACCCAATTCATAGGCAAGTAATTTTTCAGAAGTGAAGCTGGTTGAACCGTCCAAAAGACTTTGCGGATAGGAGTAACCGGGAGGAAAGGGAGGGTGGGGAAGGGGAGCATCTGGTAAGCCCGTGGGTTCATACAAGCTGCGTTCGCCGATCGAGGGTGTCCGAACCGCGCGTGAAACCGCCGCCCAGAGCATTTGCGTGGGGGTGAAATTCCATTGCAGCCGCGCGCTCGGCTCATATTCAAAGTGGGTGAAATCGTTGTGTTCGACTTTCGTCCCGAGCGTAAAAAATAAATTATCCAGAAGTTTGATTTCGTCCTGGCCAAAAATATTGAACACATTCAAATCCTGGGTCGCCGGCAAAATCTCCACCGCGGGCGAATTGTCGGCAACGTCATGGTAGAAGCGATAGCCGGCCCCCCAGGTGACTTTGTTGCGGTCTCCCACCTGGATGTTGTGCTGAAAACTCACATCGGCGGTATCAAGATATTCGGTCGCAATACCGGCCGGCACGACGGTCGGTGCGAACGCGCTCGCCGGTTCCGGAGTAGAGGAGTTTACCCGGTCATAATAGACTTGCAGGCTCATGTCCGAATCGGCTGAGAAGGTGTGCGTCCATCGGCCAAGGAGATGGCCGCCGCTTTCCACCTCGGTCTCGTTGGTTGAGGGGAAGGACGGATCACCGGCGGCGCCATTATAGTATTCGCCCTCCAGCATGTACTTGTCGTCGGACGAGCCCGCGGTATCGATGCGGAATCCGCCGCGCCCCTCGCTCCAGGCATCATTGGCGGCGGCTCCATCGGTGTAGACTTCGCCGTTGCGGTCGAAATAGGTGCCGTAAACCCGGTAGTAAACATCGGGCGCAAGCGTGCCGCCGTAACGAATGGCCCCGGCGTCCCGCAACTCCGAACCACCCGCGCCTTCCATGTACCAGCCCTGCGTGTCCTGCGCGCTTTTGCTGACGATATTGATCACGCCATTCATGGCGTTCGCGCCCCAGAGCGTTCCGCCCGGGCCGCTGACCACCTCAATCCGGTCGAGGTCTTCGAGCATCACGTTCTCCACGTCCCAACTGACGCCCGCTAAAATCGGCGTGTAAACCGCCCGCCCGTCGATCAAAACCAGCAGTTTATCCCCGCTCATGGCATTGAATCCGCGCGCGCTGATGTTCCAGTCGTGGGCATTGTCCTGGGCCACCTCCAGATTATCAGCCAGTCGCAAGGCTTCCGGCAGGCTGGAGGCGCCCGAACGGAGAATGTCATTATTGGTAATGACCTGGATCGCGGCCGGCGCCTCCCCGTACGGTTGCGGCGTCCCGGAAACGGAGGTGACATTCTGGTTCATCAGCTCCTGCAGGCTCATGTTCTTATAGACGTTGGAACTTTGCGCATCGCCCGGCGGCGCGGAGGCATCGGTTGACGATGTGGCCGGATTGTTCGGAGCCATCGGCAAGTCGTTGGATGACGCCGCTGCATGGGTCGAGGACGCCGTGGCTGTCTGCGCCGAGGGCATCTGTTGCGCGTGCGCGGAGATGAAGGCGGTGAGCAGGAAAGCGCCGAGACCATTTCGCCACGCGCGCGCGGTGGATTGGGTCGATGAATCTTTTACTCCCCATCTTTTGCCCAGGGATGAGCAACCGGAGGCAACTCGTAGAGCACGGTTCGAAAGGCGGGTTGGGGCAAAAAACGGAGAAACCGTCAGCCTTGCAAAGGCCCGATGCATAAGCCCTCCGCATCGATGCGAAAAGACAGTCATACCCGTTTAGTTGGTAACCGACCGGCTGCTGCTGCGCACTGACTGACGGGGAAACTAACCGGGCAGGGAGATGTTAACAAGCCTTTTTAAACAAATGTGTTTCTTGAATCTTGGGCGGGTGCAAATGGTGCGGGAAGCTAACCGTTCCGTTTAAAATTTTTGACGTGCTGTTTGATCAAGTCGCGACAAGTATCGATGTCGGCAGAGGAGGAAAAGCCGTCTTTGGGCAGCCAGTGAAACGAACGCTTCGATTTGCCCCAAAACAAGATGAAACCTTTTGCACCTTCTCTGACTTTTCCGATAGCACTCCATGAAGCTTTTTGGTTTAGAACTTCTGAAGCGAGTTCAAGTCCTGCTTGTTCAACTTTGTACAAGACCTGTTGGTTGTAGAGTGGATTGCGGCGAAAAAAGTACGCACTGACATAACCCCAGAGAGGTGAAAAGAAATAAGCGGTAAAAATGATTGGGAAGATCAAAATGCCAGCATCACCCAGCAAAATACCGTTCCACGAAGAGGACGATTCTTGTGCGGTGTTGTTTTTCAGATCTTCTGAAAAATTAACCAAAAAAATCAGACCAAAGGTAAGCCACATGACGGCGGTCCATGCCAGCGTGCTTATGATATGGCTTTGTCTATATTGACCGATTGCGCGCTGGAGTTCTTTTGAGGTGTATGTGAACCGGCATTCCATACGGGTTAGTGGTGGTGTGCAAGCTACCGTCCCCACTGGACGGTGATGAGCTCGGCGCCCTCGCCGAGAGGTTCCAAACTGTAGCTTTCGGCGTTGGCCGGGACGAACCAACTTTCACCGCGTTTGAAATTGCGGTCGTCAATTTTGAGTTCACCCTGGGCGAGGAAGTGGTACTGGAAGCTGCTCGGCTCGCTGGTCCAGACACGGTATTCGCCGGGATAGATGTAGGCCCGCTCGACACTGAAGTAGGGGCACTGCAGGACCCGTTCGCTGTGGGGCTGGACGAGCTGCGGTTCGGTGTCGTTGAAGCGGATCGAGGCGAGGGCCTGTTCGCGGTGGAGCGCGCGGGGGCGTCCGTTGTCGTCGAGCCGTCCCCAGTCGTCGACCCGGTAGGTGGTGTCGGAGTTTTGCTGGATTTCGAGGATGACGTTGCCTGCGCCGATGGCATGGACGCGCCCGCTGGGCAGGAACATGGCGTCGCTCTGCGCCGGCTGGAGCGTGTGCAGGAGGCCGGGGAGTTCGGACGTGCCGATGGCCTTTTCGAATTTCTCGCGGGTGACGCCCTTTTTCAGGCCGGCGTAAATTTTGGCATCCGGCTTGGTATCGAGGAAGTACCACATTTCGGTTTTCGGTTCGCCTTCCCCGCCCGGCTGGGGATGGACCTGCACGCTGAGGTTCTCCTGGCAGTCGAGAAGCTTGATGAGAATAGGGAAGCGGGCAAGGTTGGGGGCCCTGGTGCCGAAGATTTCGGTCCGATTTTCCTGCCAGAGAGTGTGGAGATTCTGGTGGGTGTCGGGCTGGACGCCGGGACCGGAGACGATGTCGTTCACCGCTTCGGGCCGGTCGACCAATTCCCAGCTTTCACCGATTTTTTTGTCTTCGGGCAGGGTGCGGTTGAAAAGGGCGGCGAGGTTGCGGCCGCCCCAGATGCGTTCCTGGAGGATGGGCTTGAAGAAGTAGGCGTTCATGGTTTGAGTAAAACGACATCGCCGGGCTGCACCTTGAGTTCTTTGGCGGCGGAGCCCTGGTTCACGGCGATTTCCAGCAGGCCGCTGCCGCCGTAGAGGAGAATGAGGCGGCCTTTTTCAATGTCGCCGTAGGTCTTGACCAGCGGGGCGGAGTAGTTGTCCTTGGCGACGGTGACTTTGACGAGGTTCCCCTCCTTGAGGCGGTTGGCGAAATCGCTGTCGGCGCTCAGGTTGAGAATGACGTTGCCGTAGCGGTCGATGTGTTCGACTTCGAGGGTGAGGGTGCCGGAGGAGAAGGCGACGGCCTTCTCGGGAAGCAGGGTGAGGGCGGTGGCGGCGGGGATTTCGGTGCCGAGCTTTTCCGGGGCGACCCCGGCGGCGAGATGGGCGGCGATGGGTCCGAAAATGTCGCGGCCATGGAAGCTGTAGGAGACGGCGCCGGGGCGGAAGTATTCGGGCTTGTCGAGTTTCCACGCCTTGAGAAAGCCCTCGCGGTCGATCACGTGGGAGAAGAGGCCGTTGTCGGGGCCGACGTAGAATTTTTCCTTGGCGGTCTCCAGGAGAATAGAAGCGCGCTCGGTGCCGACCTGCGGATCGACGACGGCGACGAAGATGGTGCCGGCGGGAAATTCCTCGGCGGACTGGTCGAGGAGGTAGGCGCCCTCGACGACGTTGAACGGAGTGACGGTGTGGGTTAGGTCGACGAGACGGGCTGAAGGGTCGATGGCGATGATCGCGCCCTTGAGCTGGGCGACGTAAGGGTCTTCCCAGCCGTAGTCGGTGAAGAGGGCGATCACCGGTTGCATGGGCGCAGGCTGCTCGGGGGCGTCGGCGGCCTTGGTGCCGGAGGGGGAACAACCGTTCATGGCGAGCAGAATAACGCCGAGACCCAGATTGGCAAAGATTCGCGCGAGCGGCATACCCCTCAAGCGAAACCTATTTTGGCCGCATGACAAAGAGAAAAATGCGGGCAGGCGCGGGATCCGAAGCGGCTTGAGACCCAATAACTCCAAAATGGCAGAGTGATGCGAGGTTCTGCGCACGGCAGCACACGGCCCGGCGCGGGCTTGCCATGTTTTGAAAACCAAGCGTAGCTTGGCCATATGTCCTTGAGTTCCAGCAGCGCCCCCACGCCGATTTTTCTCGTGGGCGCGACCGCCGCGGGCAAGAGCGAGCTGGGCTTGGCGCTGGCGCGCCGGACCGGCGGCGCGATCCTGGCCATGGACGCGATGCAGGTCTATCGCGGGGCCGATATCGGCACAGGCAAACCGACCCCGGCGGAGCGGGCGGAGATTCCGCACGGGGGGCTCGATCTGGTCGAGTTCGGTTCCAACTTCGACGTGGCGCAATACTTGAAGTACGCGACGGAATTTTTACGAGAACAGCGCGCGGCGGGCCGTCGCGTGATCGTGACCGGTGGCACCGGCCTCTATTTTCGCGCGCTGACGCGTGGACTGTGCGAGGCGCCGCAGGGCCCGGACGAATTGCGCGTCGAGTTGGCCGCGCTTTCCGCCGAACAATTGCGCGAGCGGCTGAAACGGGTCGACCCGGCCATGTTGGAGCGGCTCGACGCGTCGAATCCGCGGCGGTTGTCGCGGGCGATCGAGGTGATGGAGTCGACCGGGCGTTCGTTGCGCGCGTGGCAGGAGGAAACGCCCGAGCCGCCGGTGCGCGAGTTCCGCGCCTTCTGGATCGAGCGCGACAAGAACGTGTTGCGGGATCGGATCGCACGGCGGGTCGGGGCGATGTTTGCGGCAGGCTGGGTCGGGGAGGTGCGCGGACTGGTAGCGCGGTACGGCGCGGAGGCGGTGCGGGCGTTCCCGGGCATCGGCTATCGCGAGATCGCGGAGGCGCTGGCGAAGGGGGCCGCGCCCGAGTCGGCGCAAGGTGACATTGTCGTGACGACGCGCCAATACGCCAAGCGCCAGTTGACTTGGTTCAATCGGGAGCTTAACCTACAAAAAATCATGCTTTCTGGCCCCGAGATGCCCCCTCTGGAAGTCCCCTTCTTGTCTTGAAAGCGTCCCACCTGACCTCTCCTCCGCCCGGCAACGAGCGAGCGCTTCTGGTCGGCCTCGAGACGCCCGAAGAGAGCAAATGGGACCACGCCGAATCGTTGCAGGAACTTGGCGAATTGGTGAAAAGTGCCGGGGGCGAAGTGGTCGAAACGGCCATCCAGCGGCGGCCCGCGCCGACGGCGGCCTATTACATCGGGCCGGGCAAGGCGAACGAATTGGCGGAACTTTGCCGGAAATCGAACGTCGGCACGGTGATTTTCAACGATGAACTCAGCCCCGCGCAAAGTCGCAACCTGGAAAAAGTTTTCGACCGCAAGATTCTCGACCGGACGCAGCTCATCCTCGACATCTTCGCCCAGCGGGCCAAGTCGAAGGACGGCAAGCTGCAGATCGAGTTGGCGCAATTGCAGTACCTCCTGCCGCGGCTGACCGGCCTGTGGACCCACCTCTCGCGCCAGAGCGGCGGCATCGGCACGCGGGGCCCGGGCGAAACCCAGCTCGAGGTCGACCGCCGCCGCGTGCAGGAAAAAATCGCCCGGCTCTCGCGGGAACTCGGCGAGGTGCGCCAGCAGCGCACGACCCAGCGGCAGGGCCGCCTCCGCCAGCACTGGCCGATCGCCTCGCTGGTCGGTTACACCAACGCGGGCAAGTCGACCCTCCTCAACCGGATGACCCACTCCGAGGTCTACGCCGCGGACCAGCTTTTCGCGACGCTCGACCCGACCACGCGCCAGTTCATCCTGCCGAACAAACAGAAGCTGCTGCTCACCGACACGGTCGGCTTCCTCAAACAGCTTCCGCACCATCTCATCGAATCGTTCAAGGCCACGCTCGAGGAGGTCGCCGAGGCGGACCTCCTGCTCCACGTGGTCGACCTGAGCCACCCCCTCTACGAACAGCAGATGGACGCCGTGCAGACCGTGCTTGAGGAACTCAACGCGTGGGGCAAGCAGATGATCGTGGTTTTCAACAAGATCGACCGGGTGACGACTCCCGCGCTGATCGAGTACGCGCTGCACAAGCATCCCGGCAGCGTGGCCATCTCAGCCGTGACGGGCGAGGGCCTGGACCAGCTCTTCGGCGAGATCGAGCACCGGGTGAAATCGTGGCGGCTGCGGGTCAAGCTCGTGCTGCCCAACCACCTGACCGCGCTGGTGGCGGAACTGCACCGCGTCGGGCGGGTGCTCGACATATCCTACCAGGACGATTCGATTGCGCTCACCGCTCACGTGCCTCCCCAGTTGCAGGGCAAAATAAAGCCCTACATCGCCGCCGAAGAGGGCGATCCGGCGGAGAAGAAGCGGTAACGCCTTATCCCCGAGTTTTGGACAGGATTAACAAGATTAACAGGATTGGGAAAGACAGGCCGAATGGATTAAAATACTTTTCTCCTGTTTTCATGCTTTCATGTCTTCCTGTTAAAAAATTCCGTTAATTTGGCAAATTTGGTAATTCCGTTAAAATTCAGTTCATCCACGCGCAAAACGCTCAAAAAGTGTGGCTGTCTCGGGATGACGGAATGTTTATACAGGTTAACAGCCCCAAATTGGTCTAAGGGGGTGCCTGGAAAGCAGGCGCGGTTCACGCCGAAAGCCATTTTGCCTTGCGCCACGATAAAAACGCAGCTTATGACGGTGAAAATTAAAATCATCCGGTCGAAAATTGCTAAATGTGGATTAAAGTTCAGTATGGCGCTTTCGACGAACTAGAACTCTTGTCAAAAGTCGACACAGTCCCCATTCACCCGTCCCTACCTGAAAGGCAAATCCCATGAGAAAACCCAATCCATTCGCCACTTTGATCTTTTTTATCATCCTCGGTGTCGGCGGAATTTTTGCCATTACCGTTGCCGCCGTCTCCCAGGTCCTCGGTACGGTGGTCGGAGTTGGCGTCTTTTTAGTCGCCACCATCGTTTCTTCCGCCATCAAGGTGGCGGACCAGTGGGACCGGGCGGTCGTTTTGCGGCTGGGACGATTCCACGATCTCAAGGGGCCGGGGTTCTTTTTAATCATTCCAATCATCGACGCGATCCCCTACTGGATCGATACGCGGGTCATCCCCACCTCCTTCAAGGCGGAAAAGACCCTGACCAAGGACACCGTGCCGGTCGACGTCGATGCCGTCCTCTTCTGGCAGGTCTTCGACCCCAAGAAAGCCGCCCTCGACGTGGCCGACTTTCAAAGCGCCATCGGTTGGGCCTCCCAGACGGCCCTGCGCGATGTCATCGGCAAGACCATGCTTTCCGACATGCTCGAAGGCCGGGATAAAATCAGCGGCGAATTGCAAAGGATCATCGACGAGCGCACCGAACCCTGGGGCATCAAGGTCATATCGGTCGAGGTCAAGGACGTCCTGATTCCCCCGGCCCTGGAGGACGCGATGTCCATGCAGGCCCAGGCCGAGCGGGAACGCCAGGCCCGCGTCATCCTCGGCGATTCGGAGCGCCAGGTCGCGGAGAAATTCGGCGAAGCCGCCAAGACCTACATCGACAACCCCACCGCCCTCCACTTGCGGGCCATGAACATGCTCTATGAGGGATTAAAATCCAACGCCTCCATCGTCATTGTCCCCAGCTCGGCCGTGGAAAGCATGCAGCTCGGAGGCCTCGCCGGCATGACCGCCCTGACCCGGGGCCTGACGCAGGACCTGAAAAATAAGGAGCAAGCAGCCCCGCCGTCCCTGCCTCAATGATTATTCGTCCCCTCGTTCCCAAGTTTCATTCACTTGGGAACGCACTTGTCCAGGCAACTTCGTTGCCCCTGCCTCGTTGTATTCACCTCGCCTTCCGTAATCGCCAAAACATTTCATTTGGAACCGGGAGCCTGCCGCGCCATCGCCTGAGCTTGGGCCAAATTGTTTTGCGCGTCGGTATTATTGGGATTCAAGCGTAAGACCTCTTGGAATTGGGCAATCGCCTCGTCCGCCTGTCCCTTTCGCAGGTAAACATAGCCGAGGTTGTAGTGGGCCTCGGCAACATTGGGATTGATTTCCAAGACCGCCTGGTATTGGGCCGTTGCCTCATCAATCTGCCCTTTTTGTAAAAAAACATTGCCGAGGTTATAATGCGCTTCCATATAGTCGGGTTTAATTCGCAGGGCGTTTTGGTACTCAGCCGCCGCCTCGTCCATTCGCTTTTCTTGCAGGAAAGCATTGCCAAGGTCGTTGCAGGCTTCCGCATATTGGGGATTGATTTCCAAGGCTTTTTGGAAGTGCTCAATAGCCTCATCCACGCGTCCTTTATTATAAAGAACCGCGCCAAGGTTTTGGTGAGCTTTGGCATCCTGTGGATTGATTTCCAAGGCCTTTTGAAACTGCTCAATCGCCTCGTCCGTCTCGCCCATTTTAGCGAGAACACCGCCAAGGTTGTTGTGAGCTTCCGCATCGTTGGGATTGATCTCGAAAGCTTTTTGGAAGTGGCCCATGGCCTCGTCCATCTGACCTTTCGCAGCAAGAACAACGCCGAGGTTGTACTCGGCCGTCGAACAGTTGGGGTTTTTGGTTAGCGTGTCGGTCCAGAGTGTCTCCTCGCTTTCATATGCCCAAGCCTGCTGCCAGCTCAATATCCCGAGTACCAGCAACAGTCCGACACAGAATGCCGTTTGCAGTCCCGGTGTCTTCGGAATGACAAAATCCGCCAATCGGGTCATCCCCGCTCCCGCCAGCGCCAACGGCCCCATGCAGGCCAAATATTGCAAATGATCCTCAACAAAGGAGTACCGCCAAAAACCCTGGTCAATCAATCCCAGGAACGGAGACAGCACCACCAGAAAATAAGCGAAGGCGAAAAACCAAGGCCGGGACCACGTCTCGCGTTTGAGCCAGAAAATAAACAGGACAACGATTACTGCCAGCAGCGGCAGATAGGAGAACCACCGACTGGCATCAATTTGCCAGCGCGGATAAATGGCGATCAACGGATGCGGCCAAACCAGTTTGCCCAGATAAAACCAGACGACGTCACCCGACGTTGCCATGCGCTGCGGCCAACTCCGCGGCCCTTGCGGATCAGCGATTGCGGACGCAACCGAGGTATACGACCACATGCTTAAGACCGTGGCGATAGCCGACATGAGAAAAAAGGGAGTCAATCGCATCAGATGACGCCAAGGCCACTTGCTCTCCATCCACCACGCGCACAAACCCAGGACCACTGGCAACACCACCGTGGACGACTTGCTGGCCATGGCTAACGCGGCAAAAAGCAGAGCTAACCCATAGTTCCAACCCGCACCGGTTCGGCTCTCGAGATCGCTTGCCTTTAGCCACTTCACAAAAAAAAGAATCGTCAGTAGGTAAAAAACGCACGACTGCGTGTTCTTCATTTCCGTGATCCACGCCGCCGATTCGACCTGCACCGGATGCAGGGCCCAAAGTGCCGCCCCCAGCCACGCCCCCGGTACCTGCAAACTCCGCAAAACCCGCCAAAGAAGAACCGCACACAGCGCCTGCTGAAAAACATTCACCAGGTGATACGGCAGCGGGGCCAGTCCCCACAGTGCGTGTTCCATCCAAAACGTGGTGAGCACCAAGGGGAAAAATTGCCCGGCACTCGTCGTCCAGATTTCCTTCAGCCCGAGCGGCCCGATAATAACGGCATTGCCCGTAATATTGTAATCGTCATCCCAGTTGAATCCGGCGTACCACACCGGCTGATAGGCCGCAATAACGGCTAGGATCAGGATCAGCCCAAAAAACCAATCGCGGTTGAACCAAGAGGACAGCGTCGGACTCGGCGCAACATTCCTGACGCGCTGCGTGGAACCCCCGCGGCCCACCGCTTTTTTATGCTTGAATCGTGTTGCCATGCGGTCCGGGTAAGGAGGATAAATCCTTTCCGCTTTCGTAGAAGCAGATTTTCCTTGGGCGGGAAAAGTGAACAGGCATCTTTTCCAGCCTTTGCTTAAAATCTCCGCTATCGCGCTTTTCGCGCAGGACGCCAAGACACCGGGTATCGGCAAGCGGTAACGTGCGGCCATGAATCGCCCGGAAACCGCTGAGTTGGCCCCCATCCCGCCCATCGGCGCCTGCCTCCCTCAGCCCCGCAAGACCCCAAGGTGTAACAAAGCCCCACAAAGTCCCGGCAAGGCCCCACAAGGCCGCGCAGAAACCTGTTCGACGAACAAAAACCGGGGCAAAAATAAGCCAAATCAAGGCAATTCAAGGCAAATCGCGCTTCATCACACCCTATCCGGGCCTTTCCTTTTCCCAACGGGCGAGGCCAGTCGTCCCTTATTTTCCGGATGCCGCCGCCAGCAGATAATTCGTGCGGCGGTCGCCGGGCATCGCTACATTCGGCAAAATGAGATCGACCCCTATGCGCGAGCTGCCTCCGGCGGAACGGCCGCGGGAACGGCTGCTCAACCACGGCGCGGAAGCCCTCAAGACGGCGGAGTTGCTGGCGATCTTGCTGCGAACCGGGACAAGCGAGCGCCCGGTGCTCGAACAAGCCGAGTTCTTGCTGGCGCACTTCGGATCGCTCGAGGCGCTGAGCCGCGCGCCGGCCGGCGAACTGATGAAGATCAAGGGCGTGGGGCAGGCCAAGGCAATCGAATTGAAAGCGGCATTCGCGCTGGCGGCCCGCCTGTCGCGGAGCGAAGCCGAATCGCGCCCCATCAATGCCGCGCAGGACGTGGCGCGGCTCCTCGGCGAGGAGATGCGGCTGCTTTCCTACGAGAGCGTGCGGGTGATCTGCCTGAACACCCAGCGCAAGGTGCTCGCGGTGGAGGAAGTGACGCGCGGGACGCTGAACGAATCGCTCTTCCATCCGCGCGAGGCGTACCGTCCGGCGCTGGCGCGTCAGGCGGACGCGGTGATCCTGGTGCACAATCATCCCTCAGGTGATCCGAAGCCGTCGGACGCCGATTTTCAGGTGACCCGGCGGATGAAGGAGGCGGGAACGCTGTTGCAGGTGGAGCTGCTGGACCATGTGATCCTGGGCGCGCCGCGGGCGGGGGACGAAAAGAACTTTTACAGCTTCCGGGACGAGGGCCATTTATGAGTACGCACATTCACGCAACGGCGCAGGTCGATCCATCGGTCAACCTCGGGGACGGCGTTCGTATCGGGCCCTACGTGGTGATCGAAGCGGGCTGCGCGCTGGGCGAGGACTGCGAGGTGCGGGCGCACGCGGTGATTACGGGCCGGTCGGTGATCGGACCGCGCAACCAGATCGGGTACGGTGCGATCATCGGAGCCGAACCACAGGATTATGCGTTCAAGGGGGCAGACTCGCGGGTTGAGATCGGTTCGGGCAACCGCATCCGCGAATATGTGACGATCCATCGCGCGACGAAGGAGGGCGGCGCGACGCGGGTGGGCAACGACAATTTCCTGATGGGCGGCGTGCACCTCGGCCACGACGTGCAGATTGGCAACCAGGCGATTCTGGCAAACAACACGTTGCTGAGCGGTTACGTGCAGATAGGTGACAAGGTGTTCCTGGGCGGGGGGACCCTGGTGCATCAGTTTACGCGGATCGGAACGCTGGCTATCACACGGGGCGGGACGCGGCTGGGCAAGGACGTACCGCCCTATTTCATGGCGGTGGCAACGAACTTGGTGAGCGGGCTTAACCGGGTGGGGCTGCGGCGGGCGGGCGTGTCGCACGAAACGCGACGCGCGCTACAGGAGGCTTACGACATGCTCTATCACGCGAACCTGAACGTGAGCCAGGCGCTGCACGAGTTGCGGCATAAATTTCACCTCCCGGAAATTGCGAATTTGGTCGAGTTCGTGGCACAATCGAAGCGGGGAATTTGCCGGGCACGCCAGGATGTGGGGGAAGACGACGACGAGTAGGTTTGGCATGGAAAGTCGAGATGCGTGCGATGGATGCCCGGGTGCTCGGGGAAGACAATCAAACGGAGTTTTTGCTGGCCCGGACCGATAAGAGGGAAGCGTGGTGACCGTATGAAACTGACTCCCCAGGCCGAATCGGAAGGGTTGCGCGCTTACGAGCAGGTTCGGGCTTTCGAGCGGGTGCGTTCATGGCGTCTGCCGCTGAGCTATTTGGTCTTTTCGATGATCCCAATGGCAACCGGCATCGGTCTGTTGAAGATGGGCCACACGACGTTCGGCGAGCTGCATTTGCTGTTGGCACTTTGTTTCGTGGCCGGTTCGTGCTTCCACTGGCATGGGTTGTTGAAGCGCTACACGAAGAACCTGCAACTTTTGACCGAACAGCAAAAGCTCTATGGCGACCAGTTGCCGTGGGTGCAGGTGGAAAAGCATTTTGCCGCGCTGGACCAGCTTAAGCGCGACTTGGCGCGAGAAAAAATCTCCGCGGCGCTAAAAAGCGTGAAAGAGACAACGGAAAAGGAGTCCGACGACCCACTTAAATGAAGGGGCTGGCCAAATAGCGGATAATATCCCAGACGATGTGGCCGGCGGCGAGGAGATGGTTGCAGAGGAGGAACGCGCCGAGAAAACCCACGCCGAGGACAATGGAGAGTATCGTCCAGGCGGTGATGTAGATCGGATTATAGGGAGGATTTTCAGCGCTCATCTTGGAGAGGAATTAGCACATGCCGTACCGGGACGCAACCGGACCTTTACAAAATTGTTGGAGCGCATCCTGGTTGTGATGAATTCTTAATGCGAATCGGGCACGGTGTGATTGACCATGATTGGTTCTGTCGACGAGGACGGTGTCGCTGGTGTGCTTGTCATGGGCGCGATGGGAGTGCCCGGCGCCGCCGGGCCTGCCGGAGCGGGATTGAGCGGGCGCTCGATGACGGGAAAATTGTAACTGAAAAGATCTTCATCGCGGCGCACCACGACCGTCATGTTCCCACCGACGTGACTGAAGAAGGAGGCGTCAAGGACGTCCGCGGGCCGATAGATTTCCCGCTCGTCGATCCGCATGACCGTGTCGCCGGGTTCGATCCCGCTCTTGCTGGCCGGAGTTCCGGGCACCGCCTGGACAACCCGCACAATGCGGCCGTCGTGGTTCGTGTCGGGTCCTTGGACAACGTTTACGCCGACCCAACCGTGCCGCGCCCGGCCATACTGGTTGAAGTCGGCGACGATTTTTTGCATGGCTTCGACCGGTAGCGCGTAAAGGGTCCTCCCGCTGTCGGGGCTGGTTGCGACGATCCCGATTACTTCACCCTGGTAGTCGAGCAGCGGGCTGCCCACTTGTCCGGGGCTGATCGCAACGTTGGCGTGGATGTGGGTCGTGGCGAAACGTTCCAGCGTGGCTACTGATTCCTTGGCCGTCCCGTCATCTTTCGGTGGGACAAGGTAGCTGATGTCGAAGCCGTTGACCTGACCCTCGGAAAAGGCGACCGGAAGGTTCATTGGATAGCCGACGACAATCACGCCGTTGTCGGTCTTTAGGTCGCTGGTATGACCAAGCGGCAGCGAGGGGCTTTCGTCGTAGGAGACTCGCAGCATGGCCAAGCCGCTGCGCGGATCGTTGCCGAGAATTTTGGCCTCGAGTTCGACCCCGTTGACGACCACCCGCACGCTGGTGTTGTCGCCAATGACGCTCGATGAGGTTAGCACCGTGCCCCGGTCGTCGATGAAAAAGCCGGTGCCGGCCAAGATGAACTTGTCGCCGGAGCGGACTCTTACGACTGAGGGCTTGGTTCGCTCAACCAAGGCGTTGACTTCGTTACTGGTTGGCTGAAAAACATCATTTGCGCGAGTAGGCGTGGCCGCCGCCCAAATAAGGCCCGCGAAAATCGTGGCAAAAAGAAATGAAAAAGCCGAGGCGAGACTGACCCTAAAACGCCATGTTTGCGTCATAGGCCGAATGGGAATTATTCGCCAAAACGAAACGGGTGGCGGCCGGTGCCTCGGACCGGCTTGGAGTGAAACTCAGGCTGTCCGTCTTGGAAGCCGTCGTCACCGCGCCAAACGACGCCGGGATCATGGCGAAAGAGGACTGGGTGGAGGGCATGGTCAGGGAAAGCTGGTACTGGCCACCGCTGTCATGGGTTACCTGAACCTGCTGGGAGAGCCCCATAACTGCGGTAATGGCGATCGCGGCGAAAGCCGTGGCATAGGAAATAGAAGGCACCAACTTGAAGTTGGAAGCACGTTCTCCGAGCCAAGCCATCGCACGAACCCAAAGGGAGGCGGGAACCAATAATTGCGCCCGTTGGCGGCGATGAAATTCAATCAGAAATCTGTCAACGTTCGTATCCAAAGGAGCTTCAAGCCTTTTGAGAGCAAGCAGGTTACGCAATGCGGAGAAGTCTTGATTGTCATCCATGATTTTTATAGGTAATTTTTTAAATACTTCTGTAACTGCTTGTGGGCGTAAAACAATCTTGATCTAACCGTTTCCTCTTTGCAGCTCATAATCTTGCTGATTTCCGAGTGGCTTAGCCCTTGGATATCGAACAAGGTCACGACTGCCCTGTGTTGATCAGACAGTTTCATCATCGATTCGTTCAATTTATTTTTCAGTTCGGTCAGCCGGGCCTGCCTCTCGGCGTCCCCGGCGGCGCTGGCATCGATAAATTCGCTTCTATTCTGCAAATCGAAATCCTCGTCGTCCATGCTTAAATTATGGCGGTGCTTATTGCGCTTAAGGAAGTTGACAGTGAGGTTGAATCCAATCCGGTAGAGCCAGGTGAAGAACTCGGAATCGAGACGGAAGGTGTGGATGCTTTTGTAGGCTTTCTCGAAAGTTTCCATGGCCAGATCCCAAGCATCAGTCTGGTTGTTGGCCATATTGTAGAGCATGCCGAGGAGCCTGGGCTGGTAGCGGCGCACGAGTTCGTCAAAAGCGGTCGGGTCGCCGCCCTGTGTGCGTTCCACCAGCTCACGGTCGGTGATGACTCCACTTTCCTTTGGTGTGGATTCGCTCGGTTCCATGCTCCCCCGTTCCACTTTATCGGATGGCAGGGCAGCCGCAAGGGTGGTTGTCATCGTTTTTTCCCCGCCCATACTTACCACAGCTTAGTTCATCTTCGCGTTAAATCCATGAAAGGAAGCATCATTACCATTGGACGTAGTCGAGTTCATTCTGGGAAATGTTCTGGGCTTCCTTCACGGTGATCCACCGTTCGGCGAAACGCTGGCCCCACGAATCAGAGATGGCGAATTCATCGGTCTGGGCGTTGTAACCGATGATCATGCGCATGTGGCCATGCTCGGCAAAATCGGGATCGGCCTGACTGACGGGCACGAGAGATTTGTCGTCGGCCTGCAGTTTCGCCTTGTAGGCGTCCCAGTCAGTGACCGTTTTGCGGTCGATGAAGGTGTGGTCGTGGATCTTTTTTTCCACGTCCTTGATGACGTAGCAGCCCCACATGAGCGGCAGACCCTGGTCGATAAAGTCGGCGAGATGGTCCACATCAAGCGGCACATCGGTTGTTTCGACCCGGCGGTGATACGATTCAACATAGGAGTTGACCCCTTCGCGCATGCCGGTGAGGTTCGTCCCGCCTCCCATGCCCGTGTTGCCGAACATGGCCAGCACGTACATGTCGGCGGGCACGTCAACGTAGCGCAGGTATCTTTCCCAGGTGGCTGGAACGCAGTAGCCCTTGGGTCCCTGATCGACCATCGGAATGTCCTGCAGCACCACGTCGCCGTTGTCGCGTTTAAGGACCCGTTTTGCAAGGGCCTCCTTGATGGATTCGCGGTCCAGATTGTTGACGTCGCCGTAGTGGTCGGCCACGTCGGAGGGAATGATCTTGATCGCGGCGTATTCGTTGTGCGGACAGGAAAGGAGAATCGCATGGCCATTCCAGTCCCAGCGATGGACGTCTTCGCGGTTGTCGGCGGCGATACCGAAAACGCGGATTTCCGGATCCCCGAGAAGGGCGGTCAATAGCGTGTTAATCGTTTCGGCATCCTTCTTGACCGCGGCATTGAGGTCGTCCGTCGCCTTTTCGATTTCATCCGCGCTGACCGGGACGTGGGAGTGTTCCTTTTTATTGATCTCCTCGCATTCTCCGAAATCGCCTTTGTTGACGAACATGATTGAGACATAGTCGGGATGACCGTTTCGGGCATAGAGAGCCATCGAATAGGCCCGTGTGCCGAGAATGGTGACCCCCTGGTTGCCTAGAGCGTAGTGCCGGTAGCTGGCATCGAAGGAGGTGTTGGACTCTTGCGGCCAGTTCAAGCGACCGGCCACAGCGCCCACGTCCTCGTTCCAGAGATTGGTATTGGCCCAAAGAGAAATCTGAAACGCGTCGTTGAGTTTCTTGATCATGCCGGCGTCTTCGGGGCTGATCACCGGGGAAACAGGAGGTTGGGATGATGGGGGCGAGTTCGGACTGATTACCGTCGCGGGAAGACCTGCGGAAGGGGAGACATTGGTCACAGGCGATTCGGTAGGAGCAGTGTTGGTGACAGGAGTGGGCGATGGTAGCGGGTTGGTGATTTTGAGTACGCTTCGACTGAGCGTGGCTTGGTAGCCGTCCACATCGGCGATGGTAATCAGGTCGCCGTTGACGGCAATGACAGTAAAGACCTCGTCGGGCTGAACCGGGCGCATGACGCGGCTTATTCCCTTGGCAAAAGAAACCGGGTCGCTGGTCGTGACGGTGGCGGTTTGCGTGGCAAGGCTGGATGTCAGACTAGCGGCCAGGAGCAGCGCCAGCAGGCCGAGTCGACCGGCCGATGATTTCATGCACGGAACCTATCCCAGAATTCATCAGGGGCACAAGAAAACACCTTCTCGACAGAGTCGCGGTGAATTTGGTCCGCAAGGTGGCGGTGGCAAATTTTGAGATGGGTTCTAACCTTTGTTCATGGACGGCGACAAACCCCGGGGGCCGGGCTTCGGCTATCTCATCGTCGTGGCGATTGCGGCCTTGGTAGGCTGGTTCTACCTACGCCCGCTGGGCCTGCAAGTCCGCGATGTCCTTCAGTCCCTGATCAACGCCTTTGGCAACCGCTAGGGCGCGTTAATAGGACTTCGCGAAAATCACCCGCTGCTCGCTCTTTTCGCCGGTGAAAATGCACGAACCCGGTTGCAGCATCTCTTCGAATGGAATGCAGCGAATGGTTACCTTGAGATCTTCCTTGATCTTCGCCTCGACCTCGGTTGAGCCGTTCCAATGGGCCAACGCGAAACCGCCGTGGATTTCGGGCTTTTCCCCGTTCTTGGGCGTGAAGAAAGCGTAAAATTCCTCCTTTGACTCGATCACCTTCGTGTGTGCGCGGCGGAAAGCGTGAGCGCGGTCGTAAATCCCCTCTTGGATCGATTGCAGCAACGCGGGCGCCTGTGCGGCAAACCCATCCTTTGGGTAAGACTGTTTTTCCTTCGGGCCCCGGTCGCGGCGGCCGACAAAAACCGTGCCTGCTTCTAGATCGCGCGGCCCGATCTCGACACGGACCGGAACGCCCTTTTTAATCCACTCCCATGTCTTATTGCCTCCGGTGATGTCGCGCTGGTCCACCTCCACGCGGATATTCTCTTTGTGGAACTGTTCCGCCTCGATCTGCTGCGCCAGAGCGCCGCACGCCTTGAGGATTTCCTTGCGCTGCTCGTCGCGCGGAATGATCGGGATGATCACCACTTGTGTTGGCGCCACGCGCGGGGGCAGTACCAGCCCGTCGTCGTCCGAATGCGCCATGATCAAGGTGCCGATCAGCCGCGTGCTGACGCCCCAACTCGTTGTCCAGGCGTACTCCTGTTTGCCCGCCCGGGAAAGATACTGGATGCCGGAGGCCTTTGCGAAATTCTGCCCGAGAAAGTGAGATGTCCCCGCCTGCACCGCCTTGCGGTCCTGCACCATTGCCTCGATGCAGAGCGTGTCGACCGCGCCGGGAAAGCGCTCGCTCGCGCTTTTGCGCCCGGTCACCACCGGAATCGCGAGGTAATCACGGGCAAACGTCTCGTAGACATCGAGCATCCGGCGCGTTTCGTGCAACGCCTCCTGCTCCGTTTCGTGCGCGGTGTGGCCTTCCTGCCAGAGAAATTCGGTCGTGCGCAGGAAAATGCGCGGACGCAACTCCCACCGCACCACGTTGGCCCACTGGTTCAGCAGTACCGGCAGGTCGCGGTACGATTGCACCCAGCGTGCGTAGGCGGCGCCGATGATCGTTTCCGAGGTTGGGCGCACCACCAGCGGTTCGGTCAGAGCACCGGTCGGAACGAGTTTACCCTCTGCGTTTACCTCGAGCCGGTGGTGCGTGACCACCGCGCATTCCTTCGCAAACCCGGCCACATGCTCCGCCTCCTTCTCGAGGTAGCTTAGTGGAATGAAAAGCGGAAAGTAGGCATTCTTGTGCCCCGTCGCCTTGAACATCCGGTCGAGCTGGCCCTGCATCAGTTCCCAGATGCCGTAGCCCCACGGCTTGATCACCATGCAACCGCGCACCTCTGAGTTCTCCGCCATGTCGGCGGCGGTGACCACGGCCTGGTACCACTCTGGAAAATCTTCCTCACGGCGGGGACTGATGGCGTTGGTCGCGGGTTTGGACATAAATCAGGAAGGTGTTGAACGGCTTTTCAGGTAACTAAGGATTTCCTTCGAGACGCCGATGATGGCCGGCAGCATCGAAACGAGGGCGATGCCGGGGACAATGTAGCGCAGGTTGTGCTGAGCCGTCTCACCCAGCAGGTAACCGCTCCATACCACGACTACGATCCAGGAAAATCCGCCGATCGAGTCGATCAGCAGGTATTTGAAGTATGGCATCTCCCCGACGCCCGCCATGAACGGCACGAACGTGCGAAAGACCGGCATGAACCGTGCGCCGATCACCGCCCATACGCCGTACTTCATGTAAAAAGCGTGGGCGCGCTCGGCGTGCTTGCGCTTGAAAAAAAAGCCCTCCTCACGCGTAAAGATCGCATGCCCTGTTTTATCGCCGAAAAAGTAACCGAGTTGGTCGCCGATGATCGCAGCCGCGATCAGCGACGCCGTCAGCGCCCAAATGTTCAGGTACGCTTGGCCCGCCGGTCCCAGCGTGGCGGCGGCGACCCCGGCCACGAACAACATCGTGTCGCCTGGCAGAAAAAAGCCGACCAGCAGTCCTGTCTCGGCAAAGACGATCATGGCGATGACCGGGATGCCGCCCGAACGGACCAGCGCCTGCAAATGACCGCTGTCGTGCAGGTTTTTCAGAAATTCAAAGATGGAGTGCATGATGGTAAATCGCGGATGGGATGATTTGCCGGAGGAAACGATGAAAATCGCAAAAAGGACTC
>JAJSLI010000137.1 GCA_021272315.1 Methylacidiphilales bacterium | reverse complement strand
GCTGGTGCTTTACCACGGGAAGAATCCGACGGCCATCATTGGCACGTCGCTGGCGGCAACGGCCATCGCTCACGCGGCGGCGATTGGAACGTGCAAGCTGCTGGAGCGAAGCCCGTGGTTTCGGTTGCCGCCAGTCACAGTTAACCCGAATGCAGTTTCAACTCCGACGACAGCTCCGGCCACTACGGCGGCTGCCGACGAGGGGCGTAAAATCGAGGAAACGGCGGCACAATCGGATGAGACGCTGCCCTGGGTGCCGGGTTCGAGATGGATTCTGGCCGCGGTCGGAGGAATTTTCATCGGGCTCTGGATTGGGATGTCGTTCCCTGAATTTGCCCGTGGCCTGGCGCATGTCGTGCCTGGCCACGCCAGCCCAATCCAACCGCCGGACGAACCGCACCGTTTCTTCGCGCTGCGGATGATCGACGCGCTTTCACTGCTGGCCGTTCCTTGGCTAATCATGTTCTTTCCTCTCTACGCGGCACTGCGCCGCATCCCGGTCTACGAAGAGTTTGTCGAGGGAGCCAAGGAAGGATTCTACATCATCCTGCGTATCCTGCCTTATATCGTGGGAATGTTGGTTGCGGTCGGCATGTTTTTGGCATCAGGAGGCATGGACATCGTGACCTCCGTACTCAAACCGCTGACCGACTTGATTCATTTTCCTGCGGAACTGGTCCCAATGGCGCTGATTCGTCCGTTCACCAGCGGAGCCGCGCTCGGACTACTGACGGACTTGGTGAAAAATCATGGACCTGACAGTTTGCTGGCGCTGACGGGGGCGACACTCTACGGCTGCTCGGAAACAACGTTCTACGTGATCGCGGTCTATTTCGGCTCGGTCAACATCCGCCGGACGCGCCACGCGATTCCGGCGGGGTTGGTGGCCGACGCGCTGGGACCGATTGCTTCCGTGTTGATTTGCCGGGCGGTTTTCGGCGGAGGATAAACAAGCTTCTCAGCACTACCTGAGCAACTTTTCATAAAGGGCCTGAAAAAGTCCCGCTACCTCATCCCAGTTTAGGGGCTTGAACGATGGCCTCATGGATGGTGCCTTTTCAAAAAACTCGCGCAAGATGGGCGAGAGGCTCTCAGGACCCAGGGAACCTTTTGCGTAAACGGCATCGGCGCCGAAAGTCATCCTGGCCCAGGGAAGATCGCTTAGCAGGAGAGGACGCTTCGAGGCGGCGGCTTCCAGCGAAGAGAAACTGAGGGTTTCCATCGTGCTTAGAAGCACAAAACCGCGCGCTTGCCGGTAAATTTGGGCCAGCCGCGCCCGATCCGAGATGCCTCCTTCATAGCGGATTATATCGGAGTGTCTCTTTTGAACTTCCAGAAAGCTCAGGTAATAAGGATCGGATTCGGAATAGGGCTTGCCGACGATCCAAACCGGCACTTTCGCGAGCACGGCGGACTGCGCCAATTCCAGCACACGCTTTCGGGGATGGATGACGGCGGTGCAAACAAGATAGTCGGCTTCCGGCTTTTCGCTTCCTATGGTCGGCGCTTGAAAAAAAATCTCCTCAACGCCATTGGTAACGACGTGGACCTTCGCCGGGGCCGCGCCAAACATGCTCTGCATAAGGTAAGCCTCCCACTTGGTATTGGCGACGAACGCATCTGCTTTTTGGTAGGCGTCCCAGGCGAGCTTGCTTAAAAAACTTTTGGGCAACGCGGCCTGAGCGGTCTGCATGAGCGACTTTTGCAGAAAACGAGCCCCAGCCGAACGGGAACCGAGACCCGAAAGCAGTTCCGCAACCACAACTTTTACCCCCTTGGCATGAGCAAAATCGATATAGCTCCCTCCGGGGCGGCCAAAATAATGGATGATCTGTCCCGTTTGCTTATCATCCCACCAGCGAAGATACTCGACTTCAACCCCCCGCCGTTCCAATGCCGCATTGGTTTGCTCAATTTGACCCTGCAGGCCGCCATGTGCCAAAGCGAAAGGTATGGGGTGATCAATGAGAACTTTCATAAGAAGCCATCCCCTCCATACCTTTTCGGCGCAAGTTTACCAGCGCGAACCGATGAGTGGCCGGATACGCGGGAGGCATTCTCGGGCTTCCATCAAGCGGCTCGGCGCAGTCTGAGACTGTTGGCGATGACCGTAACACTGCTCAGCGACATGGCGGCGCTGGCGATCATGGGATTCAAAAGCAGCCCCCAGAACGGATAGAGCAGCCCGCTTGCCATGAGGATGCCGATTCCGTTATAGGCAAAAGCAAAAATGAGATTGAGCCGGATGTTTCGCATGGTGGCGCGGCTCAGTTCCATGGCCCGGACCAGCGCGGCTAGGTCACCCCGGACCAGAGTCACACCGGCGCTCTCAATAGCGACATCGGTGCCGGTGCCCATCGCGATACCGACATCGGCGGAAGCCAAGGCTGGCGCGTCGTTCACTCCGTCGCCCGCCATGGCCACGTGAGCACCCGTGCTTTTCAACTCTGCGATCACCGCTTGCTTTTGGTCGGGCGCAATGCCCGCCTTAATCCGGTCGATGCCACGTTTTTCCGCCACGCATGCCGCCGTCTCCGCGTTGTCTCCGGTCAGTATGACGATTTTGATCCCGAGCCGGTGCAACGCGGCGATCGCGCCGGGCGTGGTCGGCTTGATTGGATCAGTCACGGCCAGCAGCCCCGCCACTGCTCCATCAACGCCGATAAAAAAAACCGTTTGGCCCTCGCGGCGCAATTCAGAGGCCCGAGCCGGGAGACTTTCCGGCGCCGTCGCGCCCGCGAGTTCGATCTGGCCGACGAAAACCTTGTGTCCGTCAACCTGTCCGCCCACGCCCTGGCCGGTCACCGATTCAAACTCCCGCACCGGTGCAAGAGCAAGGTTCCTCTCCTTCGCTGCGGCCACAATCGCCCCCGCGAGCGGATGTTCGCTGGCTGATTCGATCGAGGCGGCCAGGCGTAACGCCTCGTTTTCATTGAAACCCGGCGCAACCACGACCTGCGTCAGGCGCGGCTTGCCTTCGGTCAGGGTCCCGGTCTTGTCGATGGCAAGCGTATCGATTTTTTCGAGTTGTTCGAGCGCCTCGGCGTCGCGAATCAAAATGCCAAGCTGCGCTCCGCGCCCGATACCGACCATGATCGACATCGGCGTCGCGAGCCCGAGCGCGCAGGGGCACGCAATAATCAGCACGGCTATCGCATTGACCAGCGCATAGGCAAGGCGTGGTTCTGGTCCGAACCAGGCCCAGGCTGCGAAGGTCGCTGCCGCGCAAATAACGACAGCCGGCACAAAGTAACCGGCGACGGTGTCGGCCAGTCGCTGAATCGGCGCGCGACTGCGTTGGGCGGCGCCGACCATTTGGACAATCCGGGCCAGCAACATCTCGGAACCGACTTTCTCAGCCTTCATCACCAACCCGCCTGTACCGTTGACCGTGCCGCCCGTGACAGCGTTTCCCGGCTCTTTCTGAACCGGGGTTGGCTCGCCCGAGATCATCGATTCATCGACCGTGCTTTGGCCTTCAATCACAATACCGTCAACCGGCACTTTTTCACCGGGACGTACCCGCAGGCGGTCTCCATGCTGGATTTCTTCAAGTGGTACGTCGGCCTCGGTATGATCGTCGCGGAGTTTTCGTGCCGTTTTGGGAACGAGGCCAAGAAGCGCCTTGATCGCGCTGCCCGTGGCCGCGCGGGCTCTGAGTTCGAGCACCTGACCGAGTAGCACAAGGACCGTAATCACCGCCGCAGCTTCAAAATAGACGTCGACCTCGCCGTTGTGGCGAACCGAATCCGGAAAAAGGCCAGGGGCAACAGTCGCCACGACGCTGTAAAGATAGGCGGCGCCCGTGCCGAGGGCGATTAAGGTAAACATGTTCAAGTGGCGTGTAACCAACGAATGACCGCCTCGCTGAAAAAAAGGCCATCCTGCCCAGAGAACGACCGGCGTACTCAGGACAAGTTGCGTCCATGCCACTCCACTGCGTCCCAGCGCCATCGCGAGATCACGAATGCCCGGAAGCATCGCGCCCATGCTGAGAGCAAGCACAGGCACGGTAAGTGCCAGGCCAGCCCAAAAACGGCGCGTCATGTCTTTGAGTTCGGTGTTCTCCTCTTCGGGCGCATGGCTGGGATCTGCCGGTTCCAGCGCCATGCCGCACTTCGGGCACGCGCCCGGATGGTCCTGCCGGACCTCGGGATGCATTGGGCAGGTGTAGATTATCCGGGTCGAAGCGGGGTTGCGTTCCAGTGCCATTCCGCAATTCGGGCACGCGCCGGGACGATCACTCACGATGTCATCGCACATCGGACAGAAGTAGGGCGTTGCCGCCGGCTTCGGCGCGACCTCGACTTCGTGGTGATGATGGCAGCAGGAGGACATCCGTCGAAGTTACCTTCCAGGCGGAAGGTGAATCCAGCCCTGCGTTCCAATATACAGGCTCATCAGGATAAGCAAGGCGCTCGACAGATAAGGCAACTTCCGCGCTACCGACCCAAACCCGGAGAATCTGCGTTCGGCGTGTCGTAGGCTCCAGGCGGCCAACGCGCCGGTGGCGACTAGCGTAAGGGCAAGCCCCGCGCTGAAAGCGAGGACCATAAAAATTCCCAAGGTGAACCGTTTTAATTGAAGGCAGACCAGGACTATGGTGAACGCGGCCGGACACGGCAAAAGCCCTCCAGTCAATCCGAAGAGAGCTATCTGACCATGGGTAACCTTGCGCTTGGCAAATCGCCTTTCAATATCAGTGGCATGGGCGAGTTCATGCGCGTCTTGATATTCGCCGACAACGGACGAGTGCGCATGATCATGATGATGATCGTGCCCATGGTTGTGGTGATGACCATGGGTGGCTTCGGCCTTGATATCCCGGTGCGTTCTCCAGGCCATCCATAGGGCCAAGCCCAGGATCACGACAGCCGATCCCAACTGGAAATAGGGTTCGGTGGATTCGGCATGGAATTGGCTTCCATAATGCAGGGCGGCAATCGCCAGGAGCCAGATGACCAGACTGTGCGAAAAAGCCGCGCAAAGACCCAGGAGCGCCGCCTGAAGGACTGTGCCCCGAATCGCAATGATGAACGCAGCCATCATGGTTTTGGAATGGCCGGGTTCCAGGCCGTGCAAGGCTCCCAAAAGAACGGCTGTGGGAATGTAAAACCAGGCGTGGAGCGCCCCTTGCTGCGCCAAAGCCTGAAAATTATTCATAGGAGGACTATGCCCCCTACCCCCTTAAGCGCAAGTGTGACCTTTTCAAAGGCGCATTCGCGGTCTATCCTCCTTAATGGCTTCGTCTTCCAAACACGCTCACAGCTCTCACGAAAAGCGCCCGCTGGAGATTCGGCTGCGCAAAATCATCGGTCAGCTCCAGTCTGTTGAAAGAATGGTTGAGCAGGATCGCGATTGCACGGAGGTGCTGACTCAGGTCGTTTCGGCTCGCAAAGCGCTGAAATCATTCGCCGAAGTCGTCATCCATCAACATGTCAGTCATTGCATTGGTGGAGCTTCCAATCCCAAGGAGGGGCAGCGAAAGTTGCGGGAGCTTCTGACCGTTCTGGAGCGCTACGTCGAGTGACCGGTTTAGACGCGCCTCGTTTTTTTCAGGGTTTCGCCGGAGCGCCGGAGGACAAACTCTGCAACTTCACCAGGCATTGACGGGCGAAGGCGTCGTTGGGATTGGCGCGAAGCGCCTGCTGAAATTGTTCCATCGCTTCCGGGATGCGTCCGGCCTGCGCCAACGCAAGTCCAAGATTATCACGGGCGGCGGCATAAGCGGGATTGATCTGAAGAACAGCTTGGAATTGTTCGATCGCCTCAGGAACTCTCCCTGACCGGGCTAGGGTCACGCCCAAGTTTTCATGGGCCGGAGCAAAGCCGGGATCAAGCGCAACTGCCGTTTCAAATTGTTCAACAGCCTGTAGAAGCTGCCCCGTCGCAAGCAGCGCGCTCCCTAGGTTGTAATGCAACTGGGCGACGTCGGGATTGAGTTCCAGCGCTTGCTTGAATAAATCAATCGCCTGGGGCAGGCGTCCCGTCTGCAACAGGATATCGCCGAGATCAAGATAGGCCACGGCGTCGCTGGGATTTAATTGCAAGGCGTGGGTGAATAGATTCTCCGCATTGGCGAGATTTCCATTTCGCTTCTCGATTGCGCCAAGATTGTCGTAGACCTTTTCATTATCGGGATTGAGGGCCAGAGCCTTCCGGTATTCTTCCAACGCCTCCGCGGCATGGCCCGTTTTGTCGAGGGCAATGCCCAGATTATAGTGCGCCTGATCAAAATCGGGCTTCAACCGCACGGCCTCATTGAGTTGAGCAAGCGCCTCAGGAAATCGGTTGTTTCTTATGAAATAACCACCGAGATCGTCGTGCGCCAACCAACTGCCCGGATCGCGCTGGAGCGTGTCGTCCCACAGAACCTCTTCGTTGGTGAACAATCCCGCGTAGGCGTGCCCCTTCCATACCATCAGGACAACCACCGCTACAATGATCCCCCGTCCGCAAGAGCGGGCGAACGAGGAAAACTGTGTCTCCATGCGCCCCAGGCCCGCGACCACCAGGCCGATCAAGCCAATCAGCGGAAAATAAAGCAGATGATCGAGCACCCATGTAAAACTCATGTAGGAGATCGTGTGAAATCCCAAAAAAGGCGCCACACCCAGGACAAAGAAACCGGTTCCAAGCAAAACATGCTTTCCCCATGTCCTGCGTTTTGTCCAAAACCAGTAGAAGGCAGCGCCAAATACCAGCCACGGCAAAAATTGAACGATCCGGTGGGGATCAACCGTCCATTTTGGATGGAAAGGCGTGAGAACGACCGGCAGAAATGACTGGGAAAAATAGAAGCAAAGATTCAGCCCAGAAAGGGCAAGCCGCCGGAAAAAACCTCCCATGAAGATCGCCTCAGGATGGCCGTGTCCCATTTCCTCGTAGCGTTGTCCCGCCCAAATGGTCATAAAAACCAACACGAGCGAAACGATGACAAAAGGCGCGCAGGCCTTCAGATCGTTCCCTTGAATACGCCCCCGCTTCCACCAGGCATAGAGAAGAATCATTGCGGGAAACGGCGCCGGGGTAATCTTGATAAGCATTGCCACGAGAAACAAACCGAGCGCCCATAAATAATCCCGTCTGCGACCGTGCTCCTCATAGTCAATCCACGCGCACATCGCCAATAGAAAAGGCGGTAATGAAAGCGTGTTTTTTAGTTCCGAGATGCAGGCCACCGACTCGACCTGAACGGGATGGATGGCGAAGATAAGCCCCCCCAGCCATGCTAGGCGTAAACCAATTTTACTAAGGAGATGCCAGACAAGCAAAGCGCTGACAAGGTGCAGACCAACATTCGCGAGATGGTAGCCCAGGGCGTGATCGCCCCAGAGTTGCCATTCCAACCACATGACGGTTTCCCCAATCGGGTAATACTCGACCCAGCTTCCCGGCTGAAACCAGAACTTCCACAACCCACCCCAACCATTCATCAACGGGTTGTCCGTAAGATACCATCGATCATCCAATAGCCAATCGCCATGGAAAACCGGTCCGTAAATCCATAAGGTCAGCCCGGCGATGAGCAGTACCCGGGGCAACCAGAAGCGCCAGGTAGAGGCCAGTCCGTTTCTTAAAAAAGGACCCGCAAGCAGCCTCAGCGTGACTTGGGCGAGGTTTGTCTTCCTTTTTTGCGAGCGTAACGCCATGAGCCCGTTCATTTAATCGTCCGCAGAGGGATTAGCCAATGCATTATCGTGGCCCTCTGGTGGTAGATGCATTCCGATATACCGCCACTCACGATTCCCACCATGGCACAGAATTTAACCCTGAGAGGTTAAATTTGTGAAAGGATGCCAATTTTTCGTAAATCGGTTTTTTTTTGAGTTTTTTTAATCGGAAAGGTAAAAAGACTTGCACCTTTGCGTAAACCTCCTTTAATGTGCAAGATTGAAATTCCTTCCAGGGAAAAGGAACAATAAAAACAGTTAAAAAGCTCGCCATACCAGCACCTTATGAAAAGCAAGCTTTTGCGCAAGCTCGCCAAGAGTCAAAAATACGTGATCCTCGCTGAGATCAAGCGAAGTCAGGGTCTTTCCGTTTCCCAATTGTGCGAGCGAATTAACCTCTCGTATATGGGTGTCAAGCAGCATTGCGTCGCCTTGGAAAAAGACGGCTACCTCGACACGTGGCGGCGCCCGAAAGGCATGGGTCGTCCCGAGAAAGCCTACCGTCTCACCCCGCAGGCGCAGGAATTTTTCCCCTCGGAGCACACCAATTTCACGGGTGAAATTTTGAAAAGCCTCGAGCAAGTTTACGGGCCGGCCGCGCCTGAAAAAATTCTCTATCAGATTTACCAGAACCAGACCGCCAAGCTCAAAACCAGGGTCAATGGCAACACGCTTGAGGACCGGGCGCGCGCCTTTGCCGCCTTGCGCGACCATGACGGTTACATGAGCGAATATTATTTTAATCCTGACATCCAGCGGCACCAGATCATCGAGTACAACTCGCCGGTGCTGCCTATCGCGGACCAGTTCAAGATTTTGATCCAGCTTGAAAATGCGCTGATCGAGGCTGTCCTCGGCGTGCGCGTCCAGCGTGAGCAGGAACGGGTCTCCGGCCTCTACAAGTGCCAGTTCACGCTGCTGGATTGAACTACCGGCCACTCTTTCGATAGGCGCACGGGTGGATTGCGTCTCGTGTTCTTATTTTGAACCGGGTGCCTGCCGCGCCATGGCCTGCACTTTGGCCAGACCGGTTCGGGCGTAAGTATCGTTGGGATTCAAGCGCAACGCCGCTTGGAATTGTGCCGTCGCCTCATCGACTTGTCCCTTTTGGGCGAAAGCCATCCCGAGGTTGTTGTAGGCTGTGACATAGTTGGGATTGATTTCCAGGGTCCTTCGATACTGACCGATTGCCTCATCCAGCCGACCTTCTTGAAAAAAAACATTGCCGAGGTTGTTGCAGGCAGCGAGATAGTTGGGATTAATTTCCAGGGCCCTTCGAAATTGAACAATCGCCTCGCCCGGTTGCCCCTTTTGAGCAAAAGCCATCCCGAGGTTATAGTGGGCTGCAGCATAGTTGGGATTGATCTCCAGGCATTTTTGAAATTGAACAATCGCTTCGTCCAGTCGTCCCTTTAGGGCAAAAGCCCCGCCAAGATCGTTGTAGACCAGACACGACGTCGGGTTGCGGGTAAGCGTGTAAGTCCAGAGCGCCTCCTGATCGACAAATTTCTTCGCGTAGGCACGGCTTTGCGCGATCATCGCCGTGAACATCACCGCCAACAGGCCGATGCCGGCATAGCGTACCGGCGGCGGAGACAACCGCGCCCCCAACTCCAGCCCCGCGATGGCCAGCCCGATCAGGCCCAGGATCGGAATGTAGAGAAAGTGGTCCATCACCCACGTGTTATTCATGAAACTGGCCGGCACCGCTCCGGAAAACGGGAGCAACATCACCAGAAAAAATCCGACCCCGAACAGAACGTCCCGCCCCCAGGTTTGCCGTTTCGTCCAAAACCAGAAAAGCAGTCCGCCCAGCACCGGCCAGGGCAAAAATTGCGCCAAGGAAGGCGGATTTACGCGCCACAGCGGATAGATCGGCAAAAGTCCGGCAGGCCAGACCGTCTGCCCAAGATAAAATGCCGTCGACAGCCCCACCAGAGCCAATCGCGAGAAAAAGCCGACATGAGGAATCGATCCCAAGCCCTCAAGATGAAGATGCCTGTACCAAGACGCCATCGTGAGGGTTACTGCACCCAGAAAAAGCGAAACGGCAAAGAACGGCACGCTTGCCTCAAGGTCATCTCGTTCGATTTGCCTGCGTTTCCACCATGCGTGGAGTAAAATCACCACCGGAAACATCACCATCGTGGGCTTGGTCAGCATCGCCACGAGAAACAGACCGAGAGCAAACCGGTAATCGCGACTGCGTGCGTGTTCGTCGTAGTCGAGGTAAAAAATCGCCGCCAGCAGGAAGAAGGGCATTGAGAGCGTATTCTTCAACTCCGTGATCCATGCCACCGACTCGACCTGCACCGGATGCACAGCGAAAATCAACCCGCCCAGCCACGCCAGCTTCAGACCCAGCTTGTGAAAAAGCCTCCACACCAGCAGGGCGCTGACGATGTGCAACGCCAGGTTCGTGACGTGATAACCCAAAGTAGCGTTGCCCCACAGATGCCATTGCGCCCATTGGACGCTGGCCTTGACCGGATAGTAATCGCGCTGCGAACCCGGCTCGAACCAGATGCTCCAGAGTCCGTTGGCGCTTTTCGTAACCGGATTCTCTGTGATGTCGATATTATCGTCCCACAGCCAGCCCCCGTGCAGCGCAGGCCAGAAGATCACCGCTGCCGCGACAACGATCATCACAGCCTGCAAAAACGGCAAGAGTTCTGTCGGCGGCTTCAGTGTCAATCCACCCCGGGCGCGCGACAAGTCCGGCCTTCCACTCATTCTTGCATTGAACGTCGCCATGAAATCGGTCCCCATTACGATCGGCTTAACCCGGAAGCCGTTCGCGGTATTTCCACATCAACGGAACAAGGCCGAGGGCCCCCCAGTAGCGGGGAATGAACTTGCGCGGCGCGGCGATGCAACGAAAAAGCCAGCCGAGCATCCAGCGGTCCGCCCACTTGGGAATGAACACTTGGTTGCCGCTGAGAAAACCGATCGCGGCACCGGTGCAATGGATGGCCGGACGATGGGCGAGATTCCGCTTGAGATAATGGCCGAGGCGTTCTTGAACGCCGCCTCCAACGGCGATAATGATATGTCGGGGCAGACGGACATTGAGGATGCCAAGGAGTTTGCCGTCGGAAATGGGGCTCGAACCGTACTGCGGCGCGAGGTAAAAGTCGCTCTCCTTCACCGCAAAGCCGGCGCAAACGAGCCACGCCGCAGCCATGTCCTGGGCGGCGCGGTCCGGCATGATCCAAAAAAGAGCCTCCGGTTGCCGCAGTTCCGGCTCCCGGAGCAGAAGCATGAGATATTCGTAGCCTGAAATGCGGCGAATGTGATCCTGTTTCAGGAGATTCCAGAGCAGGACCATAAAGCCGCTGTCTGTCAGCGCGAGATCGCTTGAGAGGAGCGCTTCCCGGGTGGCGCCGTCGTGCTCCAGAGTGCTGAGCAGCGGAGCGGCCGGGGCGACGACCAGACCTCCGCGCAGGCCGAGCCGGACGGCTTCCTCGGGTTGACCCGCAAAAAAGCGGATGCCGAGGATGACCCGGTCATCGCGTCTAGGTTCCACCTCACCGCTCATGACTCTAGTCCGTTTGCGGCATCCTTGTGCCGGGCCCTGAGTTCGTAGGTTTTCGCGACGCTGAGAAATTCGTAGAAACCGTGCAGGCGCGCGAAATACCAGCCCTCGCGACCGTCGAGGAAACCGCCCTGCACGACGTAAACATAAAAAAAGCGGAGCAGGCCGCGAAAAGGCAGAACCTGGGAAAAACGCTTGAGCTTGCGTCGCGAATCGACGGCCGCCTGCTGCAGCGGTACGGCGCCCTGTTTCAGGCCGCGTTCAACGGCGACGTGGGCCTCCCAGTTGGAATACCGGTTGTGCTTTTCGATAAAAACTTCGACGGTGGGATAGGCGTAATGATCGAGCTCGCTTTTCAAATGGCCGGTTTCGCCCTGGATCACGACGTGCTCGTGGACCTCGTTGTCGCCGCTCCGGGTATCGATCTCGGTCAATTTCTCGAAACGGCCCAGGCGATGGCGGAAGAGACGCATGTTCCAGTTCGGGTAATAGGCGTGGCGGAGCCATTTGCCCATGAACATGAGGCGGCGGTTGATCCAGTAACCGGCACGGGGATGATCGGGATCGGTGACGATGGCGCGGAACTCCTCCTGTGCGGAAGGAGGCACCACTTCGTCGGCGTCGAGTACGAAGACCCAATCGTGACTGAAGGGCAGATTCTCCAGCGCCCAGTTTTTCTTTTTCGGCCAGGTGCCGTTGAATTCGAACTGGACAACCTGGGCCCCGCGGTCGGCGGCAATTTTTTGCGAGCCGTCCGTACTCTGCGAATCGACCACGAAGATTTCCGCTGCCCATGCGACCGAGTCGAGGCACCGGGGCAGGTTGTCAGCTTCGTTGCGGATCGGAATCAGGATGGAAACGGGCACCGGGTCGGGCATCCGGGCAGTTTAGGCGGTGCCGGGCGATAAGACGAGTGCTCCGTTGCGTCCCCTTCGCCCGACGATAAGATGAGTTGACGAACGGGATTATTCGCTACATATTTGTAGCACAATGAAAACAGCGACGGTGCGGGAACTCCGCAACCAATATCGCAGTGTCCTCGAATGGGTGGAGGCGGGCGAAGAGGTGACCATCAGCAGACGGGGAAAGGTCATCGCGCGCCTGGTGCCAGAAAAACTCAAGCCACGCCAAGTCGATTGGACGCAAAGCGCTGCCTTGCGGTTGGAGCGAAAAACCTTGCCGGTTTTGACCGCTTGGCAATCAAAGTCACTCCTTGCCGACAGCCGGGGAAGTTTTTAAGCCGTGAAGCCGGTCTTTTGCGATACGAGTTTCCTTTTTGCACTTTACGGAAGCGATCTGCACACCGCCAAGGCCTTGGGATGCGTTCGGAAACTCACTCAGCCCCTGACCCTTTCCATCCTCAATGAATTCGAGTTGGAAAATGCGCTGCGTTTCGCGGGCTGGCGCAAACTTTTTTCAGCAGCCCAGATTGCTCTTTTTCAGGCTGCATTTGAGATGGATCGCAAGTCCGGGCGATTGGTCGTGACTCCCTGTAACCTGGCCGCCGTGTTGACTGAGGCCCGGCGGCTTTCAACCACCTACACCCTGGCGGGAGGCCACCGGTCCTTCGATATTCTCCATGTAGCGGCTGCGCTTGAATGCGGAGCCGGAGAATTTCTTTCCTTTGATGCGAATCAGCGGAAGCTGGCCCAAGCCGAGGGGCTGAAGGCGAACCCTTAAATCGAAATATAATGAATGGAAAGAAAAGAATTTTCGATTCCAAAGGCTTTATATCGCCACCATTCTTGGCTTGTCCAAAATGCAAAAAAACCGATTGCTTTGGTGTTTTGCTAATCTCAGGCAACGGTTATACCCGGCGATGCCGAGAATGCTGGTTTTCCATGTCCTTTAAACTACCCGATTTGCAGAAAAGAGTTATTTATTTAGATCAGTTCGCGATAAGCGAAATGATGAAGGCCGTGAACGATAAACTTGGCAAGAAACACAAGATCGATACATTTTATTTTACTTTATTTGAGAAACTAGAATTGCTTACCAAGGCCCAGCTTATCGTGTGTCCAGATTCGGCATTCCACAGAAATGAATCGGCTCTTTATCATTATCAATCTCATAAAAAGATGTATGAACACTTATCTCATGGCATTACGTTTTATGATCCAGCTACCATTCGACGTTTTCAAATCGAACAAAGATTTCAACCATATATAACACGCGAAAAATACGTTTTTGTTGGAAAACCAACCAGTGTGTTGCACGGCAGTATTAATGAGTGGAACGACAGATTTCGAATATCACTTAACTCTGCTATTTCTGATGAGGAAATCGACGGTATTTGCAATTCGAGACAGAAAGCCCATCAGGCTATCTCAGAAGTTTTTGAAAGATGGAAAACCGAGAAGACCAAGACATTAAACGATTGGTTTACCGAAGAGGGCCTTGCCTACGGACGTATGGTTGTTAAGAATTACCTAGATTCGATTGCTAGACTCTTATCTTGTAGGATAGGCAATCTTAACCTCGGAGTTGGAGAAATGATGTCTATAACAATGGGAGAAGAGAACGTCTTATTTGCCTCCCTTGGCAACTATATTCATGCTGATAATCCAGGAGAGGAACTTACCCAAATTGCGTCTTTTTTGACTTCACGCGAAATGTTAGAAATACCCTTCGTTAGGATAAGTGCTCTTCTTTGGGCTCATTTAGCCCATGCTGCTGCTCATGGCGGTCAGAAGACTCCTCCTAATGCTGGGATGGTCAGCGACATTGATATGATTTCAACGCTATTGCCTTATTCTAGCGCAATATTCGTAGACAAACAAATGTTTGGCATTCTCAATACAGGTACATTTACACAAGAGATCAAAAAATATGGAACCAAGGTTTTTTCAAGAACTAATGAGGCGGATTTTTTGAGCTATCTTGATGAGATTAAGGCTCAAATGGGAGATAATCACTTAGAAAAGCTTAATGAGGTATATGGCCAAAACTGGGCTACTCCTTACTGGGAAATGTATGAAAAATAGTCGCACCCATCCTACACGGTGAGGATATCAGTTGGGTTTCTCAACTTGCGTCACACTGCCTTTCAATCCCAGATCACGGGAGGAAGAACCCACTTCGATTTGATATTGGCCGGGGGTAACCGTCCACTTCTTCGTCGCGGGATCCCAGTAGCCCAGATCTTCCCGGGCGACGGTGATGCCAACCTGCTTGCTCTCGCCCGGCTGAAGAGCGGTCCGAACAAAGCCCTTTAATTCGTGCATGGGTCGTGGAACTCCGGTGGAAGGGGGAGCCACATAGAGCTGGGCAATCTCGGCGCCGGGAACGGTTCCGTTGTTTTGAACGGTAAACGTGGCGGTAAAATCGCCCGAGGGGGATGACTGAAGTTCCAGGTTGGAATAGGCAAAGGTGGTGTAACTGAGCCCAAATCCAAATGGGAAAAGAGGCTCGATTCCCTTCCTGTCAAACCATCTGTATCCAAGAAAAACGCCTTCCTTGTAGTCATTACCTTTCGAGGCCTCCGTCGGAAAGTTTCCGTAGGCGGCGCAGTCTTCCCAACGCTTTTCCCATGAGAACGGCAACTTTCCTGAAGGATTGACCTTGCCGAAAAGAATCTCCGCCAGGGCTGTTCCTCCGGCTTGGCCGGGATAAAAGGCATCGAGAAGCACGGGGACGTCGCCGATCCAGCCCGCAGTCGCCACGCTTCCACCGGCGTTGAGAATAACCACTGTGTGGGGATTAAGCTTTACCACCGCCTCGATCATCGCTACCTGACCCGGCGGCAAATCGTAGGCGCGATCCTTATCCTCACCTTCCCAGTCGGGACCGGTGCGCGCGGACTGCCCGTTGTAACCGACGCAAATAACTGCGACATCGGCAGATTTGATGTCGTCAATCGAGGCCGGGGGAAACGGTGGATTTCCTTCCGCTCCATAGGTCGTAGATGCCAAGGGTGTTTTGCCGGGCGCGGCAATGTCAGTTCCCGTGGGCAAGATACTCCACGGTACGCGAATGACGTCAACATTGGGGCCGGCAACATCCTTGAGTCCCTGGAAAACGCTGACCGCGTGGGTGTAATTGGCGTGCGCACTGCCACCGCCAACGGCCACAGCGGGATCTGCATTAGGCCCCAGCACGACAACCTTTTTGACGTTCATCGGGTTGAGCGGAAGGATATTTCCGCTGTTTTTGAGCAGGACAATTCCCTCCCGTGCTCCGTCGAGCGCCACCTGGTCGTTTTGAGGATCATCCTTCGGAATCGAATTGTCCAACTGAGGCCGATCCATCCAACCCATGGAAAAGACCACGCGAAAGATACGGCGCACTTTGTCGTCGAGAGTGGCCTGGGTCACCTGCCCGGCGTTGATCAATGGTTGCAAGGCCTGCGAGTTCAAAAATTTAGGACTCGGCATTTCAAGATCGAGCCCGCCGTTGGCGGTGGCCAGCGTGCTTACCGCCGCTTTCCAGTCGGACATGACCAAGCCCTTGAACTCCCACTCCCCCTTGAGGACTTGATTGTTTAACCAATCGCTTTCCGTCGTATGGGTGCCATTGAGCGGATTATACGAATCCATCGCGCACCAGACACCCGCTTTCTTGACCGCCATTTCGAAAGGTTTCAGATACAACTCCCGTAACGTGCGTTCATCGACTTCGGAGTTTAGCCCCCGGCGGTTGAATTCCTGTTCGTTCGCCACAAAATGTTTCATGGTGGCGGCCACTCCTTGGGATTGGACTCCCTGGATATAGGCGCAGCCAAGCTCTCCCGTTAAGAGAGGATCCTCGCCAAAATACTCAAAGTTGCGGCCACTGAACGGCGCCCGATAAAGATTCATCCCCGGAGCGAGGAGAATGTTAATGCCCCGCGCGCGGCAGTCGCGCCCCAAGGCAACCCCCACCTTGCGCGCCTGATCGATATCCCATGACGCCGCCAGCGCCAAGCCGCACGCGTACACCCGGCTGGGGCCCGCGCGGACGCCAAAGGGCCCATCGGTCATTCGAAACTCGGGAATCCCCAGGCGGCTGACGGCATGCGTTTGCATGTACGCTCCTCCCCCGATGAGATTGATTTTTTCCTCCAGTGTGAGGCGCGGCAAAAGATCGTCGATTCGAGCTTCCACCGGTTGAGAGGCATCTTGGTAAATTTGTCCGCTTGGTATCGCATCTTTCTCCTGTGCCGGAATCGGCGTGATCGGAAACATCCAAACAAAAGAAAGAATCAAGTACCGAACTTTTGAGCTGTCCATATTAGTTTAATGATAAAAATAAGGGCGCCATCATTAGCGTATCTTATGTGTTTTCAAGAACTGTAAAAACGGAGGCACGGCTTTTTGGAATGCGAGACCTGCCTGTACTGCTGTCTGCAGGACCTATTTCTTCTCAAACGCGGCGTCGAACGCGACTTTGCTCGGCGCGAAGTCGAGTTTCCGCAGGAACGCGGCGGCCTCGGTGGCGCCGTGCTCGCGATCCATACCGATGTCTTCCCACTCGACCGAAAGCGGCCCCTGGTAGTTGATCTGGTTGAGGGCGCGGACGATCTCCTCGAACTTGACGCAGCCGCGGCCCAGCGAGCGAAACTCCCAGAAACGGCGCGGGTCGCCGAACTTGGTGTGGCCGCCGAAGACGCCGGCTTCCGTGGGAACGGAGGACCAGTAGACATCCTTCATGTGGGCATGATAGATGCGATCGCCGAATTTCTGGATAAAGCGGACGTAATCGACGCCCTGGTAGCCGAGATGCGACGGGTCGTAATTGAAGCCGAACTCGGGGCGGTGATTGAGGGCCTTGAGCGCGCGCTCGGCGCTGACAATGTCAAAAGCGATTTCGGTCGGGTGGACTTCGAGGGCAAAGCGGACGCCTGCTTTCTTGAACTCGTCGAGGATCGGGTTCCAGCGCTTGGCGAAGTCGGCGAAGCCGTCCTCGATCTGCGCGTCGTTGACCGGCGGAAAGCTGTAGAGCAGCGACCATATCTTGGAGCCGGTGAAGCCGTTGACGACCTTGACGCCGAGGTTCTTCGCGCCGTGGGCGGTCTTGATCATTTCCTCGGCGGCGCGCTTCTGGACGTCGGCCGGTTTGCCGTCGCCCCAGACGTGAGGGGGCAGGATGGACTTGTGGCGCTCGTCGATGTTGTCGCAGATGGCCTGGCCGACAAGATGGCTCGAGATGGCCCAGGTCTTGAGGCCGTGCTTGGCGAGAAGGGCGTTGCGGTCGTCGCAGTATTTCTTGTCCTGGGCGAGACCGACGTCGAAGTGGTCGCCCCAGCAGGCGATTTCGACGCCATCGTAACCGAAGGCCTTGACTTTGGGAGCGAGGGTGGCGAGCGGAAGGTCGGCCCACTGGCCGGTGAAAAGAGTGACGGGACGTGACATGTTTTTTTCCTTTTTTAGTGTTGCGGCGGTCTATGACCGTCGCTGAATTTTGTTCAGACTTTGACCCAGCGGCGCGTCTTGGCTGATTTCTCGACCGCAGCGAGGACTTTCTGGTTTTGCAGGCCGTCCTCGAAAGTGGGTTGGACCGACTTGCCCTTGACGACGGCCTGGATGAAGTCGGCGACGGTGTGAACGAACGTGTGCTCGTAACCGATGATGTGGCCGGGTGGCCACCAGGCACTCGCGTAGGCGTGGACGCCTTCGGTGACGAGGATATCGCGGTAGCCCTTGCGGTCAACCGGGTCGGCGTCGTTGTAATACCTGAGCCGGTTCATGTCCTCGAAATCAAAAACGAGCGAACCTTTGCTGCCGTTGACCTCGACCTGAATGTGGTTCTTGCGGCCCAAGGCGAAGCGGCTGGCTTCGAGACAGGCCAAAGCGCCGTTCTTGAATTTGCCGATGGTGAGGGCAGCATCGTCGACGGTGACCCGGCCCTTTTTCTTCGTCCCGGCGATGGGCTGCTCCTTGATGAAGGTTTCAAGATGACCGCAGATTTCGGCAAACTCGCCGACGAGGTAGCGGCCAAGATCGATGATGTGGGCGTTGATGTCGCCGTGGGTGCCGCTCCCGGCGATCTTGCCCTGGAGACGCCACACGAGCGGAAATTCGGGATCGACGATCCAGTCCTGCAGGTAGCGCGCGCGATAGTGATAGATTTTGCCGAGGTCACCAGCTGCGATCATTTTCCGGGCCAGGACAATGGCGGGAATGCGGCGATAATTATGGCAGACCATGTGGACGACGCCGGCCTTCTTGACGGCGGCCAGCATGGCTTCGGCTTCGCGCACGTTCATGGCGAGCGGTTTCTCGCAGAGGACATGCTTGCCCGCCCGAGCCGCGGCAATGGCGATCTGGGCGTGGGTATCGTTGGCCGTGTTGATGTCGAGAATGTCGATCTCGGGATTCGCAACGACGTCCTGCCAGCGGGTGGCGACATGGCTCCAGCCGAGTTGCTTGGCGGCTTTCTTCACGCCGGCGGCGTCTCGTCCGCAGACGGTGTGCAGGACGGGCTTGGCCGGCACGGAAAAAAATTTATCAACCTGGCGCCACGCATTCGAATGGGTGCGACCCATAAACTTGTAGCCGATCATTCCGACATTGAGAGTTTTCATGGCTTGGGGGTGGAACAACGAGACCAGCAAAACTACGGGGCAATGCAAGTCGCAAATGGGGCGATCCACGCATTATCCATGCGGCATCGCACTGGCGCCGAACAGAGCGGAGTTTGGAATACTATGGGACGCTACAAAAACGGGACGTAACTAACCCGATTTTGCAGTGGTCAGGCCAACGCAGGCACAGTGGCTTTGGCGACCGGAGGACGGATGCGGTGACGTGGCTTGGAAACGGTAACGTTTTCGGCCTGACGACGCCGGGCAAGGATGGCTGCGTGAGCCAGCGGATTGAGATCGCTTGAAAGGGGAACCGGAGCGAATGTGAAGATGATGGGCGAGATGCTCATGATGATTGTATTAAGTACCGTTACTATGGAGCAGCTTAACCGAACAGTCAAGTATTACGTTTATGCAAGGATGACTATTAGCCGGAATAAATGATCCCAAATAGAATTGGGTTACAAAAACTTAGGGATCATTTTTCAGAGCGCTTTTCTGCACGCAAGATGCTACAACCCCGACTTGATGAGCGTCTTGTCGAGAAGCCTTTTGATTCTCAGCGGGGCTTTGTGGCTGGGACTGCCCTTGATGGCCGCGGATAGTCCGCCGGCACAGCCCGAAATTCTCCCTGTCGACCAAATCAAGCCGGGAATGCACGGCCTGACCTACACGGTGATGAAGGGCAACGAGATTGTGCCCCTGCAAACCGAGGTCGTCGGGGTGGCCAAAAACGCGCTGGGACCGGGTCTCGACCTGATCATCGGGCGCCTCGTCGATGAAAGGACCCGCTTGACCGGCGCGGTCCATGGGATGAGCGGCAGTCCGCTTTACGTGGATGGGAAACTGGTCGGCGCCCTTTCGCTGCGCATTGCCACGTTCGAAAAAGACGGCCAGTGCGGGTTCACTCCCATCGCCGACATGATGAAGGTGGAAAATCTGGTCCGCCCGGTCCCGCAGGCGCAGCAGCAACCTGTGCCCTTGCCGTTGATGAATTTCACCTCGATCCTGCCGAGGAACGTAACCAGCGGGGAGCCCGGTTTCTCGGCCCTGGCTGTGCCGCTCTCCGTCAGCGGCATCCGGCCCGATATTTTTTCGCGGCTGCTGGACCATTTTGGCCTGGGCAACAGCCTCTTCGTCACCGTTCCCGGCGGAGGGGAAATGGACCCCGCCAATGCGGGCGCATCGAAGCAGGCGATGGAAATCAAGCCAGGCTCACCACTGGCGGCGGTGTTGATGAGCGGTGACATTAACGTCGCGGCGACCGGCACCTGCACGTGGCGGAGCGGCAACCGCATTCTCGCTTTCGGACATCCGATGTTCGGGTTCGGCGATTCCGCGCTGCCCATGGCTGGCGCGGAGGTGGTGACGACTGTGCCGAGCTATGAAACGCCCTACAAGATGACCAATACCGGCGCGATTGTGGGCACGATTTACCAGGACCGCGTCTCGGCCATCGCGGGCGTGCTGGGAGACCCTCCGCCGCTGGCGACTTACCTGATCGAGCGGACCCATGACGGCGAAAAGCTGCCCGACCTCAAGGGGTGGTTCGCGCCGCACCCGGTCCTGACCCCCATGTTGATCGGGGCGGCCTTGAACAGCGCGTTGAGCAATTCGCTGCAGATGGCCCGGACGCTTTCGGTGCACATGACCGGCGAGCTCGAGTTCGCGGGCCACCCGGCGCTCAAACTCGACGGAATTTTCAGCGGCGAGGACGACACGCTGCCGGACCTGCTCACGAACACGCTGACGCCACTGCAAAAACTTTTCAGCCAGACCGACGAGCACCTGACGGCGAAGAACCTCCAGGTTTCCTTCGACACGCAGGAGCGGATGCAGAACTGGACGATCGAGTCGATCCACACCGACGAGCGCGAAGTGGAGCCGAACGGACAGGTTCACGTCACGGTCGATCTGCGTGAGGAATACGGCGCGCGCACCTCGCAAAGCTTCGCGCTCACCCTGCCGGAAAACATCAAGTCGGGGACGGTCGCCATCCGCGTCGGCGGCTCCGCGGAACTGAACGATGACCGGTTGACGCGCGAAATCCAGAACGCGCGGACCGTGGATGAAATGATCAATCTTTTCAACCAGCGCAGGATGCAGGACCGCGTCTATGTGCAGGCGGTTTCAGCCGCCGAGGGGGAAGTGGTGCGAGACCGGGAAATGCCCGCCCTCCCCGGATCGGTGCGCGACGTGATGGAGGGCAGCAATTCGTCCGAAACAACGGTTCCCCTCCCCGAGCAGGTGTGGCTGGAGCTGAGCGCGCAGCTTCCCGGCGTGGTGCACGGGAAGCAGGAAGTGAGTCTGGCGGTGAAATAATTTCACGGCCACGCATGTTCAAGTCCCCCGTTGTCCGCGCCATCGCCCTCGTCCTTTTGCTCCTGGCCTGGCTGCTTTTTCTGTGCCGGCCTTGGCTGGTCAGAATAGGTCATTCGCACGAGCAACGGCCGGATGGCCCAGTGGAACAGCGGTAAACACTCCGTCATCCCGAGCCCTTCCCGGCGGTGAAACCGCCGCTGGTAAAACGTCATTCTGAGCGAGCGTAGCGATGTCGAAGAATTGTCGAGGGATCAGACTCGTATCCATCCCGCGATGGAAGCAGGCGTTTCTGACCACGTTTGGAGCTTGGAAGAAGTGATCGCGTTGTTAAATTAGAGAAAGGATGACCTGCTACATTCGCCGCTCATATCCAGCAAAAAAGTTGGAAGTGCTACAATGGCGCGAGCAAGAACTAGTTGTAAAAATTCGTAAAGACCTAGAGCTCGAAGAGTTAGTCGGTTCTGCCGAGAGAGTCAGAGAAGCGCAATTAGCGTATTTGAAGGGCAAAAAATATTACCTTCTCGAACCTCAGCCGAACCCTTTGCCTACTGAGCTAAAAACCCCCCGACGAATCCGACGCAATTCAGACAGGGATTACGTAGTAAAGTTCGACTCTCCAAGTTTGGCAAAGGTCGAAACGGATATGACCGAATGGCGGGCAAAGTCAGTCCAAGAAATCATCGAACATTACAAACGACTAGCGCTTGAACAATTACCGCCTTCGTAATTTCCAAACTGACCCACTCCGCCATTCCCTCGTGACTTTTCCCCCAAGTGAGGGATAGTTCCTGCTGCTCGCTTAGAGAGGAGTCTTATGTCCATTCATGTCGCACTCAGTCACGTCACTCATTACCGCTACGAAAAGCCGATTGAACTCGGCCCTCAGGTCGTTCGCCTGCGTCCCGCCGCCCATTGCCGCACCCCCATCCTAAGCTACGCGCTCCACATCAAGCCGAAGACCCATTTCATCAACTGGCAGCAGGATCCCCAGGGCAACTTCCAGGCCCGGCTCGTCTTTCCGGAAAAGACCGACGAATTCAAGGTCGAGGTCGAACTCACCGCCGACATGGCGACGATCAACCCCTTCGACTTCTTCCTCGAGGAAAAGGCGAAGGAATTTCCCTTCTCCTACGACGCCATCCTGGCCCATGAACTCAGGCCCTACCTCGAGCTCGAAACCCTCGGGCCGCGCCTGCGCAGTCTGCTCAACCAAGTGCCCCGCACAAAACGCAACACCATCGACTTCCTCGTTGACCTCAACGGCCTGGTCCACAACGAGGTCGCGTACATCGTCCGGCTCGAGCCCGGCGTCCAGACCTGCGAGGAAACACTCGCCCTCAAGAGCGGTTCCTGCCGCGACTCCGCCTGGCTTCTCGTCCAAGTCTGCCGCCAACTCGGCCTCGCCGCCCGGTTCGTTTCGGGCTACCTGATCCAGCTCACCGCCGACGTCAAGCCGGTCGATGGCGGCGCGGCGGGACCCGAGGCCGACTTCACCGACCTCCACGCCTGGACCGAGGTCTATCTCCCCGGCGCGGGCTGGGTCGGGCTTGACGCCACCTCCGGCCTCCTCGCCGGCGAAGGCCACATCCCCCTCGCCGCCACCTCCGACCCCATCACCGCCGCGCCGATCACCGGCGAACACGAAGAGTCCGAGGTGAAATTCGACTTCCACATGAGCGTGACGCGCATTTACGAATCGCCGCGCGTCACCCTCCCCTATCGCGAGCATCAATGGCGCGAAATCGAGGCCCTCGGTCG